>NZ_JBYBLQ010000014.1:0-106930 GCF_059337855.1 Stenotrophomonas maltophilia complex sp. Om-AH-Sm3 | reverse complement strand
TTGCTTTAAAACAATTAATAGTTGCTTGATCAAACGTCTGCAAGATGGACAATCATCCTTCCTGCAGGCGCCTTCACAAGATACCTGCGCATACTTTCAAAGATCCGGGGAAGTGGCCTCAGCGCCGTTCCCGTGTGCTGCGAAGTTTCCTTCGTAGCGAGCCGCCCATTATAGCCGGCTTTTCTGCTTCGTCAACACCTTTTTTCAAGGCCGTCTCACCGGAGTGGACGTTGTTGCCGATGCTGCTTCGTCGTTGGGCCCGACGGCCTTTCGTCGTTGCGAGCCGCCTATTATGCCGGACTTTTCGAGTCCGTCAACACCTTCGTTCGATCAACTCGTTCGTCGGTGGTGGCGTCGCTGTTCGCGTGTCGTTTCCGGAGAAGCGATGCGCTGCAGCAAGGGGGCGAATTCTAGAGATCCTGCAGATTTCGTCAAGGCTTTTTTTGCACGGTGATGACAGAAGCACCGCGACATCACGCATGACGTACGCTCGAAGATCACTGCGGCGTTGCCCGCGCGTTGCGCGGTCAACGCCGCAACCCCTATCAATGCAGGGATGCACAATGCAGGGATGCACAGTGGAGACAGAGCAATGAGCATGCAGGTGCGGCGCGCATGGTGGCGCGATCTTTCGATGCCAGCCATCGTCGCTGGCTTCATTACGGTGCTGGTCGGCTTCGCCAGCTCAGCCGTGATCGTGTTCCAGGCCGCACAGGCCGTCGGCGCCGACCAGGCGCAGATCGCCTCCTGGATGTGGGCGCTGGGGCTGGGCATGGGCGTGACCTGCATTGGCCTGTCACTGCGCTATCGCGTGCCGGTGGTGACGGCGTGGTCGACGCCGGGCGCGGCGATGCTGGTGGTGGGTGCCGGCGGCGCGTCGCTCGCCGAGGCCACGGGCGCATTCCTGCTGGCCGCCGTACTCAGCTTGCTGGCGGGCTTCTCGGGCATCTTCGCCCGACTGATGCAACGGGTGCCGATGGCGCTGGCCGCCGGCATGCTGGCCGGTGTCCTGCTGCGCTTCGGGCTGGATGTGTTCGTGGCCATGAATACCCAGCTGGTGCTGGCACTGGCGATGTTCACCACCTGGCTGGCCGGGCGCAGGCTGTTCCCGCGCTATGCGGTGATCGCCACGTTGCTGGTCGGCATCGCCGTCGCCGCGAGCCACGGCCTGCTGCACGCCCAGCAGGTGCATCTGCAGCTGGCGATCCCGCAGTGGGTGACGCCCTCCCTGTCATGGACCGCCGTGGCCGGCATCGCCCTGCCCCTGTTCGTGGTCACCATGGCCTCGCAGAACATTCCCGGCGTGGCGGTGATGCGCGCATCCGGCTACGACGCCCCGGTGTCACCGCTGATCGGCTGGATCGGTGTGGTCAATACACTACTGGCGCCGTTCGGTGCGTACGCGCTGAACCTGGCCGCGATCACCGCCGCGATCTGCATGGGCCGTGATGCACATGAGGATCCGGCACGCCGCTATACCGCGGCGATGGCGGCCGGTGCCTTCTACATTGTCGTCGGGCTGTTCGGCGCCACGGTGGCCGCACTGTTCGCGGCCTTCCCCAAGGAGCTGGTGGCCTGCGTGGCCGGTATCGCCCTGTTCGGCACCATCGGCAACAGCCTGGCCAGTGCGCTGGCGGTAGAGCGGGACCGCGAGGCGGCACTGGTCACCTTCCTGGTCACCGCCTCGGGCGTCTCACTGGCCGGCATCGGCTCGGCGTTCTGGGGGCTGGTGGCCGGTGCGCTGTGCCTGCTGGTATTGCGGGCACGGGCACCAGCCTGAGCAAACGTGTCAGGCCGCCATGCGGGCGACGGTGTTGATCACCCCGACAGCCGCCATGCCGATCACCACCGCCCAGACGCTGGTCCCGCCACGACGCTGCAGTTCGGTACGGATGCGGTGGTGCTGCCCGGCGTGAGCAGCCTTCACTTTGCCCAGCAGCCGCGTGCAATAGCGCAGGTACAGGGTATTGGCGGTCATCGCGATGGCAAACCGTGGCACCGCCAGCAACACCACCATGAGCAACGGATTGGCACGGGCCGCCAGCAGCGCGATGCCGAACAGGACCAGCTCGAAGAGGATGGCCGCCAGGTACATTTTCCGGTGCAGCAGCCAGTAGGTCGGCACCAGGAAGGCGGGCCAGTGCCACGGCCGCGGCGGCTTCGGCACTGGGCTGTCCAGGTGCCAGCGCTGGCGGTAGAGCGCTGCGTTGGGCCCCACGAGGAGGTTCAGATCGTCCGCGTCGGATGGAGCGGTCGCACCGTCCACCTCTGCAGCAGGCGCGAGATAGGGATTGTCATCCGTCGGAGAAACCGGCGGGGTATCCAGATGATTCATGTCGGCGATTCCATGCCCGGGATGAACCCGCAGTAGCGGCAGGCATCGGTGAATCTGAAGCTGCTCCGGTCTCAGCCTGCCATTGCCTGGCCGACGAACATCGCCGCAACGACAATGATGGCAACCATGGCTGCGGCCGCTGCATTGGTATCACCCCGCTTGGACAGCTCGCTGCGCAGGCGTGCCTCGTCATCGCCCGCCAAGGCGCGCGCGCGGGCGATCTCACGCTGGCAATGCGCCAGGTACCAGCGATTGGCATACACCGCAGCGGTGACGTTGATCGCAAGGGTGATGACCATCGACACGCCTTCCGGTACGCCCAGCAACGCCTCGGCGATACTGAAGAACACCAGCATGCCAGCCCAGATCGCCGCCAGCCGGTACATCCGCCGGTACACCATCCAGATCACGCCGACCAGGAAGGCCGGCCAGTGCCAGGTGCCGTTGCCCTCGGCGATGCCCTGGTCCAGCCGCCAGCGTTGTCGATAGATCGGGAAGTTGCCGCCGACCACGGCGGCGTACAAGGCGATGTCGCCTTCCAGCTCCGGTACGGTCGCGGCCACGGGCGAAGCGGCGGGTGCACGGTAGGGGTCGGACGGATCAGCGGTCCGGGTATCGCTGACGGTGACCGCCGGCACCGGTTCAACCGGCGAGGGGTTCGGAGCCATCTGCGCCAGCGAAGGATCCAGTTCGGCCAGTGGCCGCCACGATGCCATCCCTACGCGCCACAGCAGCGTGCGTGCGGTTACGGTGCCGTCCTGCTGCAACCGGCGCAACCCGGCCAGGTCCACCGGCCCTTCGCTCTGCTTGCTGTTGGCGTACCACCACTGTGCTTCCTGCATGCCATCCATTCCTGTCGATCCCATCGCTACTCTGAAACTCCCGACACGGCCTGCAGCGGTTCACTGGCCAACACCTGCACAAGCTGGTGGCGCGCGCCGGGTGCAAGCGTAATCTGCTCTGGCCCGGCGTTGGCCACTTCCAGGCACACGTAATCGCGCCAGCCCTCGCCGACATCGGCCATCTTCGCCGCTGCCTCCATGCCCGGGTTCCAGGCCACCAGGGTCTGGCTGCCTTCGCTGCGGATCTCGATCCGCCGCTGCAGGACGGGATCGCGAAGCACGTAGTGGCCGCCGGCACCGGTATAGATGCGGTCGCTGCGCCCCGGATCGCGCGGGTCACGCAGCGACCAGGGCCCCTGCTGCTGGCGCAGCTGCGCGCCGTCCTCGTACTTGTCCAGGTACTGCAGGCCGTCGAGGCCATCGACCTCGACACGAGTGGCATCGCCGACCCGGAAGTAGCTGTGCAGGGCCTGGGTGAAGGTCACCGGCGAGGTTCCGGTGTTCTCGGTGACGAGCTGCTGGCGCAGCTGGCGGCCGATGCGCAGCTGCATCTGCAGGCGCAGGCCGGGATCGGCGCAGGGCGCAGGTGCCAACTGCAGCTCGACCTCGCCATCATCGCTCTGGGTGGCCTGCAGAAGCTCCCAGCGCGCGGTACGTACCAGGCCATGCGCCGGTACATCGGCACTCTGGCCCTGGCGGCCGAACCACGGCCAGCACACCGGGACGCCACCGCGGATGGGCGTGGGCAGCTCGGCGCGCGTGGGCGAAAGCCAGAACAGATCGGGCTGCCCATCGGGAATGAACGACAGCAGCTGGCCACCAAACACACTCACGACCGCTGTGGCATTGGCGGTTCGCACCTGCCAGGCCTCCAGGCCGTGATACAGGCCGGTGCTGATGTCCGGATTCGACTGCATGCGATGACGCTCCTTGAAGACCGCGGCGATGATGTCGCGGTCAACGTGCCGCCGGCAAGGCATTCTGCCCAGCGGGTGCGATGGCGGCCGCCTCTTCCTGCAGCGTGCGCAGGATGCGCTGGCCTGCGCGGCCGTCCACCTCGCTCCAGCCCAGTCGCTGCTGCTCGGCCTGGATCGCGCGACGCGTGGCGGCACCGATCATGCCGTCGGCGGCACCGATGTCGTGGCCGCGGGCCAGCAGCAGGGTCTGCAGCTGGCGGCGCTCATCGCGGCCCAGGCCTGGATCGTCGGTCGGCCAGGCGGTAGCCAACCCGGTGCCGCCACGCAGCTGGTCAGCAAGCGTCGCGATCGCCAGCGCATAGCTTTCGGCAGCGTTGTAGCTGTAGATCGCGTCGTAGTTGCGGAACACCAGCAGCGCCGGGCCGTTGTTGCCGGCCGGCAGCAGCAGGGCGGCGCGCGCATCCGCCGGCAGGTTGGCCGGAGCCAACGCGCTGCCATCCAGCGCGGTCACGCCCTGCGCGCGCCAGTCGGCCAGGGCGCGACGCTGGGTGCGGCCGGCCTGGCTGGCGTTGAAGCCGGCGGGCACACGCACCTCCATGCCCCATGGTTCGCCACTGCGCCAACCGGCACGCTTGAGATAGTTGGCGGTGGAGGCCAGTGCATCGGGAATGCTGCCGACCAGATCGCGGCGGCCATCGCCATCACCGTCCACGGCGATGCGTGCATAGGTGCTGGGCATGAACTGGGTGTGCCCGAAGGCACCGGCCCAGGAGCCGGTGAGCCCCTGTGCCTGCAGGTCGCCGCGGTCGATCAGCTTGAGCAGCGCCAGCAGCTCACCGCGGAAGAAAGGTTGGCGGCGGCCGGCGCACGACAGCGTGGCCAATGACTGCAGCAGCGGGCGCTTGCCGAACACGCGGCCGTAGTCGCTCTCCACGCCCCAGACCGCGACGATGGTGGCCGGATCGACGCCATACTGGGCCGACACACGATCGAGCAGGTCGCGGTGCTGCAGCAGCAGGGCGCGACCATCAGCGACGCGCTGGCGATCAACCAGCGCGGCCAGATAGTCCCAGATCGGCGTGGTGAATTCGGGCTGTGCATCGAGCAGGCCGAGCACGCTGGGGTCCGGGGTGAGCCCGGCGGTGATCTCGTTGAAGCGGTCGGCGCCGATGCCCTGGGTCGCGGCGGTGGCCTGCAGGCCCGCCAAGCAGCGGCTGAACGCCGGATCGGTGCTGGCGGCGGAAGCCGCAGGCAGCGTCGGGGTCGACGCAAGGGCGGCCGCCAGGCCGAGCGTGGTCAGAACAGGCATGGCGTCCTCCGTGTTGCCGTTGCACGGCCATCTTAGGGGCAGCGGTGCCGCCGAACCTGAAGGGGCACCGGCTGGCCACCACCTCAGGCGCGGCGCAGCAGGCGCAGGCCATAGGCGGGGCTTTCGGCATCCCATCGCTGCGCCACCTGCAGGCCCGCCTGCCGCAACAGCGCGTCGAAGCTGTCCTCGGTGTACTTGTGGCTGTACTCGACGCGAATGGGTTCACCGGCGGCGAAGTGGAAAATGCGGCCATCCAGGTGGACGTCCTGTGCCCGCTGGCTGACCAGATCGGTCTCGATGCGCAACCGCGCGGTGCTGTAGCGTGCACGATGACGGAAGCCATCGAGATCGAAGTCGCTGCCGATCTCGCGGTTCAGGCGGGCCAGCAGGTTGAGGGTGAATGCGGCGGTGACGCCCTGCGCATCGTTGTAGGCCGCCTCGATCAACGCCGGGTCCTTGTGCAGGTCGATCCCGACCAGGGCCAGGCCATCATGCCCCATGGTCTGGCGCATCGCGCGCAGCAGCGCGACCGCGTCCTCGCCTTCAAAGTTGCCCAGCGTGGAGCCCGGGAAGAACAGCAGCCGTCGCGCGGGTTCGCGTTCGGGCATGGGTACGGCGACGGGACGGGTAAAGTCGGCACAGACCGGCAGCATCTCCACCTCGGGCAGCGCCGGGGCCAGATGGTCGATGCTGGACAGCAGCGCGGCACGTGAGATTTCAATCGGCGTGTAGGCCACCGGGTCGTGCAGGGCGGCCAGCAGCAACGCGGTCTTGCGGCCACTGCCGCTGCCCAGTTCCACCACGTGCAGGTGCGGCCCGACGCTTCGGGCGATGTCCGGCAGTACCCGTGAAAGCAGGGCCAGCTCGGTGCGCGTGGGGTAGTACTCGGGCGTATGCGTGATCTGCTCGAACAGGCGCGAGCCGCGTGCATCGTAGAAGTACTTGGATGGCAGCTGGCGGGGCGTGCGCAACAGCCCGGCCACCACGTCGGCAAGGATCTGCTGGCGGCCGGGAGTGAGATCGGTCAGCGCCTGCAGCGCGTCCTGCACCGTACTCATGCGAGATCCCTGGCCAGGCGCAGCCCGGAGAACTGCCAACGCGCCGGGGGCATGAAGAAGTTGCGGTAGCTGGCACGCACGTGGCCACGCGGCGTGGCGCAGCTGCCACCGCGCAGCACCCATTGCCCGCACATGAACTTGCCGTTGTATTCACCGAGGTTGCCGGCGAAAGGGCGAAAGCCCGGATAGGCGCCATACGCGCTGTGGGTCCATTCCCATACATCGCCGAACAGCTGCCGCAGCCCACTGCCCTGCCCCGCCCGAGGGTGCAGCTGATCGTCGTCGGCAAAATGGCCACGCAGGGGCTGCGACGCAGCGGCGGCTTCCCACTCGAACTCGCTGGGCAGGCGCGCACCCGCCCAGCGGGCGCAGGCATCAGCCTCGTAATAGCTGAGGTGGCAGACCGGCGCATGCGGGTCCAGCTCTCGCCAACCGCCGAGGGTGTACTCGCGCTGCAGGGCATCGTCCCAGTACAGCGGGTGCTGCCAGCCCTCGGCTTCGCGCAACGCCCAGCCTTCGCTGAGCCACCAGCGCGGCTCGCGGTAGCCGCCAGCCTCGATGAAGGCGAGGTACTCGCCATTGCTGACGGGACGCTCTGCCAGTGCGTGTGCGGGGAGCAGCACGCGATGCGCCGGCGATTCGTTGTCGTAGGCGAAGGCGGCATGCTGCGGCCAGGCTGCGGCGCCAATGGTGACGATGCGTTCGGGTGATTCGGTCCAGCCCTGCGCACTGGCAGCGCTGGGGGCAGGCTGCAGGTCCTCACGGTAGGCCGGCTGCAACGGATTGCACCAGAACGCATGCTTGATGTCGGTCAACAGCAGTTCCTGGTGCTGCTGTTCGTGCTGCAGGCCCAACTGCAGGTGGTGCAGCGCCTGCGCGTCGAGGTCACCCGCCGCCAGTCGCGATTGCACCTGTGCATCGACCTGCTGGCGGTAGTCGCGCACCTGCTGCAGCGAGGGCCGCGACAACAGACCGCGTTGCGGCCGCGCGTGCGCTGGACCGATGCTTTTGTAGTAGCTGTTGAAAAGATAGTCCCAGGCTGGGTCATGCGCCGGCGCGCTGGCGAATCCTGCCAGCACGAAGCGTTCGAAGAACCAGGTGGTATGGGCCAGGTGCCACTTGCTGGGACTGGCGTCGGCCATGCTCTGCAGCATGGCGTCCTCTGCACTGAGCGGTGCGGCCAACTGCAGGCTGCGGGCACGCACATGTGCGAAGTGGTGGGCGAGGTCGTGCTGCGGGGCAGCGACGGCGGTGGGTACGCTGTCCATGCCTACAGCATCGGCGCAGTGCGGTGAGTGCGACGTCATGGCGGCACACTGCCCCATTCACATGGTTGCGGGCATACCTTTTCAAAAAGCGCGTGTTCAAGAAGCGGGTGAGGACGCCGCTAACGGCAGTGATGCGGCCGCATCGTCACCGCACTGGACTTCCTGCGTGCCCCTGCATCCACTCCGCCAGCCTGCGCATTACCTGTTCGTGCTGCCCGCCGTGCTGGTCGTCCTGGTGCTGTGGATGGCACTGGGCACCGAGGATGTGGCCAGCCCGGCCCAACGCATCCTGCCCTGGCTGCTGGCCTGCCTCGGCGCGGGCCTGGCCCTGCTCTACCACCAGATACGCACGTTGTGCCTGCTGCTGGTCGTGGCGGTGGTGTTCGCCCTGCTGCACCGGGACGTCGGGGGCTACCTGCGCAGCGGCCATGTCGACGCCTGGACTCCGTTGCGCTTCCACGCAATCTCGGCCTGGGTGCCGCTGCTGTTTGCCGGGCTGGCAGTGTGGCCGGAACGCGGACGCCGACGCCAGGACCTGCTGCTGCGCAGCGTGGTCTGCGGCGCGGCCCTGGTGATCTTCCTGCTGCTTGCGGCACAACAGCCGCAGGGCATGCACGATCTGCTGTCGAGCCGTCACTGGGCCTGGATTCCCGCCGACTGGAATGCGCTGGCGCAGCTGCCGGCGCTGCTGTTCCTGCTGGCGAGCGCAGCGCTGGGCTGGCAGGCGTGGCGGCATCCGCGGCCACTGCACACGGCGATGCTGCTGGCCCTGCTGTGCCTGTGGTGGATGTTGCCGCGGATCTTCCTGCAGCCGGTACTGCTGCCGGCGCTGAGCAGCGCCGCCCTGCTGCTGATGCTGGGCGCGATGCTGCAGGAATCCTTCCACATGGCCTTCCGCGATGAGCTGACCGGCCTGCCCGGGCGGCGGGCGTTCAACGAGACCCTGCAGCGGGCGCGCGGCACCTACAGCATCGCGATGGTGGACGTGGACCACTTCAAGTCGTTCAACGACACCCACGGCCACGATACTGGCGACGACGTGCTGCGCCTGGTGGGGTCGCGGCTGGCGCGTGTCGGCGACGGTGGCCGAGCGTTCCGCTATGGCGGCGAGGAATTCGCGGTGGTGTTCCTGGACCGCCCAGCGGCGGCCTGCATCGAGGCCGTCGAAGCACTGCGGCAGAGCATCGAGGAAACCCGCATGCAACTGCGCGACCGCAGCACCCGCAGCCGTGACGACGAAGCTGGCCGTCAGCAGCGCGGACGCGGCGGCACCGGCCAGGTGGTGCAGGTGACGGTCAGTATCGGGCTGGCCGACAGCCGCGTGGATCCGCGACCGACGGCAGTGCTCAAGGCCGCCGACCAGGCGCTGTACATGGCCAAGGACGGAGGTCGCAACCAGGTCCGCGCGCACGGCGGCCAGCGCCTGCTGGCTGCATCCAGTGCGTAGGGCTCAGACCGCGTCGAGGTAATACCAGCGGCCGTCGATGCGCCGGAATCGGCTGTGCTCGGTCATTCTCACCGCGCTGCCGCCGCCGATGCGGTAGCGCGCGGTGAAGCGCACTTCAGCACTGTCTGCGCCGGTGACCGCGTGGTCGTGCACGGTCAGGCCCAGCCAATGGGTGCGCTGGCCTGGCGCATCGTCCAGCGACAACTCGGCCGGACGCGTATCCGGATGCCAGGTGTGGCGCAGGTAGTCGGCCAGGCCCCGCACATACGCGCTGTAGCGCGAACGCATCAGGTGCTCGGCATCGGGCGCGGCTTCACCGGCATGAAAACGACCACAGCAGGCGGCATAGTCGGCGGGAAGGCCACAGGGGCAGGGCTCAGCGGGTTTTCGGCTCATGCCGGCATTGTCGCCGGGTTGCGGGGATTGATCCACGCGCGGCGGGAGTCACCTGGAGCAGGACAGGCGTATGCTGTCGCGCCCCCACCTTGATTGATCGCCGTGCTGGATCTGGTTCCCCCTGAGTTGTGGTGGCTGGTGGTGATCGCCTTCATCGCCGGTCTTGTGGATGCCGCCGTGGGTGGCGGTGGCCTGGTGCAGCTGCCCGGCCTGTTCACGGTGCTGCCGCAGCAGACGCCGGCGATGCTGTTTGGTACCAACAAGTTCAGTTCGATGTTCGGTACCGGTGCGGCTGCCTGGCGCTATGCGCGCAATGTGCGCTTCCCGTGGAAACCGGTACTGTTCGCGGCCGGCACGGCCTTCATCTTCTCCTTCGCCGGGGCCACTGCGGTAAGCCTGCTGCCGAAGGATGCTGTACGGCCGCTGGTGCTGGTGCTGCTGGTCGCGATGCTGGCCTACACGCTGTGGAAGAAGGACTTCGGTGCGTTGCACCGGCCGCAGGAGATCGGCCGCCGCGAACTGGTGATCGCGCTGGCGATCGGTGCGGCGATCGGCTTCTACGACGGCTTCTTCGGGCCGGGCACCGGCAGCTTCCTGATCTTCCTGTTCGTGCGCTTCTTCGGCCTGGATTTCCTGCGCGCCTCGGCGGCGTCGAAGGTGGTGAACCTGGCGACCAACGTGGCGGCGATCTCGTTCTTCGTGCCGACCGGCAACATCCTGTGGTTGTTTGCGCTGCCGATGGCCACAGCCAACATCATCGGCTCGGTGGTGGGCACGCGCCTGGCGCTGAAGGGCGGCACGCCGTTCATCCGCAAGCTGTTCGTGGGGCTGGTGGTGGTGCTGATCGCGCGGATGGCGTGGGATACGTTCCGCGCTGCGTGAATGCGGTTGCCGGCCAGCGGCCGGCACTACCGAACCCCGCCCATGGTAGTGCCGGCCGCTGGCCGGCATTCCCCTTCAATCGGCCGGGTCAGGCCTCGGCTTCTTCCGGTTCGTTGGCCTGCTGGCGGCTGCGCTCGGGCAGCTTCAGGCGCTTGCCCTCTTCGTCGTACTCGATCAGCAGCACGCCGGAGTCGTGGCGGCCGCTGATTTCGACGAAGCAGGCGCCGCCGATGAACGGTTCCAGCGTCATCACCGACTTCAGCGGGGTGGCAACCACCATCTGGAAGCCGAAGTTGTCGAAGATGTTCATTGCCAGTGCGGTGAACTCGTTGTCGGCCTTGTCGAAGGCCTCGTCGAGCACGACCGCGGCGTAGCTGGGCAGCTGGCTGTCGGCTCCGCCGAGCTGGTAGCGCAGCGCAGCCGCCAGGCAGGTAGTGGCCAGCTTCTGGCGCTGGCCACCGGACTTGCCGGCGCCGCTGCGGTAGATCTCGACCTGCTGGCGCGTTTCCGCATCCAGCTCGACGCCGATGAACTCCACGTGCATGCGCACGTCCAGCACCAGCTCGCGCCAGCGCTTGTCCTCGCCTTCCTGCGAGCCGAGGCGGTTGACCAGCTGGCGCAGCACGGTGAACTGCGACTCGGCCAGCTCGCGCTGCTCGGTCTGCTGCTGCGACAGCACCTCGCGCAGCTGCAGGTGGAACTCAGCGACCTCCGGCAGGCGGCGGTCGCTCAGTTCGATGGTCAGCAGCGTGCCACGGTTGAACGGCACCTGCTCCAGGCTGGCGTTCACCTCGTCCAGGCGCTGGCCGATCGACTTGCGGGCCTCTGCGCTGTGGCGCTGCAGGGCCAGCAGGTTGTTCTTGCTCTGGTTCTGCAGCAGGTCGAAGAAGCGCTCTTCGTGCTGTGGCAGGCCGTCGCGTTCCAGCCGTTCGAGGCGTGCGAGGAAGTCCTCGGCCGAGGCCACCGACACGGTGAAGTCGCCCGACTCCTCTGGCCACTGCTGGATGAAGCGACGGAAGCAGCCGATCAGCTGGTTCTCGATGCGGTTGAGGTCCTGCTGCGAGGACGACAACTGCTCGTTCAGCGCGTTGCTGACCTGGCGCATGTGCGCTTCGAGCGTTTCCAGGCTGAGCGGCCCCTGTTCCTGCAGGCGCTCGGCGAGGCCGGCTTCCTGCTCTTGGGCCAGGCTCGGCAGCACCAGTGCGCGGCTCTGCTGGCGTGCGCGGTCAAGGCGATCACGTTCCTTGACCAGCTGGCCGCGCTCGACGCGGACGTCTTCATAGGTGCGGCGGGACTGCTCGATGTCGGCGCGCACGGCGTCGATCTGCTTGGCCAGCTTGGCGAGATCGGCGTTGCCTTCGCGCAGGTCGCGCAGGGTGGCTTCGATATCGCTCAGGCGCTGCTGCGGAGCGGCGATGTCGATCTCGTTCCAGCTGATGCTGACCAGCTCGTGGCAGGCCAGGCGGCGTTCGTTGTCGCGATCACGCTGCCCGCGCAGGCGCGCGATGTCGGTCTCGCAGCTGGCGATGCGCTTGGCCAGCTCCTGTGCTTCGCGCTCGAAGGCGCCCACCTTGTCGTGGTTGTTGAAGCCGAGGATCCAGCGACGGCGGTCGCCCACCGCACTGCGGTCGTCCTTCTCGAAACGGTCGCCGGGATGCTTGACCTGGCCTTCGCGGGTGATGCCGCGGTCGACGTTGCGCAGCTGCTTGGCATCCACGCATTCGTAGTCGAAGCGCTTGCCCAGCTCGCGGCGCAGCCAGCTTTCGAACACATGCTCGCGCAGTTCAAGCTTGTGCAGCAGCGACTTCGCCGACGGCTCACGGGCGAATGCATCATCGTTGCGGCGCACGCGGTAGTAGGTGAAGCGCATGCCAAGGTGGGTACGGTTCACCCATTCGGCGACGTCGTTGTAATGCTTGTCATCGACCAGCAGCGACAGCGCGAAACCACCCAGCACGCGCTCGATGGCACCCTGCCAGCCCTGCTCTTCCGAGCGGACCTGGATCAGTTCGCCGACGAAGGGCAGTGCCGCCTCGGCGATGCCGGTTTCCTCGGCCAGTCGCGCGCGCAGCTTCTGCATCGGCGCCGGGATGTTGGAGGGCGTGCGCTGCATCGCTTCGAGTTCGGCACGGACCTCGCCGAAGCGGCGCTCGTCATCGCGCTTGCCGCCCAGGCGGTCACTGATCGCGTCGTCCAGTGCCGAGGAGGCACGCTGGCGGTCCTGCAGCTCGTTCTGTGCGCGCTCGACCAGTTCGGCGAAGCCATGGGCGTCGTCCGGCAGTTCGGCCCCCAGCTGCTGCGCCGCCTGGCGTGCCTGCTCGCGCTTGGCCTGACGGCGATCGCGCTCAGCTTCGGCACGACCCTGTTCGCGTTCCAGTTCCTCGATGCGCTCACCGCCCTGCTGGCGGCGCTGCAGCTCCAGTTCGGCCAGGCGCTCGGTGTGGTTGTCGAGCGCGGCACGGCGCTGGGCTTCTTCGCCAAGCAGGCCGCGGTCACGCACATCCATCTCGCGCAGGCGCGCCTCGATCAGCGCCTGGCGCCGGCTTTCGCGGAAGCTGTCAACACCGAGCTTCAGCGCTTCGTCGTCGCCACGACGGCGGTGCATTTCCTTCAGATCGTTGTAGTAGGCGCGCGCCGGCAACAGGGTTTCCACCTGACGGCGGGCAGTGACCACCGCCTGGTGCGCGCCATCAAGCTCGGCGAAGTCGCTGACCAGGCGCTCGGCGGCGTCGAAGGTCTTCGGCGTGTCGAGCATGAAGTCGCGCAGGAAGACGTTGAGGTCGCCCAGGTTCTTCGCCGACTGCGTCTTGTGCAGCAGGCGCAGCGCCATCTCGTTGTCGATGCCGAGCAGGTCGCGGAAACGCTCTGCGTAGCCGGAGAACGTGTCGAAGTGGTGCAGGTCGGGCAGCTTCTGCTTCAGCTTGCGCAGGTCCAGGTCGAAGCCGCCGAGGTCCTTGGCGATGTCGAACGGGCGCTCGGCGATCATGTAGTGCTTGCGCACATCGCCGGCCGAGGTGCCGTTGCCGGAGATCCACAGCAGGCGCACCAGGCTGACCACGCGGCCATCGCCGGCGCGGTATTCCAGCACCAGCGCGGTCCAGGTCGCGCCCTTGCGCAGGTACTGGGTGGCGATTTCGCCGGTGCCGCTGTCCTGCTGGTCGGCCCACGCGCCGCGCACGTAGGACACCAGGTTGCGGTCGCGGCCACTGCGCTCGGCTTCACGCGCAGCGGCGTTGAAGTCGACAATGGCCGGTGGCGTCAGCAGCGCGGACATGGCATCGAGCAGGGTCGACTTGCCCGAGCCGGAGCGGCCGACGAACAGGAAGCCGCGTTCGGCGATCGGTACTTCGGTCAGGCCGTTGAAGGTGCCCCAGTTGTGCACCTGCAGGCGGCGCATGCGGAACTGCTGCAGGCGCGGGTCCGGCAGGCCTTCGTTGAACAGGGCGGGAGTGTGCTTGGAGATAGCCATGCGATGGTCGGGTCTCTCAGGCCTCGGCGGCCGGGGTTTCACGCAGCTGGCGGTAGACCGCCGAAAGCTGGGACACGTCTTCGGCGGAGAACAGCAGCTTCAGCGCCGGCGAGACTTCGTGGCGGTCTTCCTGGCCGCTGAGGCGGGTCAGGATGTGGTTGTCCTTCATCTTCTGCACCGCCGATGCGACGCGACGGTTGAAGCCGGCGCGGTCGGTGGACAGGTTCTTTTCGTAGATGGCCAGCGCTTCGGCCATCTCGGCGTCGGCGACCACCGCGCGGTTGCCGCGCGCATCGGCCTCGGCCAGCTGCTGGCGCAGGTACAGCAGCAGCACCGAGTCGATGAAGGTCAGCGGGGAGGTGCGCAGCAGCACCGGCGCATCGACGTCTTCGGTATCGGCCTGGCGGGTGAACGCCACGCCACTGTCGCGGTCGAGCACCAGTTCCAGGAACAGGTCGGCCAGCGATGAGCGGATGGCCGCCTCGCTGCGGATCAGCGCCGGCCACAGCTTGGCGTGGCGCAGCTGGTCGATGCTGGGGCCGATCAGCAGCTGGCACAGCGCACGGCGCGCATCCAGCGGCAGGCGCCCGGTATCGCCGAGGTAGTACACGTCGTTACCACGGCGGGGCTGCGCCACGGCCGCCACCGGCTCGGCCTCGTAGGCGTCTTCCGCCACGTCGGCCTGCGGTGCGTCGATGGGATCTTCATGCCAGCTCATGGCGTCTCTCCTGGGTGAACCAAACCAGCGGGATGCGGGCGCGACGGATCTGGCCGTCGCCACCACGCCATTGCGCAAGCTCCTGCTCGCCGGCGATCACGTTGCCGAAGCGCGTGCCCAGCGACAGGTAGCCGATGACGCTGCCAAGACCCTGCGGCGCTTCGCGCTGCGAAAGGGCCTGGGCGATGCTGAGCCGCGGCTGCGCATCGAGCAGGTCGTGCAGGTCGCGGCGCAGGGTACGGAAGTCGATTTCGGACGAAGCGACCAGATCGCCAACGCTTTCCAGGCTGATCGCGGCTGCGTCGTTGTATTCGACGTTGCCATCGACCTGGGCGCTGCGCGGATCGTGCAGTTTCCATTGCGACCACGAGCGCAGGCGGCTGGTGGTCAGCTGCAGGTCGCGGCCGATGCCGCGTTGTGCGGGGAACTCGTCGCGCAGAGCGAGCGCTTCGGACTGCGCCTGCTTGAGCAGCTGGTTGAGGCGACGCTGTTCCAGATAGCCACGGCTCTGCACGAAGCCGCGCAGGCTGCGCGCGAAGTTCTGCAGCACATCGTGCACCTGGCCACCGCGCTCGAGCATGGTGCTGGTGAAGCCGCGCAGGAAGTTGCGTTCGTTGCGGTCCAGGCGGCGGGCGAAGCCACGCGCCAGCACCGCTTCCAGCGCGGCATCGAGCTGGGCGCTCTGCTCGGCGTCGTTGAGCAGGCGCCAGAAGGCCTGGAAGCTACGCCCGGCATCACTTTCGCCAATCACGTCCACGCCTTCGAACAGCTGCGACAGCACATCGCCGCGCTCGCCCTCGTCGTCGATGATGCGTTCGCGGAACTCGCGGTTGAGCTGCTCGAAGTCGTCGCGCACGCGGCGGAAGTCCTCGGTCAGCTCGTCGGCCAGGCCGATGATCTGGCGCGCACGTTCCAGCGCGCGCTTGCCGTCCAGCGCGATCACACGGCCGGCGCCGACACGGGCAATCTCGGCGTCGATCCGGTCGCGCTCGTCGCGCAGCGCCGACAGGCGGGCGTCCGGATCGGATTCGGTCTGCGCGGCCAGCTGCGAGAGCTGCTCGATGACCAGCGCCAGGCGGCTTTCGGTGGCGGCCACACGGGCCTGCTCGAGGCCGTCGGCGAATCGGATCGCCTGCAGTGCCGCGGTCGACAGCTCGTACTGCTCCTGGTCGGCACCGTCGGGCAGGCGGCGTTCCAGCCAGCCCTGGGCCAGCCAGTGTGCGATATAGGCCTGCGCGGTACGCGGCAGCTCGCGCGACAGTTCGTCGCCGTTGAGCTGATCCAGCGCACGCTGCAGGCGCTCGTTGAGCACCGACGACGGCAGCGTGCGCTCGCCGTCCATCAGCAGCCCCTGCAGCAGGCCGATGATTTCCGGGGCGTGGTCGGCGGCAAGCAGCTTCCACTGGGGCTGTTCGCGCAGATGGCGGTAACGGGAGATGCGTTCGCGGTGCTTCATGCAGCGAAAGGAGTCATGAGGGCTGGCGGGGACGAGCAGCCGCCCGCGGCGGCCGCGCGGGCAGCCGTGGGCATGCCGGCCCGCAGAGGCCGGCGGAGTGCGGTCAAGCGGCTCAGCGCTTGCCGCCCACTTCGATGAAGCGCAGGAACTCGGCGCGGGTACGCGCGTCGTCGCGGAAGCTGCCCAGCATCTTGGAGGTGACCATGCTGACGCCGCGCTTGTGGATGCCGCGGGTGGTCATGCATTCGTGGGCGCCCTCGACGACCACGCCGACGCCGATCGGCTGCAGCACATCCTGGATGCACTGGGCGATCTGCGCGGTCATCTTCTCCTGCACCTGGAAACGGCGGGCGTAGGCTTCGACGACGCGGGCCAGCTTGCTGATGCCCACCACCTTGCCGGCCGGCAGGTAGCCGACATGCACGCGGCCGATGATCGGCGCCATGTGGTGTTCGCAGTGGCTTTCGTACTCGATGTCGCGCAGGACGATGAGTTCGTCATAGCCGGCCACTTCCTCGAAGGTGCGCTCCATGTAGGCGCGCGGATCATCGCGGTAACCGCTGAACCAGTCGCCATAGGCTTCGGCGACACGGCGGGGGGTATCCAGCAGGCCTTCGCGGGACGGGTCCTCACCGGCCCAGCGCAGCAGGGTGCGCACGGCATCCTCGGCCTGGTCCTGGGTCACGTCGCCCTGCGGGGCAGCCTTTTCGTTGTTCTTGCTCATTGCGTACAGCGTCCCGAACGGGGGGCGAGCATCGTACCCGACCGGGGGGTGGGTCGTCCTGTGGGGACGGTTCATCGGGGGGTTCTTCCGGCGCCTCGTTGCTATCGGTTTGGAGGGGGAGAGGGGGCTGCGCAGGACACGCCGTAAACCCCGCTCCGCGGTCCGGCCCAGCCGCTGGCGGCTGGGCGTTCGGGCGCTTGCGAAGCAGTGCTTCGCAAGCAAAGCGCCCTCACCCATGGGGGCTCGATGGCGCCATCCATGGCGCCAACGGTCCTGCGCAGCCCCTCTCCCCCTCCTTGACGGTTTCCTGCGGGCGCGGCCGAACCGCCCGAAAGCGGGGTCAAAAGCTTGGGTTCATGGCTTCGGAAGCGCCGCGCGACTGCGCGACTGCTGTGGTAGGTGCGGACCGTTGGTCCGCACAGCTTTGGCTGCTGCTCCTGCCTTCAAAGAGCCAACCCACCGCGCCCGCGGGGTGATGGGAGGGAAGCGGGGGCCGGGCGGGGCAGGACCGTCCGCGGCATCGATGCCGCGGCCGAGCCCCCAAGGGTGAGGGCGCTTTGCTTGCGAGGCATGCCTCGCAAGCGCCCGAACGCACAGCCGCCAGCGGCTGGGCCGGACCCCGGAGGGGGGTTCACGGCGTGTCCTGCACCGTCCGGCGCCCGCTGCCCCACCCGACACCAGGCAGGCGCAACGCTTTCCTCACTACGCACCCACCCATTCAGAAAAACCCATTGATAGGAATGAAATTAGTAGTATCCTATCTATCTCTTATGGACCGACCCCTCGACGAGCGCACCGTGCTGCAGATGCAGCTCAGCTCCGGCCTGCTTTATGCAGGGCGGCAGTGGCAGCGCCTGGCCGACAGCCGGCTCGGCAGCTATGGCATCTCCACCGCCTGCACCATGCCGTTGCTGATGATCGGCCGCTCCGGCGGTGGCATCCGCCAGGTGGCGCTGGCCCAGCAGCTGGGCATGGAGGGTCCTTCCCTGGTACGCCTGCTGGACAAGCTGTGTGCCAGTGGCCTGGTCCGCCGCGAGAGCGACGCCAGCGACCGCCGCGCCAATCTGTTGTGGCTGACCGACGAGGGCCATGCGCTGGTCAGCGAACTGGAAGATCAGTTGATCGGCCTGCGCCAGGACGTGTTCGGCGAGCTTTCCATGGATGAACTGCACGCCGTGCTGAAGGCATGGCGCCTGCTGGCCGAGGCCGCCGACCGCATCACGTAAGAGCGCTGCCCCCGAACACCGCCGCTGCCGTGCACACGCCAGCGGCTTTTGCCCGTTGCTGTTGTTTCGTTGTCCCTCCCCTCCCCCACCTCGTCCCCGCCCCCTACCGATGCCCGGTGAATTCAGTCTCCACGGAGTGTTCGTCCCGACCCTGCTTGGGTTGATGGTGTTGGCCTATCTGGTCAACAGCGGCCTGCACGCGCTGCTGCAGCGTGCCGGCGCCTACCGCCATGTATGGCACCCGGCGCTGTTCAACCTGGCGCTGTACGGGATCGTGCTTGGCCTGCTGTTCCACCTCCTGCGTTGGATGCAATCGTGAACAAGATCGTGAAGAAGACCCTGCCGGTGCTGCTCACCAGCGCAGCCGTGATCGTCGCCCTGCTGGTGCTGCGCCAGCTGTGGGTCTACTACATGGATGAACCCTGGACCCGCGACGCCCACGTCGGCGCCGACGTGGTGCAGGTGGCGCCGGACGTGTCCGGGCTGGTGGAAACGGTGAACGTGGCCGACAACCAGTCGGTGAAGAAGGGCGACCTGCTCTTCGTCGTCGATCGCGCCCGCTACCGCATCGCGCTGGAGCAGGCCAAGGCCAGCCTGGCCGAGCGCCAGGCCTCGGTGGCACAGCTGCGCCGCGAGATCGGCCGCGACCGCAGCCTGCAGGACCTGGTCGCCGCCGAGGACGCCGAGGTGCGCCGCGCCAAGCTGCAGGCCGCACAGGCGGCGCTGGCCACCGCACAGGCTGCGGTCGACCTGGCCGAGCTCAACCTCGGCCGCACCGAGGTGCGCGCCTCAGCCGATGGCCGGGTCAGTGACCGCACGATGCGCGTGGGCGATTACGTGGTGGCCGGCAAGCCGGTGCTGGCGCTGCTGGATACCGGCTCGTTCCGCATCGATGGCTATTTCGAGGAGACCCGGCTGCGCGGCGTGGCGCCGGGGCAGCGCGTGGACATCCGCCTGATGGGCGAATCGGCACCGCTGCACGGCCATGTCGAGAGCATCGCCGCCGGTATCGAGGACCGCTACCGCAGCAACGGCAGCACCCTGCTGCCGAACGTGACCCCGGCCTTCGACTGGGTGCGGCTGGCGCAGCGCATCCCGGTGCGCATCACCATCGACGAAGTGCCCAAGGGCGTGGAACTGATCGCCGGGCGCACCGCCACGGTAACCGTGGACACCGGCCGCCATCCGCACAACGGCAAGGCCGGCACTTCGCCGACACAGGCGGGCCTGTGAACGCCGCCCTGCCCCGTCTCGGCCTGATCGTCGCACTGGCCAGCCTGGCCGCGTGCAAAACCGTCGGCCCGGACTATGCACTGCCGGAAGGTTCGGCGTTCAAGCGCCCGCAGGCCAATGCGGCCTTCATCGATACGCAGAACCCGCAGATTGCCGCCAACCAGGCGCTGCCCGACCGCTGGTGGTCGCTGTACAACGACCCGGTGCTGGACGGGCTGATCACCCAGGCACTGCGTGACAACGTGGAACTGAAGGCCGCCGATGCGCACCTGCGCCGCGCTGCCGCCGTGTACGAACAGGCGCTGGACGCGGGCGGCTTCGAGTACGAGGCCGAGGCCGGCGTCAGCCGCGCGCAGTTGTCGGCCGAATCGTTCCTGCAGGAGCACGAGCTGCCGGTGATCAACCTGGCCGATGGCAAGTTCGCGGTCAGCTACCAGTTCGACCTGTTCGGCAAGCTCAAGCGCGGCGCCGAAGCGGCGCGAGCCGACGAACAGTCGGTTGCCGCAGCACGTGACCTGGCCCAGGTCAGCGTGGTCGCGCACGTGGCCGACAGCTACCTGGAGATCTGCCACGCCAACCACGAGCTGCACGTGGCCGAGCATTCGCTGCAGCTGCAGCAGCGCAACCGCACCGTTACCGAGCGCCTGATCGCCGCCGGCCGCGGCACGCCGCCGGAACTGGCCCGGGCCAATGCGCAGGTGGCGCTGCTGGAGGCGGCACTGCCGCCGCTGCGCGCGCAGCGTTCGGCCGCGGCCTATTCGCTGGCCGCACTGCTGGGCCAGACCCCGGGCCAGCTGCCGGCCGGGGTGATCGACTGCGCGCACGCGCCCGGCCTGGCGCAGCCGCTGCCGGTCGGTGATGGCCGTGCGCTGCTGCAGCGCCGCCCGGACGTGCGCCAGGCCGAACGCAAGCTGGCCTCGGCCACGGCGCGGATTGGCGTGGCCACCGCCGAGCTGTATCCGGACATCCGTCTGGGTGCCTCAGTGGGCGCCGCCGGCCTGCTGGAAGACTTCGGCACGCCGATGACCCAGCAGTGGTCGATCGGCCCGCTGATCTCGTGGACACTGCCCTCTTCGGGCACGCATGCCCGCATCCACGCCGCCGAAGCCGGTGCCGACGCGGCCCTGGCCGAGTTCGACCACACCGTGCTGCAGGCACTGCGCGAGACCCAGACCGCGCTGGACCGCTATGCGCAGGACCTGCGCCGCCTGCAATCGCTGCGCGTGGCGCAGGAGCAGGCCGCGCTGGCCGCCGACCAGAACCGCCGGCTTTACCAGGGCGGCCGCACACCCTACCTGTCCAGCCTGGATGCCGACCGCAGCCTGGCCAGCAGCGACGCCACCCTGGCCGCCGCCGAAGCGCAGGTCTCGCGCGACCAGATCCACCTGTTCCTGGTGCTGGGTGGCGGCTGGCAGGCATCGGTTGCCCCGGCTGCACCGTCCACCGCACAGGCCACGGCGAAGTAAGCCATGAACGCGCTGACCGATCGCCAGGCCTGGCTGTTCTCGATCAAGACCTACCTGGCCGCGGTGGCCGCGCTGTACATCGCCATGGCCGGCAACCTGTCGCGCCCATACTGGGCGATGGGCACGGTGTACATCGTCAGCCAGCCGCTGCTGGGCCCGACCCGCGCCAAGGGCGTGTACCGCATTGTCGGCACCCTGGTGGCCGGGCTGGCCACGCTGCTGGTACTGCCGGCGCTGGTGGAAACCCCGCTGGTGCTGAGTGCGGCGATGTCGATCTGGCTGGCCGGTTGCCTGTTCATGGCCCTGCTCAATCGCGGCCCTCGCGGCTACGCGTTCCTGCTGGCCGGCTACACCACCGCCTTCATCGGCTTCCCGGCGGTAACTTCGCCGGAGACCATCTTCGACACCGTGGTGGCGCGCAGCGAGGAGATCATCCTCGGCACGGTGGTGGCGGTGCTGTTCGCCTCGCTGCTGTTCCCGGCGTCGGTGCGGCCGATGCTGCGCGCCCGGATCGGCAACTGGATGGAGGACGCTGCGCAGTGGTGCCGGCAGATCCTTGAGCGTGGCCGCGCGCATGCGCCGCGCAACCGGCTGGCTGCCGACCTGGTGCAGTTCGAGGCACTGATCGAGTTCCTGCGCCGCGACGATCCACGCCATGCCGGGTCTGCGGTGTCGATGGAGCGGCTGCGCGAGCGCATGCTGTTGCTGTTGCCGGTGTTGTCGTCGATCGCCGATCGCCTGAGCGCGCTGCGCAGCGATGGGCAGGCCCTGCCGGATGGGCTGCCGGCGCTGGTCGACGACATCCGCGAGTGGCTGGATGGCCCGACCAACGCCAGCGAGTACGCGCGGCTGCGCGCGCGCATCAGCGCGCTGAAGCCGCAAGTGGACCGCGACCTGCAGCACCTGCAGCTGGCCAGCCTGCTGCTGCGCCTGGAAGAACTGGTGGACCTGTGGCAGGACTGCCGCACCCTGCAGCACGCGATCGACCAGGGCACGGCGCCGTTGGATCGCGCGCACTACCGCATCCGCACCGAACGCGTGGCCGCCGACAAGCACGTCGACTACGGCATGGCGCTGTTCTCCGCGCTCAGTGCCGGCGTAGCGCTGATGAGCTACTGCGTGCTGTGGATCGCGCTGGGCTGGGAAGGCGGCGGCAACGGCGCGATGATGGCGGCGGTGACGGCCGCATTTTTCGCCGCACAGGACGATCCGGCCCCCAGCATGGTGCAGTTCCTGGTGTGGGCGATGGTCGCCTCGGTAGTGGCGGGCGTGTACCTGTTCGGCGTGTTCCCAGCCGTGCACGACTTCGGCCTGCTGGCGCTTGTGCTGGCGGTGGCCTTCCTGCCGCTGGGACTGCTGCTGCATCATCCCAAGAGTGCGCTGTTCGCGCTGCCGCTGACAGTCAATCTGGCTGCGTTGCTGAGCCTTCAGAACACCTACAGCGCCAACATCCAGACCTTCCTCAATTCGTCGATCGCGATGTTCATCGGCATTGGCTTTGCAGTGGTGATGACCCGCCTGTTCCGTTCGGTGGGTGCCGAGTGGACCGCGCGCCGGCTGGTGCGGCAGGGCTGGACCACGCTGGCCGAAGCCGCCGAAGGACGTGGCCAGCAGGATCGGCAACGCTTCGCCGCACGCATGCTCGACCTGTTGGGCCTGCTCGCACCGCGCCTGGCAGCGACGCCGGAGGGCAGCGACATCGCCTCCGTGGACATGCTCAACGAGGCGCGCATCGGCCTGAACATCCTGCAGCTGCGTCGTGCACGGCTGGAACTGCCCGAGCGCAGCCGCGAAGCCGTCGAGCACATCCTGGAAGAGATCGCTGGGCACTACCGGCGGCAGATCGCGGCGCGCAAGCCGATTGCTGCAGACCAGGCGCTGCGCGAGCGGTTGGATACCTCGCTGGGCCGGGTTGGCAGCGTGGCGGCGTGCAAGGCCCGCGACGAGGCGCTGATGGGCCTGATCGGCCTGCGCTTCGCGCTGTTCCCGGAGGCCAAGGCGTTGGCGCCGGGCCTGGCCATGGACGCGGCGACGCAGCCGTAGCGCGATACCCTGTGCGTCCACAGACCCCGTTGCCGGGGTCGGATCCTTCGCTGCGGGCGAAGGCTCTGACCCCGCTCTGCACAGGAAGCTCCAATGAGTTACGACATGATGGTGTTCGAGGCCAGCACCGCCCCACGCGAGGCGGCAGCCTTCATCGCCTGGTTCGAAAAGCAGACGCAGTGGAACGAGCGCCACGAGTACGACGACCCGGCCGTCAGCAGCCCGGCGCTGCAAGCGTGGTTTACGGAGATGGCGCAGGAATTCCCGCCGTTGAACGGACCACTGAGCAACGACGATGACGACCGCGCCGAGGTGACCGAGTACAGCATCGGCCGGCAGGTGATCTACGGCGCGTTCGCCTACTCGGTGGCCGAGCGCGCGCACGGGCGGGTGCAGGATCTGGCCGAGAAGCACGGCGTGGGCTTCTTCGACGTGAGTGCGGATGAAGCGGCGATCGTGTTCCCGGATGGGTTGGTGTTGATCGCGGAATAGGTGTGGCGGCAGGGCTGCGCCCTGCACCTGCCGAATCAACTTCAACGGCAACGTCAAAGGCTGGCATTCCGTGGGATGGCGGGGTAGGTCCGGTTGAGGGGGACGCCGTAAACCCATCCATGGGGGCTTGGTCGCGGCATCCATGCCGCTCACACCCCCTCAACCGGACCCACCCCGCCTTCGACAGTTTCCTGCGGTCTGCAGTAGATCCACGCCATGCGTGGATGAACGTCGGAATGATCGAAGTACGCTTTTGTAGAGTCGAGCCATGCTCGACTGCTATTGGCTAGCGATTCCGGACGTGACTGGAGGTTTCATCGATTCCGGAAAAGCTCCATCGCTTCTTCCATTTCGTCTCTTTCACCGGATACCACAAACGCCAGCACCCACGCTGCCGCAGCATTTCCGTGCTCCAGTGCCAGCGCCGTCAGCAGACACGTACTAGTGCTGAAATCGTGCTTCTCCATTACGACGCTACCAGCGAACTTCGCAAGCCGGTGAAGCGCCTCGGAGTACTCGGGTTCAGCGATATCAGGAAGCGCGATACCCGCCTCCCGCCTCTCCATCTCGATGCTGATTGGCAATCCAACGAAGTCAAATGTGAGTGGCTTTGGCTGAAGCAGAAGTGCGTTCACGATATGCGGCACAGCCGCAAACGAAGCGCTGTAGACGTCCCCTTGATGGCACAGGCTGCTCCACAGCTCGTGCCAGGTGTCCTCAATCGGATCGTCTTCGGATCTTTCGTTTTTCGGGATACTTATATTGGCCAGCAGCTCCGGAATGTCATCCGCAGCCCCGTAGGCGTGCTGCAGTTCGGCCCAGCGTGGGTCATCCAGAGCGATAAGGGCCATGCGCCGGTTCCTGTGTCTTGGGGTAGCAACGCAGGATAGGTAGCGCCGGCGGCGTCATCAAAGGGCAAATGCGACATCGGGGCGATGGGGTCAGAGCCCGTTCCCGATGGGAACGGGATCCGACCCCGATTCAGAACAAGGTGCCCTGCACCGTGGGCTGTTCGACACGCGTTGGTGCTTCAACCACGTCTTCCGCACCCAACCGCCAGGCCAGGCCGCCCAAGCGGCTGGCGTGCCGCTTCAACGCGGCCTGCAGCACGTCGGCGCTGCCGGCCACATGCAGTACCTGGCGGGCGCGGGTCAGGCCGGTGTAGACCAGTTCGCGTGACAGCACGCGGCTGTCCTGGCGTGGCAGCTGCAACCACACTTCATCGAACTCCGAGCCCTGTGCCTTGTGCACGGTCATCGCAAAGGCGCTTTCGTGCGCGGGCAGTGCGGCCGGGTGGAAGGCGCGTGGCTGCTCGACGGTGTCGCCCGGGAACCAGGCCACGATCGCGCCGCTGTCGTCGCGCAGGCAGATACCGATGTCGCCGTTGAACAGGCGGTGCCGGTAGCTGTTCTCGGTGACCAGCAGAAGGCGGCCCTGGAAGTAGCCCGGGGTATTGCCGGCCAGCAGCTGCTCGATACGGCTGTTCAGCCCGCGCGCACCTTGCGGGCCTTCGCGCAGCGCGGTCAGCACGCGCAGGCGACCGGCCTGCTGCAGGGCACGTACCGGATCCGCGGCCTCGGCCAGTGCACGCCAGTGGCCCAGCAGGTGCTCACGCTGGCCACGCAGCGGGTCCGCCTCACCTTCGTGGAAGTGCACGCCAGCCAATCCACCACCGCGCAGCAGCTGCAATGCAGTGCGGCTGTCACCTTCACGCACGGCATGCGCCAGCGGTGCCAGGTCCAGCGCATCACTCTGCCGGTAGCCGCGTTGCAGCTGCACGCGACGGCCGGCGAAGGCGCGTGGTGCGGCCTGCGGCTGCAGGGTGGCCTGTGCCAGCAGGCCATGCAGCGCCAGCGCATCGTCGGCGCGGGTGCCGATGCCATCGCCGCTGGCGCGCAGGATCGCGCTGAGCACATCACCGGCTTCGACCGACGGCAACTGATCGGGATCGCCGAGCAGGATCAGGCGGGTGCCGCTGGCAATTGCATCGACCAGCTTGGCCATCATCGGCAGATCGATCATCGACGCTTCGTCGACCACCACCACGTCCACCGCCAGCGGATTGTCGGCGTGGTGGCGGAAGCGCGGCGAATCCGGGATCACGCCGAGCAGGCGATGCAGGGTGGTGCCGGTACTGGGCAATGCCGCGCACAGCGCCGGGTCCACGCCGTGCTCCTGCAAGCGCTGCACGGCCTGCCGCAGGCTCTCGGCCATCCGCTCGGCGGCGCGACCGGTGGGCGCGGCCAGCGCCACCTCGGGCAGCGGCTGGCCGGCGTGCCGGGCCTGCGCGGCCAGCAGCAGCAAGAGGCGTGCGATGGTCGTGGTCTTGCCTGTGCCGGGGCCGCCGGTGACCAGCGCCAGCGGATGGCGCAGCGTCACGCCGGCTGCGCGTGCCTGGTGATCTTCGCCGTGCGATGCGTGCGGGAACAGCTGCGCGAACAATGGCGCCAACGCTGCCATGTCCGGCGCCGGCAGCGGATGCCGGCCGATGCGCTGCAGACCGGTGGCCAACTGGCGCTCGTACTCGCGGTAGCGGCGCAGGTACAGCAGCCCGTTCTCCAGCACCAAGGGGGCATCCCCGGCGATGGCGTCAGCCTGCTCCGGTGTGGCCACCCATGGCGATGCGCGCAGCTGCGCCAGCCAGGCCTGCGCGGCGGGCCACTCGGGCACGCCTTCCAGCAACCGCTGCGGTTGTGCCGGATCGAACGCGGCGTGGCCCTGGGACACCGCCAGCGAAGCCAGCGCCGCCGCCAGTGCCACACTGTCGGGCGTGTCGTCGCGCAGCCGCTGCAGGCTGGTCGCCAATGCGTGGTCGAGGGTACGCAGCAGGCCCTTCTGATGCAGTTCCTTCAGCAGGCTCATGCGCTGGCTCCACGGGCACGCGCGGCGAGCTGGGCCTGGGCCTGCTCGCCGCCGGCGAACAGCGCGTCGAGTGCATCCACCAGCGCGAACGGGAAACGATCCACGTGCACGCCGTTGCCCGTGCCATCCAGGCCGCGGCAGAACAGGTAACGGATGCCGCCCATGTCGCGCTCGTAGTCGTAGGCGGCGCCCAAGCGGAAGCGCAGCCAGCGATGCAGGGCCACGGTGTAGATCAGCGCCTGCAGATCGTATTCGCTGTGGCGCATGGCAATGGCCAGCAGGTCCGGGCTGTAGCCGGGCAGGCGGTTGGACTTGTAGTCGAGCACGTACCACCGGCCATCACGCACGTAGGTCAGGTCGATCATGCCGGTCATCAGCCCCTCCAGGCGGCGGCGCTGGCCGAAGCCGCGGCGGCCACTGGAAACACCATGCGCATGCAGCACCTGCAGCAGCGCCGGCACGGTGGTCGCCTCGATGGCGAAATGGAAGTCGATTTCGGCGCGGCGCTCGCCTTCACCGAGGCTGTGCAGCGCACCGCCTTCGGGCAGCGGTACGGTCAGCGTGTGGCCCACCAGCGGCACCAGCACCGCCACGCCATCGTCCAGATCGACGTCGGCATAGCCCTCATCGTGCAGCGCCTTGCGCAGCACCTCGGCCTGGCCCTCGGGAGCTTTCCGGCCTGGTTGCCAGTCAGCCCATGCGGCGAAGTCGACGTTTTCCATTGCCTCGTGCAGCACGTTGCCGAAGCGGCTGCCCATGAAACGCGGGTCGAGCGGCGCACTGTCCTCGGCCGCCGCGGCGGCTTCCGGCAGTGCCGGTTCCAGCGGCAGCTCCGGGCCGGTGGGTTCGTCGGCTGCCGGCGCCGGCAGCGCGGTGGCAGCGGCTTCGATGTCACTGCCCGCGCCGGCATCGGCGTGGGCCAGCTGGGTGAAGCTGTACACCCACCAGTCGTGCGGAACGCGCCGGGTCAGTGCACGCACCGCCGGAAGATCCCCTTCCACTTCGGCCGCCAGCTGCGGCAGCGCAGCCGGTACCTCACTGTCATCGATGCGCACATCGGCATGCGCGCGCAGCGCCTGCAGGTCACCCAGCAGCGGTGCCAGCCGCGTCCTGCCGAGCCCGGCCAGATCACCCACGGCGATCCACAGCGCGTGCTCGGCGCGGGTCAGGCCGACATACAGCAAGCGCGCATCCTCGGCGCGCTGCTCGCGCTCGCGCTGCGCAGTGGCCGCTTCCCAGGCCTCGTCCTTGCCCAGCTTCCAGTGCAGCTGGCGCTGGCCGCCCACATGCACCGTGCAGTGCGAGGCGGTGTTGGGCGCACCGCCGTCGATGCCCACGAAGGGCAGGAACACCAGCGGGTACTCCAGGCCCTTGCTCTTGTGCAGGGTGATGATCTGCACGCGGCGCGCATCCGATTCCAGGCGCAGCAACTGCTGCTCGTCATCCTGGTCGGCGCTGGCCATCTGGCCCTGCAGCCAGTCCAGCAGGCCGTGCATGCCCAGCGCCTGCGCCGAGGCTTCCTGCAGCAGTTCGCCCAGCTGCAGGTAGTTGGTCAGGCGGCGCTCGCCATCGATCAGCGCCAGCAGGCGTTCGCCCTGTGCGGCGCAGACGTCGGCGATCACCGCGAACGGGCCGCCGCGCTGCCAGCGCTCGCGCCAATGCAGCAGCTGCGCCTGGAACCCGCGTTGCAGGTCGCCCTCGCGCTCCATCGCCGCGATCGCACTGGCGCGCTGGCCGAGCAGCACCGTCGCCAGCGCCGCGCGCAGGCGGCCCTCGTCAGCCGGCTGCAGCAGCGCCAGCAGCAGTGCACGCAGATCACGCGCTTCGCTGGTGGCGAACAGGCTCTGCTTGCCCGCTGCCACGGCAGGAATGCCGACCGCGGCCAGCGCGCGCTGCACCAGCGTGGCCTCGCGATGCGAGCGCACCAGCACCGCGATGTCACCCGGCTGTACCGGGCGCCCACGCAGAACAGCACTGCCTGCACGTGCCGCGACCAGGATCTGGTGGATCGCCGCCACACAGGCCTGGGTCGCTGCTTCGCGCGAGGCATCGGCACTCATCGCCTTGTCACCGCCACTGCGCAGCACGCGCAGGGTGAGTGCCGGGGCGGCATGGTCATCGCGCTGGTAGTCCGCATCGCTGCGCACGCCACCGGGCCGCACCGGCTCGAACTGGATGCCACGCTCGAGGAAGGCGTCTTCGCCACCGTTGTCGTACAGCGCCTGCAGCGCGCGCAGCACGGCCGGTCGCGAGCGGAAGTTCTGGTCAAGCACCGGCGCCTGTTGCGCTACCCGCTTGGCCTTCAGGTAAGTGTGGATATCACCGCCGCGGAAACCGTAGATCGCCTGCTTGGGATCGCCGATCAGGAACAGCGCCGGTGCCAGGCCGAGCTCGCGCACCTCCGGTGAATCGCCGAACACGGTGTGGAAAATGCCCCACTGACGGTCGTCGGTATCCTGGAACTCATCGACCAGCGCGATGCGGTACTGCGCGCGCAGCTGCTTGATCAGTGCCAGCCGCTGCGGGCCTTCCAGGGCCAGTGCCACGCCATCGATCAGATCGTCGTAGGTCTGCACCCGGCGGGTGCGCTTCAGCGCCTGCAGGCGCTGTCTGGCTTCGTCGCGAAGCACGTGCAGGAAGTTCAACGCGGTGGCACGCAGCCAGGCATCGCGTTCGGCCAGAAGCGCGACATAGCGGGCCAACGGCGCCTGCAATGGCGACGATGGCGTGCGCTCGGCGAATTTCTTGTTGGTCTTGGCTGCCAGCGCCTCCGGCAGCAGTGCCGGCAGGCGCTCGCTGGTCAGCAGCTCGCGCGGGTCGGCGCGCTCGGCCCAGCCCAGCAGTTGCCGGCCCAGCGGGTGCAGCCAGCCCAGCTTGTAGGACACGCCGTTGATCCATTTGTTGTCGACCGCATCGCAGAGGTCGATGAAGAACTGCTCGCCATGCTCGCGCACGCTTGCGGACAGCTCTTCGGCAACACTCTGCAGGGCGGCCTGCGGATCGGGCAGCGCCACCGCCTGTGGCAACGGGTGCAGCGGCGGCGCGGCCAGCAGCGCGCGCAGATCGGCGGCCAGTGCGTCCGGGGTGGACCACAGCCAGGTCAGCGGTTCCAGCGTGGCCGGGTCATTGGCATGTACCCGCCAAAGGTCGGCCGCGAGCGCTTCCAGCAACTCACGGTCGCTGGCCAGCAGCTCCGGTGGATCGAACGTGTGGCCGCTTTCCAGCGCATGCTCGCGCAGCACGCGGGTGCAGAAGCCGTGGATGGTGAAGATGGACGCGAGGTCGATCTCATCGGCGGCGACCTGCAGGCGGCGCTTCAGTGCGGCGGCGCGCTCGGTACCTCCCTGCAGATGCCGCAGCAGCACCTCGCGGGTCAGCCGCACGTCCGGCGCTTCGCCTTCGACCGGTTCCAGATCGACCAGTCGCGCCGCCAGCGCCAGGCGCTCGCGGATGCGCTTGCGCAGTTCCTGGGTAGCCGCATCGGTGAAGGTCACCGCCAGGATCTGTCCGATGCGCAGGCCCTGTTCCACCACCAGGCGGGTAAACAGCGTAGCCAGGGTGAAGGTCTTGCCGGTACCGGCACTGGCTTCGATCAGGCGGATGCCATCCAGCGGCAGGGCCAGATAGGGATCGACCGCCATGCACTGGGCTCGCTCATCGATGAAGGCGGGGCTCATGCGCTGCCCTCCTGGCGCGTTTCGGCGCCGAGGGTGCGGCCTTCGCGCACCGCGCTGAAGACCACCTGGCTGTTGCGCAGCAGGTCGGCATAGCTGGCATCGGAGGCGAACGGGTCGGCACCCCGCAGCAGCAGCTGCCAGGCGTCGCTGCTGGATTCACCCCAGCTGCGGTCGCTGCCATGCCACTGCTTCCAGCCCTCGCTGCGCTGTTTCTCTGCCGGCGCGTTGTACAGCACCCAGCCGGTATACGGGGCAAAGCGCAGCGGCTCACGCAGGCCGCGCTGGCGCAACTGCAGCAGCGCGCGCAGCGCCGCGCGTGCAGCAGGCGCGCTCAGTGCCGGCAGTACATGCGGGCCGGGACCGGCGTCGCCGCCATCGTGGAACTGCACAAGGGGCAGTGCGTCGCCGGCGGCGTTGGCCAGCAGCCAGTCCAGGCCCTGGCGGATCACTGCATTGCCATTGAGCGTGCCGGCGCGCAGCCGCACCAGGCCTTCGGGATGCCGATCGGCCACGCGGCCGTGCAGGCGCACGCCATCGATGTCCACTTCGTAGCGACGGCTTTCCAATGGTTCGCCCTGCATCCAGCCCAGCAGCGCACTGGCATACGGACGCGTCTTCAGCTGCTCCACCTCGAACTGGCGCTGGCCCAATGGACCGGACGGCAACAGGCCACGCGCGCGCAGCCGCGGGTACAACGGCTCGGTATCACCGCTGAGCGTGGCGCGCACCACCGCCGCCTGCACGCTGCGCTTTTCCGGGCCGCGCGATGACAGCACCAGCGGTTCCAGGTCATCAACTTCCCCGGCATCGTCGGCCAGGCGCAGGCCCAGCGACTGTGCGAGGAACTGCCCAGCCGGGTCGCACAGGAAGCGGCGCAGGGTGTCGAGCGCGAGCTCGTCTTCCACGGCATCGTCGGGCGGCGGCGGCAGCGGGGCATCGAACCACGGCTGCAGGCCACCACGCTGGCCGGTGAGGCGGCCGGCAGCGGGATGCCATTGCCGCCGATAGCTGAAGCGGCGTGGATCACCCTCTCCGAACGCCGCCGGTGAGAACGGCTGCAGTGCATGGCGCACGGTAAAGTCGCGGACCGCCGCAGGCGGATCGAGGTGATACGCGGCGGCGGCATCGATCAGTTCACTGACCAGCACCGACGGCTCACGCACGCTGCCATCGCGTGGATCGGCGCCGAGGTAGCTGAGGTAGAACACCTCCTGCGCGGCGGCGAACAGCTGCAGGAACAGGAAGCGGTCGTCTTCGCGAGTGGAGCGATCGCCCGGGCGGCGGCGCGGCGTGTCCAGCTCGGCGGTGAGCTGGTTGAGGCCCGCGGCCGGGTCACGGCGCGGGAAATCGCCGTCGTTGAGACCGAGCACGCAGATCACCCGGAACGGCAGCAGGCGCATCGGCACCATGCGGCCGAAACTGATGCCACCGGTCAGCAGCGGCGCGCGCGTATCGGCCTCGCCCAGTACGCCGGCGAAGTGCGAACGCACCACCTCAGGCGGCACGCCGTCTTCGAAACCGGCCTTGGCGGCATCGTCGGCGAACTGGTTCAGCAGCTTGCGCAGCCGCTCCAGGGCGCGCTGGCTGTTGGGTGAACTGGGCGCAGTCGGCAGCAGCGCGTCCAGCAGCGACAGCAGCCGTTGCCGCCACTGCGCCGGGGTCAGCAGCTCGCCGAGGCGACGCTGGTAGACCGCCAGCACGCGCAGCAGCCGCAGCAGCCGGTCCAGTGCTTCCAGCGCGCCGCCTTCCAGTTCGATCCACGGCGCCACGCCGGCCAGGTCCGCCTCGCTGCCGGTGGCGTGACCGAGCACCAGGCGGTCCAGTGCAAACTGCCAGGTGTAGGCGTCGTCGGCCGGCGCCTGGTGCTGGTTGCGGTGCTTCGCATCCAGGCCCCAGCGTGCGCCGGCCTGCTGCAGCCAGCCATGCAGCCGATCGAAGTCCACCGCCTCCAGTCCGGCCGCTTCGGCCAGCGGCGCGCTGGCCAGCAGGTCAAGCACTTCATTCAGGCCAAAGCGCGATACCGGCAGGCCCAGCAGGTGCACGAACACATCGGCCAGCGGCTCGCCCGCGAGCGGACTGCTGTCGGCCAGCGCGTAGGGAATGTGCTCGTCCTCGCCGCCGCGGCCGCCGAACACCGCTTCCAGGTACGGCACATAGGGATCGATGTCCGGTGCAAGCACCGCGATCTCGCGCGCCTGCAGCGGTGGGTCGAAGCGCGGGTCCTGCAACAGGCTTCTGAGCTGGTCGTGCAGCACCTGCAGCTCGCGCAGCCGGGTGTGGCAGGCATGCACCTGCAGGCTGGGGTCGTCGCTGCGCAGCCCATCACGCAGTTCGCCCGAGGGCAGTGCGCGACGGTGGAACAGATCGCGCTGCAGGCGATGCAGCAGGCTGTCGGACAGGCCGCCTTCGGCCAGCGTCGGCCGGGTGTCGTCCTCCGGATCCGAATACGCGGCAATCTCGCCGGCCGGGTGCACCACCTCGTAGCTGCCCAGCACCGCCATGAAATCGCGCCCGGCCGCTCCCCAGGCTTCCAGCAGCCGGTTCTCACCGGCCGCTTCACCGAAGGGATCGGGCGCGCCGCTGCGCAGGCGCTCGGCCAGCGTCTGCAGGTCACCCCAGTACGACTGCACCGGGGTGGGCATATAGAAGTGCAGCTCGCCCACCCGCGCCTGGGTGGCCATCACCCGCAGCACGTCGGGCGAGATGTTGAGCGTTGCGAACGCGGACATGCGCGGCGGCAGGCCCTGCGGCAGCGGCTGGCCGGCGCCCTCGAAGCGATCCAGGTACGCCTGGATGCGGCGCGCGCGGTAGTCGCGGCCATGGGCGATGGTGCGCCACAGGATCGCCTGCGGGTCGGCCGGGTCGGCGCCGGCCTCCCAGCGCAGCAACCAGTCGCGGCGCCAGGCCTGGTACTTCTCGAACACCGACGCCAGTTCACCGGCCAGTGCCCACGGCTTCAGGGCGTCGCCGCCGGCAAGATAGGACTGCAGCGCGCGCATCGGTGGCTGCGCCAGCAGCGCCGGGTCACGCAGTGCCTTGTACAGCTTCCAGTGCAGGCCCGCCGCGTCCAGGTCGTCGCGTTCGCCCGGCACATTGGCATTGAGTGCACGGGCAACGAATTCGCCCGGGGTCAGGAACTCGAGGTTGGCGGCCACGCCATATTCGGCAGCGAGTGTCGCTTGCAGCCAACGCCGCATCGCCACCTGCGGGATCAGCACCACCTCCGGCGCGAGCAACGGCTGGCCCGGAACCGGCACACGCACGTTGCGCGCCAGCAGCGCAGCCAGCACGTCCAGGGAGTTGGAATGGTAGAGGCGGAAATCGCTGCCCGGGTCACTCATCATGCACAGTGTGCAGCACGGCAGGCAGTATTCAATGGCCCGCCCATCGCCGGTACGGATTGTTCCGCGCTGCCGGCCGATTGTCCCGGCCTGGCAAGGGTCATGCCGTGCCACAATACTGGACCGTCCAGTCTGCTTATGTTCAGCCGATGGGCCCGATCCTTCGATGTCTAAAAAACGTTAATGGTGCCCATGTCGGCCTCCACCTCCAGTCTGGTGCAGTTATCCAACGTCCGCATCGACCGGAGCGGGCGCACGATCCTGCGTGACGTGTCGCTGCAGGTGCCCAAGGGCAGCATCACGGCCGTGCTGGGCCCGTCCGGCAGTGGCAAGTCGACCCTGCTGGCGGCACTGACCGGCGAACTGCGTCCGGTCGCCGGCGAGGTCACCCTGTTCGGCAGGCCGATTCCGCATGACAGCGGCGCGCTGCTGGAGATGCGCAAGAGCGTGGGTGTGCTGCTGCAGGGCAACGGCCTGCTGACCGATCTGACCGTCGCCGAAAACGTCGCGCTGCCACTGCGCACGCATACCCGCCTGCCGACCGCCGTGCTGCGCCGCCTGGTGGAAATGAAGCTGCATGCCGTGGGTCTGCTGGCCGCTGCCGATGCCTGGCCGCGCGAACTGTCAGGTGGCATGGCGCGCCGGGTCGCGCTGGCCCGCGCGCTGGCACTGGATCCGCCACTGATGATCTACGACGAGCCGCTGACCGGGTTGGACCCGATCGCCTCCGGCGTGATCATGAGCCTGATCCAGCGCCTCAACCACAGCCTGGGCCTGACCAGCATCATTGTCAGCCACCACGTGCACGAGACCCTGCCGATCTGCGACCAGGTGATCGCCATCGCCAATGGCGGCATCGTGTTCCAGGGCACGCCCGAGGCGCTGCAGTCCAGTCAGGACCCGCTGCTTCGGCAGTTCCTGCACGGCCAGCCCGATGGCCCCATTCCGTTCGATGCCGCGCCGCGCGCGAGGGTCGCCTGATGCCGTTCGTCCAAGCCACCCGCTCGCTGGGTCGCGCCGGCCTGTTCTCGCTGACCGTGCTGCGTGGTTCGCTGCCAACCCGTGATTTCCTGGCCGAGCTGACCCGCGAGATCTACAAGATCGGCGCACGCTCGCTGCCGATCATCGCCGTCGGTGGTGCCTTCGTCGGCCTGGTGCTGACCCTGCAGGGCTACCGCACGCTGACCACCTTCGGAGCGGCCGACGCGCTGTCGACCCTGCTCGGCCTGTCGCTGTACCGGGAACTGGCGCCGGTGCTGACCGCGCTGTTGTTCATCGGCCGCGCCGGCAGCTCGATCGCCGCCGAACTGGGCCTGATGCGCGCCACCGACCAGATCAAGGCACTGGAGCTGATGGCGATCGACCCGGTGGCCAAGGCCGTCGCGCCGCGCTTCTGGGCGGCGGTGCTGACCGTGCCGCTGCTGACCGGCATCTTCTGCTCGCTGGCGATCAGCGCCAGCTACTTCGAAGCGGTGCATGTGCTGGGCCTGGACAATGGCGTGTTCTGGTCGGCACTGCGCAACAGCGTCGATTTCTGGGACGACTTCGGCGTGGCGATGCTGAAGTCGGCGATCTTCGGCGGCACCGCAGCGCTGGTCGCCGCCTATGTTGGTTTCCACGCCGAGCCGACCATCGAGGGCACCTCGGTGGCGACCACCCGTGCGGTGGTCAATGCCTCGCTGCTGGTGCTGATGTTCAACTTCGTGCTGTCGGCAATGTTGTTCACCTAACCCCTCCACCGGCGGTGCGCATGCGCGCGCGGCCACCACGACTCGATCAGGTAATCCACATGGCCATCCGCGGTCCCAGACTCGAATTCTCTGTCGGCGCATTCCTGCTGCTGGCCCTGGCCTCGCTGATGGTGCTGGCCGTGGCCTCGACCAACCAGCGCTGGAGCTGGGGCAGCCAGGGCTACGAGCTGAAGGCGCGCTTCTCCCAGGTCGGCCAGCTGCGCAAGCAGGCGCCGGTGAAGATCGGCGGCGTCACCGTCGGCCAGGTCGCCTCCATCGACCTGGATCCGGTGAAGTTCGAATCCATCGTGACCCTGCGCATGGACAGCAAGGTCAAGGACCTGCCGGCGGACACCTCGGCGGGCATCTTCACCAGTGGTTTGCTCGGCGAGAGCTATATCGGTCTGCAGCCGGGCGGTGACCCGGACGTGCTGAAGGCCGGTGACGAGATCGTCTTCACCCAGCCGGCGGTGGACCTGATCCAGCTGGTCGGCAAGTACATGTTCAGTGGCGGCGCCGGTGGTGGCGCTGCCCAGAAGCCCAACGATGGCGCGCAGGCGCCTGCAACGGAACCGCAACCATGAAAATGAAACTAATTCCCGCCCTGCTCGCCTCGGCGCTGCTGATGGCCACCCCGTTCCTTGCCCAGGCCCAGGCGGCCGCCCCCGCCGCTGCCGCAGCGCAGGGCCAGGCCGGCAAGGTGGTGATCGATGCCAGCACGCGCATTCTCACCACGCTGCAGCAGCGCCGCAGCGAGTTCAGCAGCAACCCGGCCAGCCTGCGCAGCTACATCGACAGCGAACTGAACCGCACCTTTGACCGCGACTATGCGGCACGCCTGGTGCTGGGCCCGCACGCCCGCGGCGCCTCCGACGGCGACATCAAGCTGTTCGCCGATGCGATGGCCGACAGCCTGATGCAGCGCTACGGTTCGACCCTGCTCAACATCCAGGGCAAACCGAGCTTCCGCCTGAAGGGTGAAAGCCCGCTGCCGGGCAACCGTGGCGTGCGCGTCAGCACCGAACTGGTGCGCGCCGGCAACGAACCGACCCCGGTCGAGTACTGGATGCGCAACGTGAACGGCCAGTGGAAGATCTTCGACGTCAACATCGAAGGCATTTCCTACGTGCAGACCTTCCGCAACCAGTTCGATACGCCCTTGCGCCAGAAGGGCATCAAGCAGGTGGCCAGCGAGCTGCACAGCGGCAGCCTGCAGGCCGGGCCGGCGGGCAATGGCAAGTAACGCACTGGCGCTGCTGGAAGGCGACACCCTGCGCCTGCGCGGGGTGCTCGACCGTGCCGCGGTAATTGCACTGTGGCCACAACTGCAGGCCCTGCCAGCCCAGCTGGCGCGGCTGGAGCTGGGCGAGGTCGAGCGCGTGGACAGCGCCGGCCTGGCCCTGCTGGCCGAACTGGCCTCCCGGGCACGCAAGGCGGGCCATGCGCTGGCCATTTCCGGCGCGCCGGCCGGCTTCAACGAGCTGAGCGCGGCCTACCGGCTGTCGCCCGACCTGGACTTCAACGCTACTTCTGCTGCGAGCTGACATGAACGTCGTACGCGCTTTCCCCCTGATCCTCCTGGCCACCGCCCTGACCGCCTGTGCCGGCAAGCCCGCGCGCAGCGACGCACCGGTCGCCAGCACCGTGGTCGCGCCCGGCCCTGCTGCCGAAGCGACGGCCGCAACGGCCGATACCGGGGTGGTCGGTACTGCTCCGGTCGCTGCCGTGGCCAACCCGGCGACGCCTGCCGCTGCGGCGCCGACAGCTGCGCCGCAGGGCGCAGAGGCCAGCCCACCGATGACCGCAGCATCCTCCGCCGCCAGCGACGATGATTTCGACGCCCTGTACGGTGGTACCGGCAACACCGGCAGTGCGGCGGCCTACGATCCGTGGGAACCGTTCAACCGCAAGGTCCACAAGTTCAACAATGCGGTCGACCGCGGTGTGGCCCGCCCGCTGGCCACCGCCTATACCCACGTGGTGCCGCGTTTCGCGCGTACCGGCGTCAGCAACTTCTTCAGCAACCTGCGTGCGCCGGTGACGATCACCAACCAGCTGCTGCAGGGCCGCGGTGCCGATGCGTGGGACAGCCTCGGCCGCTTCCTGATGAACAGCACGCTGGGCATCGGTGGCCTGTTCGATCCGGCCAGCAAGGCGATGGTGCCGCGTCGCAATGAAGATTTCGGCCAGACCCTGGGAGCCTGGGGCTGGCGTCGTTCGCGCTACGTGGAACTGCCGTTCTTCGGCCCGCGTACCGTGCGCGATGTGTTCGGCCTGGCCGGTGACATCCCGTTGTCGCCGATCCGCCGCATCGAGGAAGACAAGGTCCGCATCGGCCTGCAGGGCCTGCAGCTGGTCGACACCCGCGCACAGCTGCTGGCGATCGATGATCTGCGCGACACCGCCGTGGACGAGTACTCGCTGGTGCGCGATGCGTGGATGCAGCGCCGCAACTACCAGATCGAGAACGACCTGCGCAGCAAGCGCGACCGTGGCCACGACGATGCCAATTCGCCGATCCCGGTCGATGCCATGCCGATGCCCAACTGGAGCAACTGATCGCTGCAGCCCGTGCATGAAAAAACCCCGCCTCGGCGGGGTTTTTCTTTTCCGGTAGGTGCCAACCTCGGTTGGCACGCTTTCCTCAGGCCGCCAGCGCGGCCTCGATGGCTTCGCGCAGGCGCGCGTCATCGGCAGCCACGTCCGGGGCGAAGCGTGCAACCACCTTGCCATCACGGCCGACCAGGAACTTCTCGAAGTTCCACAGCACCGCCGGTGCCGGATGGATCGGGATCTCCTTGCTGGCCAGGCGCTCGCGCAGCGGGCCTTCGCCGATCGACTGCGGCTGCGCGGCGGTCAGCTGCCGGTACAGCGGGTGGGTGTCCTCGCCAGCCACGCTGATCTTGGAGAACATCGGGAAACTGACATCGTAGGTGAGCTGGCAGAACTGCTGGATCTCGGCCTCGCTGCCCGGCTCCTGGCCGAGGAAGTTGTTGGCGGGGAAGCCCAGCACTTCCAGGCCCTGCGCGTGCTTTTCCGCATACAGCGCCTGCAGGCCTTCGTACTGCGGGGTCAGGCCGCACTTGGAGGCGACGTTGACCAGCAGCAGCACCTTGCCCTGGTAGTCGGCAAGCGAGGACGGCTGGCCGTCGATGGTGGTGAGGGGAATGTCCTGGATCGGGGTGCTCACGCGGGGCTCCGGCTACGGCGGGAATGGCCCACCAGCATAGCGCCGCGCGCGCTGTTGTAGAGCCGAGCATGGGCTCGGCTCTACAGGCATCCTCAATCCACGCAGATCGTACCCTGCGCCTTGCCGTCATCGATGCGCTGGCGGCAACCGAAGTTCTGGCTGGCATCACGCTGGCAGGTACCGGACGCCACATCACCGGCCATTGCCTCGCCTGCGGCCAGGCACTGGCCCGTGCAGTCGCTTTTGCGGCTGCAGGCCTTGCCGGCGTCGGCATAGGGAATCACGCATTGCTCGCGCTGCAGCCGGCCGAGCCGCTGCAGGGTGCCACCGGCGGCCTGGCAGTCGACGTCACGTGCTTCGCGGTAGGCTTCGCTGGCTTCGGGCGTGGGGGCGGCCGCATCAGCGATCGGCGGCGCGCTGCTGCATGCGGCCAGCAACGCAGCCAGGACAAGAACGGCACAGGAGCGCAAGCGCATGTCGATACCCGCCACGGACACAGGGCGCCCAGCATAGCCAGGCACAGGTGCACGGGACGTGTCAGCCCGCATTGGCATCCTCGTCGTCCTCCGATGCGCCCAGCTGCTGCATCGGGTCGGGCGTCAACTCCGGCGGCAGCGCGCGCTTGGCCTTGCTGCCCAGCTCGGCAAGCCGGCGGGCGCGGCTGATGGCCGACTGCGGCGAGTCGATCAGGCGATTGCGCGCATCGGCGTAGACCTTGGCGGCGTCGTCCAGCTTGCTGCCCACAGCGTTGAAGTCCTTCAGGAACCCGGTCAATGCGTCCAGCACCAGACCGCCGGCCTCACTGATCTTCAGCGCCTGCTTCTGCACCTTGTCGCGGGTCCACAGGCGCTCGGCGACGCGCAGCAGCGCCATCAGGGTGTTGGGCGAGGCGAACACCACGCGGTTGTCGAACGCGAATGCCTGCAGGCTGCCATCGGCGCCCAGAGCGGCCGACAAGGCACCCTCGATGGGAACAAAGGCAATGGTGATGTCCAGCGTCTCGCTGCCCAGTGCCTTGGGATAGTTCTTCTCGCCCAGGTCCTTCACGTGCTGGCGCAGCGCAACCGCGTGCCGGCGCAGCGCATCCTCTGACTGCTCCGGGGTGGCGGCATTCATCGCCTCCTGCCAGGCGATCAGGTTCACCTTGCTGTCGATCACCACGCTGCGTTCGTCGGGGAACCGCACCACTACGTCCGGTCGCAGGCGCGCACCTTCGTCATCCACGGCATGCTTCTGCCGCTGGTAGTGCACGCCCTCTTCCAGGCCCGATCCGCGCAGTACGTTGTCGAGCATCAGCTCGCCCCAGTCACCGCGGACCTTGGCGTTGCCCTTCAGCGCATTGGTCAGCGCCGATGCCTGCGCGGCCATGTCCTGGTTGAGCGTCTTCAATTCACCCACCGCACCCAGCAGGCTGGCGCGCTGGCGCGCCTCCTCGCCGTACAGGGTATCGACGCGGGTACGGAAATCACCCAGCTTGTCGGCGAACGGCTTGAGCAGCCCCTCGATATCCGCGCGCGACTGCACCGTCGCCTGTCGCACGTTCTTCTCGAACTGCTGTCCGCGTTCGTCGAACACCTTGCCCGCCAGTTCGGCGAAGGCACCGGACAGCTTTTCCTTGGCGGTATCGAGATAGCTGCGCAGTTCGGCGCTGGCCCGTTCGGAGTGCTGCAGATTGGCCACCGCGCGGGCATGTTCGCCGTGCAACTGCTGGTAGCGCTGGTGCGCCTGCTGCAGCTCGCTGCTGATATCGGCAAGGGCAGCGCGCGCCTGCGCCAAGGCCGCTTCCCGTTCGGCCAGTTGTGCTTCGCGACTGGCCGACAGCGCCGCTTCGCGCTCCACCCGGGCGGTCAGGGTGGTGACCGCCTGTGCGTGCTGCTGGCTGCGGGCCCGCTCGTTTTCCAGTTCCGCGCCCAGCGCGTCGAGGCGGCCGCGCAGCTGGCCGGCATCGACCAGCGCGAGGCGATGCTGTTCGCGTTCGCTGTCCAGCTGCCGCTGCAGATCATCGGACGCTGCGTTGCCAGGGGTGCGACGCCAAAGCAGCAACAGCGCGACCAGCGTCGCCAGCAGCAGGACCACCGCGAGGATCATGAGGACTTCGATATTCATGCGGTCAGTTTAGCCCCGCTGCGCTAGGCTGGGTCGGTCTACCCCGGAGGCCCCCATGCTCGCTCTGTACGGAAAGCCCACCTCCATCAACGTGCGCAAGGTGCTGTGGCTGTGCGCCGGCCTCGACCTGCCACTCCAACACGAGCCAGAACCACCGGCGGACCTGCTGGCCACGTTGAATCCCAACCGGCAGGTGCCGGTCCTGCGCGATGGCGACTTCGTGCTGTGGGAATCCAACAGCATCTGCCGCTACCTGGCCGTACGTGCTGGCCGTGATGACCTGCTGCCCGGTACGGCGCAGGGCCGCGCCCGGGTCGAGCAGTGGATGGACTGGCAGGCCAGCGACCTCAACAGCGCCTGGCGGCACGTGTTCATGGCGCGCGTGCGCCGGCATCCGGACTACCCGGACGATGCCCGCGCCGAGGCCAGCCTGGCGCAGTGGAACCACTTGATGGGCGTGCTCGACACACAGTTGGCCGGTGGCCACTGCCACGTGACGGGCAACGCCTTCACTCTGGCCGACATCGTGCTCGGGCTGTCGGCCCAGCGCTGGCGCAGCACACCTGGCAACAAGCCCGTGCTGCCACACCTCGCGGCGTGGTTCGAACGGCTGCGCGAGCAGCCCGGTTTCGCCACCCACGTGGACAACGGCGTGGCCTGAGGCAGGGGTCAGATCCCTTTCCCTGGGGGGAAAGGGATCTGACCCCAAGGGCGCGCGGGAACCGCCGGTGTTACCAGCCTTCCAGCACGATCTTGCCCTTGGCACGCTGGCTTTCCAGCAGCGCGTGGGCGCGCCGCAGGTTGGCCGCGTCGATGCGCCCGAAGTGCTCGCCCAGGGTGGTGTGCAGCACGCCCGTGTCGATCAGCTCGGCCACACGGTTCAACAGGTCATGCTGGCGCTGCATGTCCGCAGTGCGGTACAGCGGCCGGGTGAACATCGACTCCCAGTGCAGTGACAACGCCTTGCGCTTGAGCGCCATCACGTCCACCTGGCCAGGATCATCGATCAGCCCCAGTTGGCCCTGCGGTGCCAGCAGTTCCACGATCTGCGCGTAGTACTGGTCGGAGTGGGTCAGGCTGGCGACATGCTGCACCTCGCTGATGCCGAGCCGCGCCAGTCCCTCGGCCAGCGGCAGGCTGTGGTCGATCACGTGGTGTGCCCCCATTGCGTACGCCCAGTCCTGCGTATCAGGGCGCGAGGCGGTGCCGATCACGGTCAGCTTGGTCAGCTTCCGTGCCAGCTGCACCAGGATCGAACCGACACCACCGGCAGCACCGATCACCAGCAGGGTCTGGCCTTCGCCACCACCCTCCGGGATGCGCAGGCGGTCGAACAGCAGCTCCCAGGCGGTGATTGCAGTCAGTGGCAGCGCCGCGGCGGCGGCATCGTCGAGACTGGCCGGCTTGCGGCCGACGCTGCGCTCATCCACCAGCTGGTACTGCGCATTGCTGCCCGGGCGGTCGATGACGCCGGCGTAGTAGACCGCGTCGCCGGGCTGGAACAGGGTCACCTCGCTGCCCACCGCGTCGACGATGCCGACCGCATCCCAGCCCAGCACGCGCGGGCCATCGGTGGCCACGCCGCGGCGGACCTTGGTGTCGACCGGGTTCACCGCCACCGCGCGTACCGCCACGCGCAGGTCACGCGGGCCGGGCTGCGGCAGTTCCAGTTCAATGTCGATCAGGGCCTGGGCATCATCGATCGGCAGGCCGGCTTGGGTGTAGGCAATGGCGCGCATGGCAGCGGTCCAGTGGGGAAGGAGGCGACAGGTTGCGCCGCGCGCGGTCCCTCGGAAAGGCGCAGAATCGGGCAGCACTTTCACTCTGGCGATGAAGATGATCCGCTTCGACGATCTGCAGCTGTTCGTCCGCACTGCCGCACTGGGCAGCTTCTCGCAGGCAGCCCGCGAAGCCGACCTGCTGCCGGGGCAGGTCGCTGCGGCGGTGGCGCGGCTGGAACGCGAGCTGGACCTGCGACTGTTCGTGCGCACCACGCGCAGCCTGCGCCTGACCGGCGAGGGGGCGCTGTACCTGCCGTATGCGCAGGAGGTACTGGCCACCCTGCGCGAGGGCCAGGCGCGCGTGCAGGGCGAAGACGCCGAACTGCACGGCACCCTGCAGCTGTCGGCGCCGTCGGACTTCGGTCGAAATCTGCTGCTGCCCTGGCTGAGCGCCTTTCGCGCCGCGCACCCGCGGCTGCGCCTGCACCTGCGCCTGTCCGACGAAGTGGCCGACGTGTTCCGCGACCCGGTCGACGTGGCCATCCGCATCGGCCACTTCGACGACGCCAACTACGTCGCCCTGCCCCTGCTGGAAGGCAATCGGCGCATACTCGCGGCGTCGCCCGACTATCTGCAGCGGCGCGGCATGCCCACGCGCCTGGACGATCTGCGCGAGCATGATTGCCTGGTCTACCAGCTCAGTGGCCGCGCCTATGATCGCTGGTCGTTCGAGGTCGACGGGCGCCGCAGCGTGATTCCGGTGCGCGGCCCGTTGGTCTGCGATGACGCCGATGTGGTGCGGCGCTGGGCGGTAGCCGGCGAAGGCATCACCTACAAATCCTGGCTGGACCTGCGCGAGGATGTGCTCGCAGGGCGCCTGCAGCTGCTGCTCGACGGCATCGGCAGCCACATACCGTTGCAGCTGGTCTGCCCGCACCGCAAACAGTTCTCGCCGGCGGTGCGGCAGCTGCACGCGCAGCTGCGCCAGCACCTGCAACCTCTGCTGTCTGGCATGCCCGAGGGTCCTGCCGGCCCCCTGTCGCCAGTCCCGGCGCTGGCCGACAATGGCGGCCCCCCGTAAGAGAGAACGCCGCCATGCCGTGGATGGGCATCCAGGACCTGTGGACGTTTCTGGTCGCCGTGCTGGTGTTTCTCGCCCTGCCCGGCCCCGGTACCTTCACCCTGCTGACCGCCACCGGCCGTGGTGGCGTGCGCGGCGGTTACACCGCACTGGCCGGCCTGCTGGTCGGCGACCAGATCCTGATGTGGCTGGCGCTGGCCGGTGTGGCCGCACTGCTGAAGGCCAACCCACTGGTGTTCCACGCCGTGCAGTACCTGGGTGCGGCCTACCTGGTGTGGGTCGGCATCAGCCTGCTGCGCACACCGAAACACGAGGGTGGTGACGCCGGCCCGATCCGCATGCAGCCGGGCCGCTACTTCCAGCAGGCGATCCTGGTCAGCCTGCTCAACCCGAAGGCGATCCTGTTTTACATGGCCTTCCTGCCGTTGTTCATCGATCCCAAGGCACACCAGGGCATCGCCACCTTCGCGGCACTGGCCGGGATCATCCTGGTGGTCAGCATCGCCTACTGCTCGATGCTGATCGGCGTGGGCAACCTGGCCCGCCGCCGGCTGATCCAGCACCCGCGGATCAGCGACGCGCTGCGCCGCGTGGCCGGCCTGTTCCTGGTGGGGTTTGGCATCCGGTTGGGGCTGAACGGATGAACGGGCGGCTGCCGCTGCTCGGCCTGGCCCTGCTGTTCGCCGGCACCGCCTCTGGCGCCACCGTACAGGACCATCGTTGCCTGACCGGCGGTCGCAACGGCAGCATCCACCTGGAATGGCGCTGGCTGGAGGACGGACAGTCCGACGTGCGCTACGCCGGCCAGCGCAAGCGCCTGCCCCTGCGCCGGATCTCGATGCAAAGCACGGTGCTGGCCGAAGATCGCCCGTACCAGTTCGACAGCGTCTGGGAAGAGCGCATCGATGGCCGCCTCAACGGCCGCTACCGGTTGAGCACCCAGGGCGCGCTGGTGCTGGACCTGCGCTATGAGCGTGCCCGTGACGGGCGCAGGAGCTCTTTTCACGACGACGTCGAGGCCTGGCAGCAAGACGGCTGCCACTGGCCCGCCATGCCCTGACGTCGCCCGGCGCAGGGGTCCGGCCTGCTTTATGCCGATTCCGGCAGCCTGATCGCGGTGCAGCGCGCGGCGCGTCGGGTATGACCCGCGTCAGTGGTAATGCTGCGCTGCGTTCGGTCACACTCGGGAACTTGTCGTTCTTAGTCACCCCTTCCGAGGCCTGCATGTCCCTGTTCCGGCGCAAGTCCCTAGATTCCGTCACCGTCCACGAAGCCGGCAGGCGTCTGATCCCGACGCTCAGCTGGCCGCATCTGATCGCGCTGGGCATCGGTGCCATCGTCGGTACCGGCATCTACACGCTGATCGGCGTGGGTGCCAACCTGGCCGGCCCGGCCGTGCTGGTTTCCTTCGCCATCGCCGGTGCGGTCTGCGCCTGTGCGGCGCTGTCCTACGCCGAGCTGTCGACGATGATGCCGGCCGCCGGCAGTGCCTACACCTACAGCTACAGCGCGCTGGGCGAGGTGTTTGCCTGGGTGGTGGGCTGGAGCCTGATCCTGGAGTACTCGCTGGTGGTGAGTACGGTGGCGGTGGGCTGGTCAGGCTACTTCGTCGGCTTCCTCGAATGGGTCCACACCCAGTTCGGCTGGAACGTACACCTGCCGGCCTGGCTGGCAGCCGGCCCGCACGTGGAAGGCGGAATGATCAACCTGCCGGCGATCATCATCACCTGGCTGGTGGCCGGCATGCTGATGGCCGGTACCAAGGAAAGCGCCACGCTCAATGCGATCCTGGTGGTGTTCAAGCTGATCGCGCTGGCGATCTTCGTCGCCGTGGCCCTGCCCGCCTTCGACAGCGCCAACCTGCAGCCGTTCATGCCGTACGGCTTTGCCAAGTCGATGGGCCCCGATGGCGTCGAGCACGGCGTGATGGCGGCGGCAGCCATCATCTTCTTCGCCTTCTACGGCTTCGATGCGATCTCCACCGCCGCCGAGGAGACCAAGAACCCGGGCCGCGACCTGTCGATCGGCATCATCGGTTCGATGATCGGCTGCACCATCGTCTACGTGCTGGTGGCGCTGGCGGCCGTCGGTGCGATGAGCTACGCGGTGTTCGGCCACAGCGCCGAGCCGCTGGCGCTGATCATGCGCCAGCTGGGCCATCCGACCGCGGCAATGGTGATCGGCGTGATCGCGATCATCGCCCTGCCGACCGTGCTGCTGGCCTTCCTGTACGGCCAGAGCCGCATCTTCTTTGTGATGAGCCGCGATGGCCTGCTGCCGCGTGGCCTGTCCAAGGTCAACGCACGTACCGGCACGCCGGTGGCGACCACGTTGTTCACTGCGGTGGTGGTGTCGGCCCTGGCCGGCGTGGCGCGCCTGGACGAGATCGCCGCACTGGCCAACGCCGGTACCCTGGCCGCGTTCACTGCGGTGGGCATCTGCCTGGTGGTGCTGCGCCTGCGCGAGCCGAACCGCGAGCGTACCTTCCGCACGCCGCTGGCTTTCGTGGTCGGCCCGCTGGCGGCACTGGGCTGCATCTACCTGTTCATCAGCCTGCCGCACACCACCCAGCTGTACTTCCTGCTGTGGAACGTGGCCGGCCTGGTGTTGTACTTCCTGTACAGCCGCCGCCACGCACTGATCGCGAAGTAAACCGATCACCGGTAGTGCCGGCCGCTGGCCGGCAATCCGCATCCTGTTGTCAAGGGCAATGCCGGCCAGCGGCCGGCACTACCGCAGGGCGTTTCAACCGCCCTGCTTTGCGGCGTAATCCTGCGCCTGGCGCATCACCCGCAGCAGGTTGCCGCCCCAGATGCCGGCAATCTGCTTCTCGGTATAGCCCTTGCGCAGCAGCCACGCGGTGATCTTCGGCAGCTGGCTGACATCGGGCAGGTCACTCAGTCCGCCACCACCATCCCAATCCAGGCCGATGCCCACGTGCTCGGGGCCGACCACCGTGAGGATGTGCTCGAAGTGGGCGAAGAAGTCGTCCAGGCTGGCGTGGCGCACCGGATGCTCATGGTCCAGCGCCTGTTCGGCCTTCAGCAGGGCAACGCCCTGTTCGATGCCCATGCCTTCCCAGCCGCCCAGCTGCTTGCTCAGCGCCTCCTCGGCCTGCTTGCGCTCGGGCGTCTTCGCCGTATCGATCAGGTAGCCGCCATAGGCGTTCACCTGGATCACGCCGCCGGCCTTGGCCAGTCTGCGCAGGCGCGCATCGTCGAGATTGCGCGGATGGTCATAGACCGCCTTGGCCGAGCTGTGCGACAGCACGAACGGCACCGGCATCATCACCAGCAGGTCGTCGAACACCGCGTCCGAGGCGTGCGACTGGTCGATCACGATGCCCAGCTTCACCGCCTCCCGTACCAGTTCCTTGCCGGCCGGGCTCAGGCCCTTCCACTCGGCCCCCTTGGGATCGGTGGCCGAATCGGCGAACTCATTGTTGGCGAAGTGCACCGTGCTGAGCAGGCGCAGGCCGGCGCGGTGGTAGAACGACAGCAGGCTGGGGTCAGCCACCAGCGGGCTGGCATTTTCCATGCTGATGTAGACCACGCGCTTGCCGGCAGCCTTGATCCGCGCTGCGTCATCGGCGGTCAGTGCCAGCGCGAAGCGCTCGGGATTGGCCGCCAGCATCTCACGGATTTCCATCAGTCGCTGCAGGCCGTGGTCACGCTCGGCCAGATGGGCGGTAGCGGTGCGGTCGCCCTGGTCGGTGTAGATCGCCCAGAAACCGCCGTCCAGCGCGCCTTCGACCATGCGCGGGTAGTCGACCTGCGAAAGGGCGTTGCGGTCGTGGCGTTGCTCGATGTCGAAACCGCTGCGACCAAAGTTGGCCGGCGTATCCAGGTGGCTGTCGAGCGTGACCAGGCGTTGCTGCAGGGATTTGGCGCGGGCCAGTTCCTGCGCACTGAACTCGATGGCATGGGCCGACAGCGGCGCGCTCAGCGCCAGGGCAAGCACAACGGACAGACGACGCAACGATGGCATGGGCTCTCACCGGCATGGGGAAGAGCCCGACCATAGCGCTGCGGCCCTCGGATTTGTAGAGCCGGGCCGCGCTCGACTGATCAGGTACGGCGAGTCGAGCACAGCTCGACTCAACTGGCAGGAATCAGTCCACCACGCGGCAGAACACGGCCTTGAGGTAACGCGATTCCTGCACGTGGGCCATGAACGGATGGTCCGGACCAGCGCCGGCCACCTTCAGGATCTGGATCGTGCGGCCGGAGAAATAGGCCGCACGGCGCAGCATGTCGAGGAACTGGTCCTCGGCCACCAGGCCGGTGCAGGAGAAGGTGGCGAACAGGCCGCCCGGCTTGACCACGCCCAGCGCCAGCTTGTTCATGTCCAGGTACTTCTTCAGTGCGGTGATGACCTGGTCGCGGTCGCGGGTCATCTTCGCCGGGTCCAGGATCACCACGTCGTACTGCTCACCGCGGTTGGCGGCGTCGCGCAGCCACGGGAAGATGTCGGACTGGATGAACTTCGGGCGCACGTTGTTCAGGCGCGAATTGCCCTTGGCGATCTGGATCACGTCCTCGTCGATGTCGATGCCGATCACTTCCGAAGCACCACGCGCCGCCGCGTACACGGCAAAACCGCCGGTGTTGCAGCACAGGTCGAGCACGCTCTTGCCTTCCACCTGCTGGCTCAGCCACTCACGGTTCTCGCGCTGGTCGGCGAAGAAACCGGTCTTGTGCGCACCGGCCGGGTCGGCGCGGAACTTGATGCCGTACTCGGTGATCACCGACGCTTCGGTGGTGGTGTTGCCGTGGAAGTCGAAGCTTTCCTGCTTCTGCACGTGCTCGTCGGCGAAGCTGTGGAAGCGGCAGCCGGGGAACTGCTCGCGCAGCGCATCGTAGATCCATTCGCGGTGGCGGAACATGCCGGCGGCGAAGAACTCGACCACCACCAGGTCGCCGTAGCGGTCCACCACCAGGCCGGACAGGCCGTCACCTTCGCTGTGCACGACACGCCAGGCGTCGGACACCGCGTCGAGCTTGAGTACCTCACGGCGCAGCGACACTGCCTGGGCGATCTTGCGCGAGAACCAGCCGGCATCCACCGGTACGTTCTGGTCGGTTTCAAGGATGCGCACGGCAATGCGCGAGTGCCCGTTGTAGAACCCGCGGCCAATGAACTCGCCATCGATGCCGACCACGTCGACGATGGAACCGGGCTTGGGCCGGACGGTCGGCTTCTCGACCAGTTTCTGGAAGATCCACGGGTGGCTGGAGCGCCACGCATTCTTGAGGCGGACAACGGGAAGGGGGGTATTCATCCACCCATTGTAAACCGGGCGCCGGGGTCAGATCCCCGCAGGGGCTCCGACCCCAGTGCAGGGGCATTTGACGGCGGCCCGGCCAGGCGGCAGAATCGGCCCCAGAAGGGGAGTAGCTCCCAGACGTTGTCGCCGTCATTTCGAGCCCGCAGGCTCCGGTGCAACGGCAGTTCCAGCCGACTGGAACTGCGAGCGAGACCTTCGCCGTACTGGCGAAGCTCTGTCCCTGGATCCCCTCCCGATCCTCCGTTGCAGATCCTCGCCGTCCGGCCTGGCATTCATCTTTCCAACGGACATTCCCAATGCAGACGATCGGTAACGTGTGGTTGTGGGGCGGCTTCGCAGCGGTGGTGGTCATCGCCCTGCTGGTCGACCTCGTGTTGATGCGCCATGGTGGACCGCACAAGGTCACCTTCAAGGAGGCCCTGTGGTGGTCCATCGGCTGGGTCGCGCTGGCCCTGCTGTTCAACGCCGGCCTCTGGTACTACCTGAATGAGACCGCCGGCCAGGTCGTGGCCAACAAGGTCGGCCTCGAGTTCCTGACCGGTTATCTGGTCGAAAAGGCGCTGGCGGTCGACAACATCTTTGTCTTCCTGATGATCATGAGCTACTTCGCGGTGCCGGAAGAGCAGCGCCAGAAGGTGCTGATCATCGGCATCCTGGGTGCGATCGTGCTGCGTACGATCATGATCTTCGCCGGTAGCGTGCTGATCAGCCAGTTCCATTGGCTGCTCTACGTGTTCGGCGCCTTCCTGCTGTTCACCGGTTGGAAGATGTGGTTCGCCGCCGGCCAGGAGCCGGACCTGGAGACCAACCCGGCCCTGCGCTGGATGCGCAAGCACCTGCGCCTGCTGCCGGACTACGCCGGCAACGCGCTGAGCGTGAAGCGTGATGGCGTGCGCTGGTTCACCCCGCTGTTCGCCGTGCTGATCCTGATCGCGGTCACCGACGTGATCTTCGCCGTGGACAGCATCCCGGCGATCTTCGCGATCACCACTGACCCGTTCATCGTGCTCACCTCCAACGTGTTCGCGGTGCTGGGCCTGCGCGCGATGTTCTTCCTGCTGGCCGGCATGGCCGACCGCTTCCACCTGCTGCCGTACGGCCTGGCACTGGTGTTGGGCTTCATCGGCATCAAGATGATGATCATCGACCTGTTCAAGATCCCGACCCCGGTCTCGCTGGGCGTGGTCGCGGTGATCATCGCCGCCACCGTGGTGCTGAGCCTGAAGTACCCGCCGAAGGAAGGCGAAGGCCAGGCCTGAGCCTGATCCATTGAACGGCGCGGCCGGTGGGATTGTCCCGCCGGCCGCCTCCACTCTCCCGTTACGGTGGCCTTGGTTTCGCGCCAGTCACCGCCATTGCTGAGGTATGGACAACAACGCGCCCCTGCCCGCCGGCGACGTGCCGGCCCCCCGCAATGATCGCTCGCGCATCCTGCGGGCGTTCAATGTCAGCCTGGCCGCCGTGCTGGTGCTGGTGGCCGTGTTCGCCCTGCAGGGCACGTTCGACTGGCGACCGTGGGCGGTCGCACCGCTGGAAGCCAAGGGCCTGCTCGGCCTGATCGGCGGCCCGATGCTGCATGCCTCGGTCGAGCATATCGCCGCCAACAGCATCGCCATCCTGATCCTCGGCACGCTGGCCGGCAGCGTGTATCCGAAGGCCACCGTACGCGCGCTGCCCCTGCTGTGGCTGGGTTCGGGCCTCGGCGCGTGGATGCTGGGCAATCCGGGCAGCGTGCACCTGGGCGCCAGTGGCGTGACCCACGGCCTGATGTTCCTGCTGGCCAGCCTCGGCCTGCTGCGCCGCGACCGTGCGGCGATCGCCACCGGTCTGATCGGCATGCTGTTCTACGGCGGCATGCTGATGACCATCCTGCCGCACGCCGATGGTGTGTCCTGGCAGTCGCACATGGGCGGCGCCTTCGCCGGCATCATCGCCGCGCTGCTGTTCCGCAACGCCGACCCACTGCCACCGCGCCAACGCTACAGCTGGGAAGACGAAGAAGACGAGGCCGAGCCGCTGTCCGAAGACGAGCTGGAGCCGCCGTCACCGCAGCGCGTGCCGGTACTGTGGCAGCCGCGCGAGGGCCAGGACTACGTGGTGATCCCGTTCCGCCGCCCGGACGAACCGCGCGGTTGAGGTGAGGGTGGTGCCGGCCGCTGGCCGGCAACTTCATGAATCGGTAGTGGCCGACCTTGGTCGGCGCGGTTGTTGTGTGCCAACCAAGGTTGGCACCTACCAGAGCACACCGGCCCCCGGGTAGCGCCGGGCCATGCCCGGCGCGTTGATCGCTCAGTTCCCCGCCGCGCCCATCCCATCCACCGCTTGCCGGCCGAGCGCCGGGTCATCGGTGAAGAACGCATCGATGCCCGTCGCCAGGTAAGCCCGCATCTCGGCGATCGATCCCTCGGCATTGCGCGCGCTGTCGGCACCCTTGCGCAGGTTGCTGGGCTGGAAGTGGTTTTCCGGGCGGAAGGTGTACGGAATCACCATCAGGCCAGCGGCATGCGCATCACGTACCAGCGAGGTCGGCGTGCCCAGCGCGCCCTTGGCATCCAGTGGAATGATCGAACGCAGCTCGGGGCCGATACCATCGGCGTAGCCGGCAATGTCCTTCAGGCCGGCCGGGGTCATCATCTGCGCATAGGTCAGCGCGCCGCCGGCCTTGACGATGTCGGCCGGCTGGGTATCGCCCTTCCACAGCAGCTGCAGCAGCCGGATGTTGCTGCCCCGGCCGATCCTGCCGCGCAGGTAGCGCAGGTTGGCGGTCTCGAACGACTGGATCGTGACCGGCCCGACATTGGTATACGCGTTGCCACGCAGTGCGGCCAGCAGCTTGTCTTCCATCGGCAGGCCGATGGACTGGAAGTAGGTCGGGTGCTTGATCTCCGGCACCAGGCCGATGCCGCGGTTGGCACGCCCGGCCTGCTGCACCAGGAAGGCCAGGATCTCGTCCAGGCTGGCGATGCGGAACTGCCCGTCGTAGGCGGTGCTGCGCAGTTCCGGCAGGCGCTCGCGCGCATAGAGGGTCTTCAGCTCGGCCAGTGTGAAGTCTTCGGTGAACCAGCCGTCGACCTTCTGACCATCGATCACCTTGCTGGTGCGGCGGCTGGCGAACTCTGGATGCGAAGCGACGTCGGTGGTGCCGCCGATCTCGTTCTCGTGGCGGGCCACCATCACCCCGTCCTTGGTCATCACCAGGTCCGGTTCGATGTAGTCGGCGCCATCGGCGATGGCCTGTGCATACGAGGCCAGGGTGTGCTCGGGCAGCAGTGCGCTTGCCCCGCGATGGCCGTAGACCGACACCTTGGGTGCGGCCGGGGTGGAGGATTCAGCACTCATGGCTACCGATGGTGCCACGGCCAGCGACAACAGCAACGCACAACCCCACGACTTCACTGCGACTTCCTCAAGCGGTATGTGATGGCTGTCAGTATGCGGCGGCAATGTGACAGGTGGGGGAAGGGGGGGAGCGGATGCCGGCAGGGGCTCCGATCTGACCGCCGCCGCTCTTCAAACAATTCTGATTGAAGCGCTGTAAGGCCCGCGACTAGCCTCGAATGACCAAAAGCGGGTTGTCAGGGGCAGATCATGGAACAACCGATGTACATGCCGATCCTCAAATGGCGACAGGGTGAGTATCTCGCGGTGGGTCGTACCAACGAAGGAATCAAGGATGGGATCTATCCTCTGTTCGAGATCCCTATCGAGCAGTGGGACTTCGAGAACGATGCGCCGGCCAAGTCACTCGATGACCACCTGAAGAATGTGGGCAGACGTCTGAGCAGTAACTGGAAGTCGCGCCGCTGCCTGTTTGATTCGCCCTATCTTGCTGGGGACGACACCATGGCGGACGGCCAGCATCATCTGGAGCGGATCTTCGACCTCATTCGCACCGCGGGATGCGAGGCCATTCCCGTTACCGGCATTGACCGGCACGTCGACTACCAACAGGCGGTGGCACGCATTGTCGCACGCGATGATCGTGGCTGCGGATTGCGGCTCGTACCGGATGATCTTGAAGGAGGACGCCTTGCTCGGATCTCCGGGCTGCTGAGACTGTTGGGAGTGGTATCTGGTCAGGTGGATCTGATCCTCGACAGCTCGGCCGACGTCGCCGACTCACCCACGCTGCAGGCATCGACTTGGCAGGCATGGATTGCGGCGGTTCCGGATCTGGCCGACTGGAGATCAATCACCATCGTAGGAGGCAGTTTTCCTGCCAGTCTGAGCCCCTCTTCGAGCTATCGCCCACATGGCGATGTGAATCGCCGGGAATGGCGCGCGTACACGCGGCTAGCCGGCATGCATTCTGGACGGATGCCGTGGTTTGGTGACTATGGCTGCGCTTCCCCGCAGACGGAACTGATGGATCCGCGCCTGTTCGACCCCAACGCCAAGATCAAGTACACGATCGATGATCAGTGGCGGATTGTTGTGGGTACCCAGATCAAGCGCAATGGCCGCGACCAGTACCGTGATCTGTGCAGGCACCTGGTCTCCGATCTGCCGGTGGTCTTCATGGGGCGCGGCTACAGCTGGGGCGATGCGTACATCGAAGACTGCGCAAACAGTGTCACCAGTACCGGGGGAAGCTCGACCTGGCCAACGGTGGCGACCAACCACCATATGACTAAGGTTGTTCGCGACCTCGCCAGTCTGACCGGCGCTTCAACTGTTCCCTGACCAGCGCACGGATTTCCGCAAGACTGTAGAGCTCCGACAGTCGTTCGCATAGCGTTGCGCGGTTGCCGCGCAGCGCTGATCTTTCCGGCGTCCGCCCACCGATCAGAGCAGAAAGTTCATCGCGCCATAGGAGTGCTGCGACGGCCGTCGCGCTCACTGATGGATTGAGTTTTGCAGGCCGCACTAGTTCTAGCCTCACTGCGTTGCGCGCTCCACGTGATGCCAGCCTGACCCCCCACCAAGCAGGCAACGTCTCCAATGCATGGTCCAGGTGGCGCTGACCCACCACGATCGTCGCCTTGTCGAGGACATCGGAGTAGAACTGCTGCTGCAACGGGAGTCTCCGCAGCGTGTCGACATCACTCTTGATCTCGTAGCCGTGCAGGTGGCCATTGATGACACATACATCGACACGGCAGGCGCCGCGCGCAAGCCCCATTTCCTCCACCACAAGCGTGTTTGGATTTGCGACATGCTCAGCAATGACCTTGCCCAGCAGAGCTGATCGCACGTCACTGTCGGTAATCGGGTTCATGACGGGATGATATCAAGGAGGTGTCGCGCACAGGTTTGAAACCCATTGCCGCCAGTCATGGGTAAGCTAGACGATCAGAGCGTCTTCGGGGATGTGACCCCGTGTTACTTGCCGATGCAGAAACTGGAGAAGATCCTTCCCAGCAGATCATCGGCACTCATCTGCCCGGTGATCTCGCCCAGTGCGTCATGGGCCAGCCGCAATTCCTCGGCGGCCAGTTCCAGGTGCTCATGCGCCAGTTCGCCATCGGCGCGCTGCGCGTGTTCCTGCGCTCGCTCGATCGCGTCCACATGGCGCGTGCGCGCGGAGAACTCGCCATCCACCTGCTCCCCTGCCCCGGCCGAGGCAATCGAACGCAGGCGCGCATGCAGGTCGTCCAGCCCGGCGCCGGTGGCTGCCGAAACGAATACGCGGTCCGGGTCGTCCAGCGCCGGCAGCACACCGAGCAGGTCCGACTTGTTGTGGATGTAGATCTTGTGCGGCACCGCTGCCACGGCGTCACCCAACGCCGCCTGCCCGGCCGCCGGATCGCGCGCATCCAGCACGATCAGCGCCAGGTCGGTGCGCTCGATTTCCACGTGGGCGCGGCGCATGCCTTCGCGTTCGATGGCGTCGCCGCCGTCGCGCAGGCCGGCGGTGTCGACCAGGGTCAGCTCCAGGCCATCCAGGCGGATGGTCTCGCGCAGCGTGTCGCGGGTGGTGCCGGCGATGTCGGTAACGATGGCGCGCTCGCTGCCGGCCAGCGCATTGAGCAGTGAACTCTTGCCGGCGTTCGGCGGACCGATCAGCACCGCGTGCAGGCCATCGCGCAGGCGACGGCCGCGTTCGGCGTCGCGGCGCAGCAGGGCCAGATCACTGCGCGCCTGCTCCAGCCCACGCCGCACCTGCGCACCGCCGAGGGTATCCAGCGGTTCGTCGGCGAAGTCGATGGCTGCTTCCACGTGGATGCGCAACAGCACCAACTGCTCGACCACGGCGTCGATGCGCCGCGAGAACACACCATCCAGCGAACGTCGCGCGGCGCGTGCGGCGCGGTTGTCGCCGGCCGCGATCAGGTCGGCGATGGCCTCGGCCTGGGCCAGGTCGAGCTTGCCGTTGAGGAACGCGCGTTCGCTGAACTCACCCGGCCGCGCCTGGCGCGCACCGAGCGCAATGCAGCGCGCGACCAGTTGCTGCAGCAGTACCGGGCTGCCGTGCCCCTGCAGTTCCACCACCTCTTCGCCTGTGAAGCTGTTCGGCGCCGGGAACCACAGCACGATGCCATCGTCGATGACGTCGCCATCGGCGTCGCGCAGGCGCGCATAGTGTGCATGGCGCGGGCGCAGTGCAGGCGCACCCAGCGCGCGGGCGATCGCCGCAGCGCGCGAACCGGACAGGCGCAGAAGGCCGACACCGCCAGCGCCCGGAGCGCTGGCGATGGCCACGATGGTGTCGGTACGGATCGCGTCGTTCATGGTTCAGAGTTTCTCCAGCTGCGCGCGTGCCTGCGCGGCACCACTGCCCTGCGGCTGCAGCGCCAGGTAGGTCGTGTAGGCCTGCTTCGCCTTGGCCTTGTCGCCGGCGTTGAAGTAGGCATCGCCCAGGTTGAGATAGGCCACCGCACGCGACGGATCGATCTTCAGCGTGTTCTCCAGCCAGCGTGCGGCTTCAGCGTAGCGCTGCTGACGGTAGTAGACGAAGCCGAGGTTGTTGGCGGCCTGGGCAAAGTCCGGACGCAGCTTCAGCGCTTCGGTGAACTGCGCGGCTGCCTCGTCGTACTGCTTCTCGCGGTACAGCTGCAGGCCACGGTCGTTGGCCTGCTGCGCGCGCTGGCGGTCGGACGCCGGTCCGGCGGAGGGCACTACCAGCTTGGCCTTGCCGCCCTGCAGGTCAGCCACCGTCACCGGTGCCTGGCTGCCCTTGGCCTCGCTGGCGGCCTCCACCTTGTTGTTCAGCGCGATCGCATCGGCGGTCAGCTGGCGCGTATCGGCATTGAGGAATTCCTGGCTGTCCGGCACCTGGAACACGAACTCGCCGCCCTGCGAACCGGGCAGGCTGCCGAAGGCCGGGGTCTGGTGCGAGACCGCCGATACGGCCGGCGCCACGTAGGCGGCCAGCTCGGTACCGGTGATCAGGCCGTCGCCGTTGAGGTCACCCTTGCCGGCCAGCGCCTGCAGTAGCACCCAGGTGAACACCGAGTGGCCGTTGGGGCCGGCATCGGCCACCTGCTGGTCGGCACCACCGGCGGTCAGCATCTGCCGCGCGCTGCGACGCGCGTTCTCGCGCAGGAACGACGACGACGACGGGCCGCCACGGGTCAGGCCCAGGCCGCTGTAGCAGGCATCCATCACGAACATCACATGCTTGGCCTGCATGCTTTCGGCGATGTTCTGGATGTCGGTCATCGCAATCGCGTCGGTGGCGAATTCCTTCGGATCCGAATCGACCGGGATGATGTAGCCGAGGTCGCGCCCTGAGGCGAGCTGGCGGGTCGCGCCATGGCCAGCGAAGAATACGAACACGCGGTCGTTCTTCCCGGTGCGATCGTCAGCCAGGCGGTCGTGGAAGGCCGCGAGGATGTTGTTGCGCGTGGCCTGCTCGTTCTTCAGCACGATCACCTGCGAGGACGGGAAGCCGAACTGCCCGGTCAGGGTATCGGCCACCGCCTGCGCATCATGGCTGGCGTATTCCAGCTTCGGCCACTTGGCGTAGTTGTCGATGCCGACCACGATCGCCCACGACTTCTCGTAGCCGGTGGTGACGGTGGCGGCAGCGGCATCACCCTTGCGCGCACGGGCCACGGTGAAGTCGCGGCCGTTCCAGCCGGCAAACTGGTAACCCTCGGCGATCAGCCGGTCGAGGATCTGCGGCAGCGCCTTCACTGCGCGATCGTGGATGTCATGGAACAGGATGATGCCGCGCTGCTCCTTGTTCACCTGGTCGAGTACGCGCTGCACGATCGATTCCGGCACCGGGTCGGCCCAGTCCATCGAGTCGATGTTCCACATGATCGACTTCAGCCCGGCTTCGTTGAGCAGCTGCAGGCCTTCGGCATTGCGCGCGCCGTACGGGAAGCGGAACAGCGGCGCGCGCTTGCTGTCGACATCCTTCAGCAGCGTGTCGGTGTCCAGCACCTGCTGGCGCAGGGCGTCGCCGGTGGTGCGCGACAGCTGGGCGTGGGTCAGGCTGTGGTTGCCGACCGCATAGCCCTGTTCCATCAGGTTGCGGCTGATCTTCGCCATCGGGCCGAGGCTGACCTTGCCATCGGCCTCGACCTTGCCCAGGTTGCGGCCCACTTCGAAGAACACGCCCGGCACGTCGTAACGCTTGAGGATGGCCACCACTTCATCGGTGTAGGCCTTGTGCGGACCGTCGTCGAAGGTCAGCACCACGGTCTTGGCCGGCAGGTCTCGGCCGAAGATCTCGCGGTCACTGTCCTTCATCGACATCGGATACGGCTCGATCACCCCGTAGTCGCGCAGGATCGCTTCACGGCTGTAGTCCTTGTGCAGGTGGGCGATGTAGTCGTCCCACTTCTCGCGCTTCAGTTCGATGGCGCGGGTGCGCTCGAAGCGGCTGAAGATGCGGGTCAGTTCCTGGTTGTAGTTGCGCTCGATCTCATCGAGCGCTTCCAGATCCTCACCGATGCGCTGGTGCAGCTTCACCGCCGGCAGCGAGGAATCGGTGCCGACCCGCTCATGCAGGTCACGCAGCACTTCACGGAAGGCCAGGCGATCGGCGTCGAACAGTTCCGGCGCAGACTCGATGTAGTCCAGCACCGTGCCGAGAGTGGCAAAGCGCTGCGGGCTGGAACCGCGCAGCAGGGTGTCGAACTGCGCGGCGATGGTCGTGCGCTGTTCCAGGCCATCGTGGAACAACTGCTGTCCCACACGCGTGGAGGTGCCGCGGTCGGCGGTCGACTGCTGCTCCTCGTCGGCCAGCAGCACGATGATCCGGCGGTAGCCATCGAGCTGCTTCTGCAGCGCCGCCAGCAACGGCGCAGCGGCAGGATCGGCGGCGGCCGCAGCCTGCGCGCTCGCCTGGGTGACGGTGGCCGCCGGCGCCTTCGCGTCCTTGTCGCCGCAGCCGGCAACAACCAGCGTCAACAACAGCGAAGGCAGGAACAGGCGGAACGACGACGCACGCATGGCGGACTCGAAGATGGGAGGAACGGTGTGCAGGCGATTCTAACGCCGCATGCGAAAAGCCCGCCTTGCGGCGGGCTTCTGCTGGGGTCAGCCGGCCAGCGGCCGGCTCTACCGATTACTTCTTCTTGACCGGGGCCGGAGTGGTGGTGGCCGGGACCGGCTCGCCGCCATGGCGCTTGGTCATCCACCACTGCTGCAGCAGGCCCAGGCCGCCGTTGACCACCCAGTACAGGACCAGGCCGGACGGCATGAAGGCCATCATGACGCCGAACACCAGCGGCATGAACTGCATCATCTTCTGCTGCATCGGGTCCATGCCCGGTGCCGGGGTCAGCTTCTGGGTGAACCACATCACCGCCACGTTGATCACCGGCAGGATGAAGTACGGGTCGCGTGCAGTGAGGTCCTGGATCCAGCCGAACCAGGGCGCCTGGCGCAGTTCGACCGATTCCACCAGCACCCAGTACAGGGCGAAGAAGATCGGCATCTGGATGAGGATCGGCAGGCAGCCGCCCATCGGATTGATCTTTTCCTTCTTGTACAGCTCCATCATCGCGGTCTGGAACTTCTGGCGGTCATCGCCATAGCGTTCCTTCAGCTGCGCGATGCGCGGCTGGAAGCGACGCATCTTGGCACCGCTCTTGTACTGGGTCGCCGACAGCGGGTACAGCACCAGCTTCAGCAGCACCACCAGGCCGACGATCGCCCAGCCCCAGTTGCCGACCAGCTTGTGCACCTGGTTCAGCACCCAGAACAGGCCCTGGCCGATCACCGCCATCATCGAGAAGCGGCTGTAGTCGACCACGCGGTCCAGGCCCGGCACGTCTTCCTTGGCAATCAGGTTGACCAGCTTCGGGCCGACCCACAGGCGGGCTTCGGTGCTGGTGGACTGGCCCGGGGCCACGGTGAAGGCCGGGCCACGCGCTTCGATCAGGTCACGACCGGCCACCTGCGACAGTACGTAGTGTGCGGTCTGGTCCTTCTGCGGGATCCAGGCGGTGAAGAAGTGGTGCTGCAGCATCGCCAGCCAGCCGCCGGTGATGTTCTGGTTGAGCGTGCCGTCTTCCAGGTAGTCCTTGAACGCACGACGCTGGTACTTCTTGTCGTTGTCGTACCAGGTGGCACCGTTGAAGCTGAAGGAGTCCGGGTTGGTCATGCTCCGCGACAGGATGGTCGGGGTGCGGTCCAGGGTGCGGTAGACGTAGCCGTTCCACGGCGCGGCGCCGGCATTGCTGACTTCGTCCTTGAAGCGCACGGCGTACTCGTTGCGCGAGACAGTCAGGGTGCGCTTGATGGTCACGCCGTTGTCGGCAGTCCACACGAACGGGATCTGCAGCTCGTTCTGGCCCTTGGCCAGCACGAAGTCCTTGGTGTCACCGACCAGCTTGAAGCCGTCGGCGCCGGGAACCGGGGTGTTCTTGTCTTCGCTGGCCCAGCCACTGATCGCGCTGTACGGATGCGCGGGGTCTTCGGTCAGCAGGCGAACCGGCGGGCTGCCTTCGTCCTTGGTCTGCGGGAACTGCAGCAGCTCGGCGTCGAGCACGCGGCCACCATCAAGCACCAGGCGCAGCACGTCAGTGGTGACGGTCACGCGCTGGCTGGCCGGGGTGGCACTGGCCTGCGCCTGCACAGCGGCCTGGCCCGGGGCGCCCGGGACCTGTGCACTGGGAATGCTGCCCGAGGCAGCGCCCGGAACACTCTGTACGGCAGCCGGGGCCGACGTGGTCGTCGGTGCCGGGGTCGGAGCAGCCTTTTCACGGCTCCACTCCATCCACAGCAGCACGGCCACCATCAGCCAGGCAAAAATGAGGAATACGCGGGTCTGGTTCATCAGCGGACAGGCTCGGCGGGGCCGGGACGCGATGCCGGCTCGGTCAAAGAAGGAGTTGCGATGCCATCAGGCGGCGGCATTGTGCCGTCCATGCCCGGCGCGGGCAATGCACGCAGGCGACGCAGCAGGCGCAGGAAGGCCTGGCGGATCTCGTCGTTGCTGGCGGAACGCGCAGCACTACGGGCCACGACGACGAAGTCGCCTGGCTGGATATCGGTACGTGTCTGACGCAGGATGTCGCGCAGGACGCGCTTGATCCGGTTACGCCCAACGGCGTTCGGATCGACCTTGCGGGAAACCGCCAGACCCAGCCTGGCCGGCCGGTCAGCCGGCAGCCAGTGCAGGGTCATCAGCGGATCGGACACACGGCGGGCGCCGTTGAAGACCGTTGAGTATTCGGCACGCGTGCGAACCCGCGCAGAGCGAGGGAATCGCTTGCGCGGGTCTGCAGTATTCACTGTCGAAGGGATTGCGTCTGCCGCAGGGTGCGGCATGGCAATCAGGCGCTCAGGACTTTGCGGCCCTTGGCGCGGCGACGCGACAGGATCTTGCGGCCGTCAGCGGTCTTCATACGGGCACGGAAGCCGTGGTCGCGCTTACGCTTGAGGTTGCTGGGCTGGTAGGTGCGCTTCGTGGCCATTGGGGGCCTCTCGTATGAATGGGACGGAAAGAACCGGAAATTCTAGAGAGGTCTCCCCCCTCACGTCAACCCCTGGGGACTACGCGAATTCACCGGGCTGTGCAATAGCTGTGGATGTTTTTGTGAATAAGTAGGGGACAAGCATTCCGAAGGCGGGCGCTCGGTGGTAGTCTGAGCCATCCATTTCCCCCCTTTCCGGCCTGTGTTTGGGCGCCTTGTCGCGTCCATGCCCCGGCCACCGGACGATTATTGCTGATGGATGCCTGGTCCCGTAGTCTCGAGCGCCTCGAAGCGGAGTTCCCGCCGGAAGACGTTCATACCTGGTTGAAGCCGCTGCAGGCCGATCTGCGCGTGGACAGCCTGGTGCTGTATGCACCGAATGCCTTCATCGTCGACCAGGTCCGCGAGCTGTACCTGGCCCGGATCCGTGAACTGCTGGCTCACTTCGCCGGTTTCAGCGACGTTTTTCTTGAAATCGGCTCGCGCCCGCGCCCCGTGGAGGCGCAGAACGCGCCGGTTTCCATGTCGCCGGCGCCTGTGTCCAGCGAACCGCAGGTGCCGTTCGCCGGCAACCTGGACAATCACTACACCTTCGCCAACTTCGTCGAAGGCCGCAGCAACCAGCTGGGCCTGGCCGCTGCCTTCCAGGCAGCGCAGAAGCCGGGCGACCGGGCCCACAACCCGCTGCTGCTGTACGGAGGCACCGGCCTGGGCAAGACCCACCTGATGTTCGCCGCCGGCAACGCGATGCGCCAGGCCAATCCAGGCGCGAAGGTGCTGTACCTGCGTTCGGAACAGTTCTTCAGCGCCATGATCCGGGCCCTGCAGGAAAAGACCATGGATCAGTTCAAGCGCCAGTTCCAGCAGGTGGACGCGCTGTTGATCGATGACATCCAGTTCTTCGCCGGCAAGGACCGCACGCAGGAAGAGTTCTTCCACACCTTCAACGCGTTGTTCGATGGCAAGCAGCAGATCATCCTGACCTGCGACCGCTATCCGCGCGAGGTCGAAGGCCTGGAAGCGCGCCTGAAGTCGCGGCTTGCCTGGGGCCTGTCGGTCGCGATCGAACCGCCGGACTTCGAGACCCGCGCCGCGATCGTGCTGGCCAAGGCGCGCGAACGCGGTGCCGAGATTCCCGATGATGTTGCGTTCCTGATCGCCAAGAAGATGCGCTCCAACGTGCGCGACCTCGAGGGCGCGCTCAATACCCTGACCGCCCGCGCCAACTTCACCGGCCGCGCGATCACCACCGAATTCGCCCAGGAAACCCTGCGCGACCTGCTGCGCGCCCAGCAGCAGGCGATCAGCATTCCCAACATCCAGAAAACCGTTGCCGACTACTACGGCCTGCAGATCAAGGATCTGCTGTCGAAGCGTCGGACCCGCTCGCTCGCTCGCCCCCGCCAGGTCGCCATGGCCCTGACCAAGGAACTGACCGAGCACAGCCTGCCCGAGATCGGCGACGCCTTTGCCGGTCGCGATCACACCACGGTGCTGCATGCCTGCCGCCAGATCCGGACCCTGATGGAAACCGACGGCAAGCTCCGCGAAGACTGGGACAAGCTGATCCGGAAGCTGAGCGAATGATGCACGGATGCCGATGAGGCGTCATCGCACAAAACGGTGCAGAATCCGGTAGCAAGCGCGGGACACGTTGTGGATAAAAATGGCGTCTGAAATCACGTCGAATTTATCCACAGCTTTCCCCACCCCTTGGGGGTCGGTAATACAGAGGGTTTCGATGCCTGAAACTCCTTTATTTACAAAGACTTAGCATTGTTTTCCAGCGATTCTGTCTCTACCAGCACCACCAAGCTTTTGATTTATTCCACATTTTTTAAAGCATAGGGGCACGGAACCACATGCGTTTCACACTGCAGCGCGAAGCCTTTCTCAAGCCGTTGGCACAGGTCGTCAACGTGGTCGAACGCCGCCAGACCCTTCCGGTTCTGGCCAATTTCCTGGTCCAGGTCCAGAACGGCCAGCTGTCGCTGACCGGTACCGACCTGGAAGTGGAGATGGTGTCGCGGATCGCGGTTGAAGACGCCCAGGACGGCGAAACCACCATTCCCGCCCGCAAGCTGTTCGAGATCATCCGCGCCCTGCCCGATGGCAGCCGGATCACCGTCTCGCAGACCGGAGACAAGATCACCGTGCAGGCCGGTCGTAGCCGCTTCACCCTGGCAACCCTGCCCTCCAATGACTTCCCGTCGGTTGACGAAGTGGAAGCCACTGAGCGCGTGGCCATCGGCGAAGCGACCCTGAAGGAGCTCATCGAGCGCACCGCCTTCGCGATGGCGCAGCAGGACGTGCGCTATTACCTCAATGGCCTGCTGTTCGATCTGCGCGGTGACGCCCTGCGTACCGTTGCCACCGACGGCCACCGTCTGGCGCTGTGTGAAACCGACCTGGCCAAGCCGAGCGGTTCCAAGCGCCAGATCATCGTGCCGCGCAAGGGCGTGACCGAGCTGCAGCGCCTGCTGGAAAGTGGTGATCGCGAGATCGAGCTGGAAGTCGGCCGCAGCCACGTCCGCGTCAAGCGCGACGATGTCACCTTCACCTCCAAGCTGATCGACGGCCGCTTCCCGGATTACGAAGCGGTGATTCCGATCGGTGCCGACCGTGAAGTGAAGGTTGATCGTGAAGCGCTGCGCGCCTCGCTGCAGCGCGCTGCGATCCTGTCCAACGAGAAGTATCGCGGCATCCGCGTGGAAGTGTCGCCGGGCAACCTGAAGATCAGCGCGCACAACCCGGAGCAGGAGGAAGCCCAGGAAGAGATCGAAGCCGATACCACGGTCAGCGATCTGGCCATCGGCTTCAACGTGAACTACCTGCTGGATGCCCTCTCCGCCCTGCGCGATGAGGAAGTCATCATCCAGCTGCGCGACTCCAACTCCTCGGCGCTGGTGCGTGAGTCCAGCAGCGAGAAGTCGCGTCACGTGGTGATGCCGCTGCGTCTCTGACAGCAGCGCTGTTCCACGTGGAACCGAACGACGCCCGGGATTTTCCCGGGCGTTTTTTTTTACGTTCCACGTGGATCATCGGGCTGAACCCTTTCCAGCACGGATTTCGAACGGACAGCATCTTCCTTGATGGACCCGGTTGCGTGCGCTTTGCTTCCCAGGCCGAACTGGCGACGGGACTTTGAGTCGATGCCAGGGACTGCTTCCAAATCATGTTTGATCGGGGCCGGTACCTAGGGTCTCAACGCAGTTGCTATGGACTTGGCTGGTCGGATGCCGAAGCGCATCCACGCTGCGGCGACCGTGCTCGCTGTTGATGAAATTCTCTCTGTCCACAGGACCCATTCGGGACAGATCGGGCCACGCCTAGCTTCTAAATCTGGGTATAAATCTAAAGCATGGTGGTGATGGTAGAGCCAGATTTCGTTGAAAAATGTGTTATCTGCATGATTTAAAAGGAATTTATGAGGGTGAAACCCCCTGTATAGAGGCGTCTCAGGCTGGGGGGGAACCTGTGGATAGTTTCCAGACCCAGGCAAAAGGGCTTTTTTATCCACAGATTGCCCATACCTTGTGTATAAGTCATACAGTCCCGCTGTGGACAGCGTGAAACTAATGGTCCGGATTCTTTGAAATCTGTGGAACCTCCCAAGGTATCGGATCTCAGATTTGGAGGAATCCGGGCGCCCGCCCGCTCACCCGGCCGGGCAAGCGCTCATCAAACACCTGCGGCCGTGGTCCTGAAATCGTTGAAATCTGGCGGGCCACGCCCCGCAACCCTGTGCAGAATTGAAGGAATTTCAGCTGCGTCCGGAGCTGGAAACGGGCATGCCGGTGAACCGGCGCCACGTGGAACCCGCGATCAGTTGGTGCGCGGGAGCTTCTGCTCCGCATCGATGCGGGTGCAGCGCGTCCGGCTTGACCGATGCAGTAAGCTGATGGATTCCCTTCCCCTCTACCGCCTCGAGCGGATGGTCGTTCGCGCCCCATGCTTATCCGCCGCCTCGCCTTGCACCAACTGCGTCGCTTCAGTGCGGTGGATCTCTTGCCCCAGCCGGGGCTGAACCTGCTCACTGGCGACAACGGTGCCGGCAAGACCAGCGTGCTGGAGGCCCTGCATCTGATGGCCTATGGCCGGAGCTTCCGCGGCAGGGTTCGCGATGGACTGGTGCGCCAGGGCCAGGAGGCGCTGGAGATCTTCGTGGAATGGGACGAACAGCGTGCCGACCACGCGCCGCATCGCCGAAAGGCCGGCCTGCGCCACAGTGGCCAGGACTGGAAGGGACGATTGGACGGTGAAGACGTGGCTCAGCTCGGCAACCTCTGCGCAGCGCTGGCGGTGGTGACGTTCGAGCCCGGCAGCCATGCGCTGGTCAGCGGCGGTGGCGAGCCCCGCCGTCGCTTCCTGGATTGGGGCTTGTTCCACGTGGAACCTGATTTCCTGTCCTTGTGGCGCCGCTATTCAAGGGCGCTGAAGCAGCGCAACGCCCTGCTCAAGCAGGGCGGCCCGTCGCGGATGCTGGACACCTGGGATCACGAGTTGGCTGAGGCCGGAGAGCCCCTTACCAGCCGGCGTCAGCACTACCTTGAGCGGCTGCAGCAGCGTGCCGTGGCGCTCGCGGCCAGTTTGGCACCGCAACTCGGTATCCAGGCACTGCAACTCAGTCCGGGCTGGCGTCGGCATGAGCTTCCCCTGGCAGATGCGCTGCTTCTGGCCCGGGATCGTGACCGCCAGGCCGGCTACACCTCGGTTGGGCCGCACCGGGCGGACTGGAGCGTGGATTTCCACAGCATTCCTGGTCGCGATGCACTGTCACGCGGTCAGGCCAAGCTGACCGCATTGGCGTGCCTGATGGCGCAGGCTGAGGACTATGCAGAACAGCGCGGCGAATGGCCGGTGATCGCACTGGACGATCTGGCCTCCGAACTGGATCGTACCCACCAGGCGCGGGTATTGGAGCGCCTGCTCACCGGCCCGGCGCAGATCTTCGTCACCGCTACTGAACCTCCGGCGGCCCTGCAGGGCCTGACCCAGATCGCCCGGTTCCACGTGGAACATGCACAGATCGTGGCTGTGCCATAGTGGGCACATCAGGGCCACTCGACCCCGGCTGGTATAATTCGGGTTGGAATCCTTTCATTCTCGGCACACCGCCCCAAGCGGTGTCCGACCTGCGGAGCCTACGGCAAGCGCAATGAGCGACGAACAGAACACCCCGGCAAACAACGGCAATTACGACGCCAACAGCATTACCGCCCTGGAAGGCCTGGAGGCTGTCCGCAAGCGACCCGGCATGTACATCGGTGACGTGCATGACGGCACCGGTCTGCACCACATGGTGTTCGAGGTTGTCGACAACTCGATCGACGAAGCGCTGGCCGGCCACGCCGACCATGTCGCGGTGACGATCCACGCTGACGGCTCGGTCTCGGTGTCCGATAACGGTCGCGGCATCCCCACCGGCAAGCACGAGCAGATGAGCGCCAAGCTCGGTCGCGAGGTCTCCGCCGCCGAAGTGGTGATGACCGTCCTGCACGCAGGCGGCAAGTTCGACGACAACAGCTACAAGGTTTCCGGCGGCCTGCACGGCGTCGGCGTCAGCGTGGTCAACGCGCTGTCGCAGAAGCTGCTGGTGGACGTGTTCCAGAACGGCTCCCACTACCAGCAGGAATTCAGCAACGGCGCAGCCGTGACCCCGCTCGCCAAGCTGGAAGCCACCACCAAGCGTGGCACCACCGTGCGCTTCTGGCCGTCCACCGTCGCCTTCCACGACAACGTGGAATTTCACTACGACATCCTGGCCCGCCGTCTGCGCGAGTTGTCGTTCCTGAACTCCGGCGTCAAGATCGTTCTTGCCGACGAGCGCGGCGACGGCCGTCGCGATGACTTCCACTACGAAGGCGGCATCCGCAGCTTCGTGGAGCATCTGGCCCAGCTGAAGACCCCGCTGCACCCGAATGTCATCTCCGTCACCGGCGAGCACAACGGCATCGTCGTGGAGGTGGCGCTGCAGTGGACCGACTCCTACCAGGAGACGATGTACTGCTTCACCAACAACATCCCGCAGAAGGACGGCGGTACTCACCTCGCCGGTTTCCGCGGTGCGTTGACCCGCGTGCTCAATAACTACATCGAGCAGAACGGCATCGCCAAGCAGGCCAAGATCAACCTGACCGGCGACGACATGCGCGAAGGCATGATCGCGGTGCTGTCGGTGAAGGTGCCGGACCCGAGCTTCTCCAGCCAGACCAAGGAGAAGCTGGTCAGCTCCGACGTGCGTCCGGCGGTGGAAAACGCCTTCGGTGCGCGCCTGGAAGAGTTCCTGCAGGAAAACCCGAACGAAGCCAAGGCGATCGCCGGCAAGATCGTCGATGCCGCGCGTGCGCGTGAAGCTGCGCGCAAGGCCCGCGACCTGACCCGCCGCAAGGGCGCGCTGGACATCGCCGGCCTGCCGGGCAAGCTGGCCGACTGCCAGGAAAAGGACCCGGCGCTGTCCGAACTGTTCATCGTCGAGGGTGACTCGGCAGGTGGCTCGGCCAAGCAGGGCCGCAACCGAAAGAACCAGGCGGTGCTGCCGCTGCGCGGCAAGATCCTCAACGTGGAACGCGCGCGCTTCGACCGCATGCTGTCCTCCGACCAGGTCGGTACGCTGATCACCGCACTGGGTACCGGCATCGGCCGCGACGAGTACAACCCGGACAAGCTGCGCTACCACAAGATCATCATCATGACCGACGCCGACGTCGACGGCGCCCACATCCGCACCCTGCTGCTGACGTTCTTCTACCGTCAGATGCCGGAGCTGATCGAGCGCGGTTACGTCTACATCGGCCTGCCGCCGCTGTACAAGATCAAGCAGGGCAAGCAGGAGCTGTACTTGAAGGATGACCCGGCGCTGGACAGCTACCTGGCCAGCAGCGCAGTGGAAAACGCTTCACTGGTGCCGGCCACCGGCGAGCCCGGCATCGAAGGCCTGGCGCTGGAGAAGCTGCTGCTGGCGTACGCCGCCGCGCTCGATTCCATCGAACGCAACGCGCACCGTTATGACCGCAACCTGCTCGAAGCGCTGGTCGATTTCGTGCCGATGGACATGGACAGCCTGCGCAATGCGGGCGAAGGCGAAGGCCTGGATGCGCTGGCCAAGCGCCTCAACCAGGGCAGCCTGGGCAGCCCGCGTTTCAGCCTGGAACTGCAGGAAGCCAACGACGAGCGCCCGGCCGCCGTGCTGGTGACCCGTCGCCACATGGGCGAGGAGCACATCCAGGTGCTGCCGATGTCGGCGTTCGAGAGTGGCGAACTGCGTGCGATCCACCAGGCCTCCAAGCTGCTGCACGGCCTGGTGCGCGAAGGTGCAACGATTTCCCGCGGCGCCAAGTCGATCGAAGTCGACAGCTTCGCGAAGGCGCAGAACTGGCTGCTCGAGGAGGCCAAGCGCGGCCGCCAGATCCAGCGATTCAAGGGTCTGGGTGAAATGAATCCGGAGCAGTTGTGGGATACCACGGTGAACCCGGAGACCCGTCGCCTGCTGCAGGTGCGCATCGAGGATGCGGTCGCTGCCGACCAGATCTTCAGCACCCTGATGGGCGATGTCGTCGAGCCGCGTCGCGACTTCATCGAAGACAATGCGCTGAAGGTCGCCAACCTGGATATCTGACACAATCGGGACCTGGCCGGTGCGCGGGGAGCTGCACCGGCCTTCGTCCCTTGAACACAGGTACCTGATGTCCGCATCCACCCCGGTCTCCGCCGCCCCGCCCCCGGTTCCGCCGGTGTCTGCCCCCCCGCGCACCGTGGCACCGTTGGCAGGCTTCTTCATCGACCTGGGCATCGCCGCCGTTACCCTGGTCGGCCTGAGCATGGTCACCGGCCTGTTCTGGGGCTTCTACCGTGCAATCGTGGTCAGCCGCGCCAACGCCGAGGCCAATGGCGGTGGACTGACACCTGACGCTGTCGGCGCGGCAGTGGGCCAGCCCGGTGCCCTGGCGCAGATCCTGATGGCCCTGATCGCCACCGGTGGCGCCGCGCTGCTGCTGTACTTCTGGCGACGCCCGGCAAGCGCCGGCGAACGCATGGCGTCGCGACAGGCGTTGCTGCGGCCGTCCACCTGGGGCTGGACCCTGCTGGTGGCCACGCTGATCGTGCTCGGCAGCAACGGCATCGCCTTCCTTTCCAAGCAGTTCGGCATCGAGCCGGTGCCCACCAACGTGGAACTGATGCAGAGCGCGATCGCTCGCTTCCCGCTGTTCCTGGTGCTGTTTGCGGTCGTCCTCGCCCCCGCCTACGAAGAGCTGCTGTTCCGCCGCGTCCTGTTCGGGCGCCTGTGGCAAGCCGGCCGCCCCTGGTTGGGCCTGATCCTCAGCAGCCTGGCGTTCGCCCTGGTCCATGAAGTGCCCGGTGTCAGCAAGAACTCGCTGCTGGGCATGGCGCAGCTGTGGCTGGTGTACGGTGGCATGGGCGCCGCCTTCTGCTGGCTGTACCGCCGCACCGGCACCCTGTGGGCGGCGATTGCCGCGCATGCGCTGAACAACGCGGTTGCGCTCGCCGCGATGGTGTTCCTGGGGTCAACGTAACGCCGTGCCCGCTTGACGAAAGATTAAGCAGGTACGCTACACACTGCGCACATGAACACGGGGGCGGACCCATGAAACAACTGCTGCTGGCTCTAGTCATCACCACCTTGGTCAGTGCCTGTGCAACCACCACCTCGCCAACCGGACGACGGCAGATGGTGGGCGGTGTGTCGCAGGCACAGCTTGACCAGCTCGGTGCGCAGGCGTTTGCCGAGACCAAGCAGAAAGAGAAGATCAGCACCGATGGCCGCCAGAACGGCTACGTGCAGTGCGTGGTCAATGCGCTGGTCGCACAGCTGCCGCCTCAGTACCGTGGGGTACGGTGGGAGACTGCCGTATTCGTCGACAAGGAACCCAACGCCTTTGCCCTGCCCGGCGGCAAAGTGGGCGTGAACACCGGCATCTTCACCGTCGCCAGGAACCAGGACCAGTTGGCTGCCGTGATCGGTCATGAGATCGGCCACGTGATCGCGCGTCACCACGAGGAACGCATTACCCGGCAGATGGGCGCGCAGACCGGCCTGGCCGTGCTGGGCGCGCTGGCCGGTGCCGCCTATGGCGATGGTGCCGCCAATACGGTCAATCAGCTGGGCGGCATGGGCGCGCAGGCGGCCTTCCTGTTGCCCGGCTCGCGGACCCAGGAAAGCGAGGCGGACGTGATCGGCCAGCGGCTGATGGCGCAGGCCGGATTCAACCCGGCCCAGGCCGTGGATCTGTGGCAGAACATGATGGCCGCCAGCGGCGGTCGAAGCCCGCAATGGCTGTCCACCCACCCCGATCCGGCCAACCGGATCCAGGAGCTGCGACGCGATGCGCCGGGCCTGGCGCCGGTCTATCAGCAGGCCCAGGCGGCCGGGCTGCGGCCAAAGTGCGGATGAGTGCGCAGTTCTATGCTGTATTGCAGCACATAAAACGATTTCTCACGCCATCTGTTTCTGATACGTTTGGCGGCTCAGATTTTTCTGACAGTCCGACTTTGCCGCTATCCGGCGGTTCGATCGAGGTGAACGATGATTTTCCGTAACCACAAAGCTGTGCTTTCCGTCCTCGTCGCGACCGCCCTGACCGGCGCCGTGGTCACCGATGCCTTCGCGCAGTCCTCGCGTTCCTCCGACCGTGGCAGCCGCGGCGGCAGCAGCAAGCAGGCCAAGGCCGAACCGCTGTACCCGAATGCGACCCGCCAGGAGCCGACCGCCAAGGCCTCGGCCAAGATGGGCAGCAAGCTGCAGAAAATGATCGACAGCTACAACAAGGAAAAGTTCCCGGAGACGCGCACGCAGGCTGACGCGATCCTGGCTGACAGCGCCTCCAACGAGTACGACAAGTCGCTGGCCGCGCAGCTGGCCTCGCAGGCCGCCTACCAGACCGACGACACCCCGGCCGCCATCGCCTACCTGAAGCAGGTCATCCAGTTCAACGGCCTGGACAACAACGGCCACTTCCAGTCGATGCTGATGCTGGGCCAGCTGCAGCTGCAGGAGGACCAGACTGCCGAAGGCCTGGCCACCCTGGACAAGTACTTCGCCGAGAGCAAGTCGACCAAGCCGGAAGAGCTGATTGCCAAGGGCCAGGCGCTGTACCAGCTGGAGCGCTACCAGGAAGCGATCCCGGTGCTGAAGCAGGCTATCGCGGGCGCTGCCGAGCCGAAGGACAACTGGAACCAGCTGCTGATGGCGGCCCTTTCCGAAGCCGGCCAGACCGGTGAGGCCGTGCAGGCCGCAGAAGCGCTGGCGGCCAAGAACCCGTCGGACAAGAAGGCCCAGCTGAATCTGGCCAACATGTACATGCAGGCTGACCAGATGCCGAAGGCCGCCGCGGTGATGGACAAGCTGCGCAGCAGCGGCCAGCTCACCGAAGAGCGCGAGTACAAGCAGCTGTACTCGATCTATGCCAACACCGAGAACAAGGAAAAGGACGTCATCGCGGTCATCAACGAAGGGTTGCAGAAGGGCATCCTGAAGCCGGATTACCAGGTCTACCTGGCGCTGGCCCAGTCCTACTACTACTCCGACCAGGTGCCGCAGGCGATCGATGCGTGGCAGAAGGCCGCCCCGCTCTCCAAGGACGGTGAGACCTACCTGAACCTGGCACGCGTCCTGCATGCCGAAGGTCGCGTCCCCGAGGCCAAGCAGGCCGCCCAGCAGGCGCTGGCGAAGGGCGTGAAGAACCAGGCTGATGCCAAAAAAATCATCAACCTGAAGTAAGTAGGAATAACGCCTGAATGCCTGCTCAGTTGATGCGCAGGCGCTCAGGATTGGTATAAGCTTGGAGGTTCCTGCGGTGTCATGCACCGCTGATCAGGGATCCCGCCCCCGGGATTCCGGCCCCACTATTGAGCTCTTGGCGCATGACGGAACAACTAGTCGTTCACCGGTACGAACAACCCGATGACAAGGGGCTGAGCTGGCCTCGCATCGTCGGCATCGCGTTTGTAATTGCCCTGCATCTGGCCGCCTTCATGATGCTCCTGATTCCCGCCGTGGCTCCCAAGGCCGTCGCGGAGAAGGAGCGCAACGTCATGGTGACCATCGTCGACGCGCCGCCGCCGCCCCCACCGCCGCCGCCGCCGCCGCCGCCGCAGGATACTCCGCCACCGCCGGTGAAGAATCTGTCGCCGCCGAAGCCGTCGCCCGTACCGCCGCCGCCGCAGGCGCCGGTTGTCGACGTGCCGGAGCCGCGCCCGAACGATATCGTCACCCCGCCGTCGCCTCCGGCGCCGCCGGCACCGCCGACCTCGATCGAGGCCAGCGTGGACATCTCGTCGAAGGCCATGAATCCGCCGCGCTACCCCCCGGCAGCCTTCCGCGCAGGTATCCAGGGCGAAGTGATCCTGATCATTGATGTCGATGCCAGCGGCAACGTCACCAATGTCACGGTGGAAAAGTCCAGCCGTAACCGCGACCTGGACCGTGCTGCGATGGAAGCGGCTCGCAAGTGGCGCTTCAACGCCGCTGAAGCAGGCGGTAAGAAGACGGCAGGTCGCGTTCGCGTCCCGGTCAACTTTGCGCTGAACTGATGCGCCCGGGTGGCCGCCTGGCCACCCCCGCTCCCGGTTCGATTGTTTAGCTTAGCTACACCCTTTATCACCACACACAACAAAGGTAAGCGTCATGCTGCAGGAAATTTTCATCGCCGCTGCTGCCGGGGGCAATCCGTCCAACGCCCTGTCGCAGATGGGCTTCGAGCACCTGATCCACGAAATGACCACCAAGCCGGGTGATTTCGCGGTTTCCTGGGTCGTGCTGCTGACCCTGATCGCCATGTCGGCCATGTCCTGGTACTGGACCGTCATCAACATCTTCCGTGCCACCCGCCTGAAGAGCGCCGCTGATCGCGTCGTCAGCCTGTTCTGGGACACCCCGAACGCGCAGGACGCCATCCGTGCGATGGAAGAGCAGCCGGCTTCGGAGCCGTTCTCGAAGATCGCCCTGGACGCTGCCCAGGCAGCCGCCCACCACCAGCGCGCTGAAGGCGGTGCTACCGGCGGCGTCGGTGAGAACCTGAGCCGTTCGGAGTTCGTCGACCGCGCTCTGCGTCAGGCCGTCACCCGCGAAAGCAACAAGCTGCAGTCGGGCATGACCCTGCTGGCCACCGTCGGCGCGACCGCTCCGTTCGTCGGTCTGCTGGGTACCGTGTGGGGCATCTACGGCGCGCTGATCAAGATCGGTGCCACCGGCTCCGCTTCGATCGACGCCGTTGCCGGCCCGGTGGGTGAAGCGCTGATCATGACCGCGATCGGTCTGTTCGTCGCAATCCCGGCCGTGTTCGCCTTCAACTTCTTCAGCAAGATCAACAGCGCGACCATCAGCAAGTTCGATACCTTCGCGCACGACCTGCACGACTTCTTCGCCACCGGTTCGCGCGTCCGCTGATTGCGGCGCGCGTCACCCAGCGACGAAGTAAGTAGTCACCAAGATCTAGACGGAGCCCGTTATGGCTTTCAGTAGTGGTAACAGCGGCGGCCCCATGGCCGACATCAACGTTACGCCCCTCGTGGACGTGATGCTGGTGCTGCTGATCATCTTCATCATCACGGCGCCCCTGATGTCCCACAAGGTCAAGGTGGATCTGCCGGAAGCCAACCTGATCCAGAAGCCGGAAGATGCTGAAAAGCGTCCGAACCCGATCACGCTGGCAGTCAAGGAAGACGGCTCGATCTACTGGAACGACGAAGAAATCAACAAGCAGACTCTCGAGTCCCGCTTGGCGACCGCCGCACAGCAGACCCCGCAGCCGCCGCTGAACCTGCGTGGTGACCGCACCACCAAGATGCGCGTCATCAACGACCTGACCAAGGTCGCGCAGGAACAGGGCATGCTGGACGTCGGCTTCGTTGCGACCAAAGAAAAGGGGCAATAAGCCATGGCATTCAGTAGTGGTGGTGGCAAGGGCCCCATGGCAGACATCAACGTCACGCCCCTCGTGGACGTGATGCTGGTTCTGCTGATCATCTTCATCGTGACCGCGCCGATCATGACGTACCCGATCGCCGTGGACCTGCCGCAGCGCGTGCTCAACCCACCGCCGCAGCTGGTCGAACCGCCGCCGCCGATCGAACTGAAGATCGACGCCAGCAACCAGGTCTCGTGGAACAACAGCCCGATCAATACCAGCGAGCTGCAGCAGCGGATGGAGCAGGAGGTCCAGCGTGACCCGACCAACCAGCCGGAACTGCGCATCGACGCCAGCCCGGATTCCGAGTACGACGTGATGGCCAAGGTTCTGGCCGCCGCGAAGAACGCTCAGATGAAGAAGATCGGTTTTGTGCAGCAGTAAACGCGACACCGCAACACAACAGTCATGACGCGACTGCAGACGCCCCTGGAGACAGGGGCGTTTTTTTGTTTGTGGGATGCAGTCGGGGTCAGATCCTTATTTGGCAGGAAAAGGGATCTGACCCCATCAGGGAGCACGCGCCCGCTATGATCGGCGCATGCTTGCCCTCTTCGATTCCCTGCGCCATTGGCTCGACGGTATCGCCCACCTCGGCACGATCCTGGCGGTGGCTTACCTGCTGTACCTGTTCGCGCTGGCGGGCTGGATCATGCTGCAGAAGCGCGAGCCGGTGGCCACGCTGAGCTGGATCCTTTCGTTGGCACTGCTCCCCTATCTCGGGCTCTTCATCTACTACCTGCTGGGCCCGCAGAAGGTGAAGCGGCAACGGCTGCGTCGTGGCCGTGCACGCTCGGGCATGGAGCACTACAGCGATGTCTGCCCGCCCGATTCGGACTGCACCGAACTGGCCAAGGTTGCCCAGGCAACGACCGGACTGGCCCCAAGCAGTGCCACCGAAGTGACCTGGCTGGTGGACGGTGCGGCGACCTACGCGGCCTTGCTGGAAGCCGTTGCACAGGCGCACGATCACATCCATCTGGAGTACTACATCTTCAATCCGGATCGCGCAGGCACCGCCCTGCGCGATGCCCTGGTCGAGCGCGCACGTGCCGGTGTGCAGGTGCGCCTGCTGCTGGATGCGGTGGGCTCATCCGCCCTGCCCCGCCGTTTCCTGCAGCCCCTGCTCGAGGCTGGCGGTGAAGCGATCTGGTTCCACCCACGGCAGCTGCTGAAACCGTTCAAGCGCCCGTGGCTGAACCTGCGCACGCACCGCAAGCTGGTGATCGTCGATGGCCGCCTGGCCTTCACTGGCGGCATCAACATCACCGACGAGGAAGACGAAAGCCGCAGGCCCGACGCCTATCGCGACCTGCACATGCGCATCCGCGGTCATGTGGTGCGCAGTCTGCAGCTGGTGTTCGCCGAGGACTGGCTCTACGCCAGTGGCCAGGAACCCTCGCGGATGGATATCGCCCGCTTGTGGCCGGCCGATATGCCGCTGCGCGGGGATGGCGCAATCAACGCGCAGGTACTGGTGTCCGGCCCGGATTCGGGCTGGGAGACGATCCACCGGCTGCACGTCGCCGCCATCCAGGAAGCGCACGAGCGGGTGTGGCTGGTGACGCCCTATTTCGTGCCGGGTGAAGCGGCGCGGATGGCGCTGACTTCGGCCGCGCTGGGCGGCCTGGACGTGCGCCTGCTGGTACCGAAAATGAGCGATTCGTGGTTCGTCACCCAGGCCGCGCGCTCGTACTTCGATGAGCTGTTGCATGCCGGCGTGAAGATCTACGAGTACGGCCCGCGCATGCTGCACACCAAGGCGTTCATCGCCGACGACGACGTCTGCATTGTCGGCAGTGCCAACTTCGACCACCGCAGCTTCCGCCTGAACTTCGAGCTGTCGATGATGATCAGCGACCGGGACCGCGTGGCGGCCCTGGCCGAGCTGCTGCAGGGTGAATTCGATCGCGCCACGCGGGTGCATGACCAGGCCGGGCGCTCGCTGTGGCTGCACCGCCTGCCCGAGGCCTTCGCCCGGCTGGCCTCGCCGCTGCTCTGACGCAGCGCTACACTGCGGCGATCATCCGGGGAGCCCGACTATGTACTGGTTGTACCTGCTGCTGGCGCTGGGCTGCTTTGCCTTCGCGCTGAAGACCCCAAGCGCAGGGTTGATGACCCTGTGCCTGCTGGCCGCGCTCGGCTTCCTGCTGGCCTGGGTACGCGGTCGTTACGTGGCCCGTTTCGGCGACCTGCAGCGCGACCCGGCCACCCTGATCGATGCCGAGGAACTGCGCCGCCTGCGCGAGCAGGCCCAGGCGCGCCGCAACGATGACGCCAACGACAACGATCCGTCCCCTCTTTCCAAGTAGTTCCGTTCCATGACCCAGCTCAGCGTCAACGTCAACAAGATCGCCGTCCTGCGCAATTCGCGCGGCGGTGCCGAACCGGACGTGGTGCGCGCCGCCCAGGCCTGCCTGGATGCCGGCGCGCATGGCATCACCGTGCATCCGCGGCCGGACCGCCGCCACATCACCGCCGAGGACGTGCTGGCCCTGTCCACGTTGACCCGCGCCCGTGGCGTTGAATTCAACATCGAGGGCAATCCATTTGCGCCGCCGCGCGAGGGGTACCCGGGGCTGCTGCCGCTGTGCGAACAGACCCGTCCGGCGCAGGCCACCCTGGTGCCCGACGGCGATGGCCAGATCACCTCCGACCACGGTTTCGACTTCGAACGCGACGCCGAGCGCTTGCGCCCGTTGATTGCCCAACTGAAGGCGATGGGCTGCCGGGTCAGCCTGTTCGTGGATGCGGGCAACCCGTCGCTGGAGCAGGCCGCCGAGGTCGGTGCCGACCGCATCGAGTTGTACACCGGCCCCTACGCAGAGGCGCATGCGGCGGGCGACGCTGCGGCAATGCTCGAACTGTTCGCCACTGCGGCGCGGCGGGCGCAGGCGGTGGGCCTGGGCGTCAACGCCGGCCATGACCTGTCGCAGGACAACCTGCGCGATTTCCTGGGCCACGTGCCGGACGTGCTGGAGGTGTCGATTGGCCACGCGCTGATCGGCGAGGCACTGTATGACGGGCTGGATGCCACCGTGCGGGGCTACCTGGCGCTGCTCTGACCGATGGATACAGCCGAGCATGGGCTCGGCTCTACAGCGCCGACCCCATGCTCGGCTCAGCGTTCCGCTGAACCCTTCAGGCGGCCGTCGCAGCCATTGAGACAGCCCCGGCGTACGCTGCCGCAATGGGTATTGCGATCAAGGGCCGAGGTTCCACGTCCCACCTTGCTGGGCGCTTCGAAAGCACCGTCAGCGAGGCGGTGGACGACGGCTGGGCGGTCGATGAGAGCGAGGAGTTCCTCGCGCCGCGCCTGCGTACCGAGGTGCGCGCCGAGACCGCGCGCAGCATCATCACCCGCAACAATTCGCCGGACGTCGGCTTCAGCCAGTCGGTGAATCCGTATCGCGGCTGTGAGCATGGGTGTTCCTACTGCTTCGCGCGCCCTTCCCATGCCTATCTGAACCTGTCACCTGGTCTGGACTTCGAGACCAAGCTGTTCGCCAAGACCAATGCGCCTCAGCTGCTGCGCAAGGAACTGTCGAAACCCGGTTACGTGCCGCAGCCGATCGCGCTGGGCATCAACACCGATGCGTATCAGCCGATCGAGCGCAAGTTCAAGCTGACCCGCCAGCTGATCGAAGTGATGCTGGAAACCAGGCATCCGTTCTCGCTGATCACCAAGAACGCACTGGTCGAGCGCGACATTGATCTGCTCGCGCCGCTGGCGGCGGAGAACCTGGTCAGTGTGCATTTCTCGGTGACCTCGCTGGACCCGCATCTCTCCGCGAAGCTGGAACCGCGCGCATCAGCACCCCATGCACGATTGCGCGCGATGAAGCGCCTGCATGACGCGGGTATCCCGGTGGGCGTGATGGTGGCACCGGTGATTCCGTGGATCAACGACAGCGAACTTGAAGCGGTGCTGGAGGCTGCGCACGATGCAGGCGCCAGTACTGCAGGCTACGTGCTGCTGCGCCTGCCGCTGGAAGTGGCGCCACTGTTCCGCGACTGGCTCGATACCCATCATCCCGATCGCGCCGCGCACGTGATGAGTACCATCCAGCAGCTGCGTGGTGGCAAGGACTACGACAGCCAGTTCGGCACCCGCATGCGCGGCCAAGGCGTGTATGCCGATCTGTTGAACAACCGCTTCAAGCTGGCGCGCAAGCGGTTGGGATTCAATGCGCAGAACAGCCATTGGCCGAAGCTGGATTGCAGCCGGTTCCAGAAGCCGTTGCCGCCGAAGAAGGATTCGCCGCAAGGGTCGTTGTTCTGAGGCCATCAGTCGAGCATGGCTCGACTGTACATCAAGGCCGACGAGCAGTTCGGCGTCACCCCCCAAACAACTTCTGCGCACTCTGGAACAGGATCCAGCTGGTGGCGATGAACTTGTCGCCACCCTGTGGCCGATTGCCGCGATGGGTGTGGGTGAACGCCGTCGGCGCAATCAGCAAACTGCCGGTGCGCGGCGCGATCTTCCGCCCCTGGAACAGGAACTCGGTTTCGCCCTCGTCGAAGTCGTCATTGAGGTACAGCGTCCACAGCACATGCCGGTGCAGGGTCTCGGCCTGCGCATCCTTCGGGTACAGCTCGCAGTGCCAGTACGGGTAGCCACCCTCGCCCGCGGCGTACCACTGCAGGTTGATCGCACCCGGACGAAGGCAGGTGCGGGCCAGGTCGGCCAGCTGCTGTTGCGGCATGTCGGGAAAGTCCTCGGCAGACAGGCGTCGCGGTTGGCCATTGCTGTCCTGGATCTGCAACATCAGCGGCGCGATCAATGCCTGTGGATAACGGCGTAGATAAGTCAGCAGGCCGTTGAACACCGCGATCTGCAGCTGCTGGTCGACGTCCTGCCAGCCGTCCAGGCCACTGATGCGCAGATCCTTGCTGTGCTTGAGTTCGGGGAACACGCCACTGCCCACCGCACCGGGCAGCAGGCCACGCGTGGCACGCATGCGCTCGACGATGGCCGCGCAGACCTCACTGGGGACGGCGTTGTGGATGACTTCGATGAAATCGACCGGGCCCTGCTCGTGCATGCGTGCATTCCTTCGGCGGCAACGGCTTGATGGTGCCGTTTGCCGCCCGCGGTGTCACCCTGCGGTCATGTCATCGAACTGCCATGACCGCCGTCAGGCGTCGAGCCGTCAGCCCTGCGCTTCGTCGTGCGCGTGGTGGTAACGCACCGCTTCGGCCACTTCCTCGCGCGAACCCAGGAACACCGGCACGCGCTGGTGCAGCTGGTCGGGCTGGATGTCGAGGATGCGCTCGCGGCCGGTCCAGGCGGCGCCGCCGGCCTGTTCGACCAGCAGGCCCATCGGATTGGCTTCGTACATCAGGCGCAGCTTGCCGGCCTTGGACGGATCCTTCTTGTCCCACGGGTAGATGAAGATGCCGCCGCGGGTCAGGATGCGATGCACGTCGGCCACCATGCTGGCGATCCAGCGCATGTTGAAGTTCTTGCCGCGCGCGCCTTCCTTGCCTGCCAGCAGGTCGCTGACATAGGCCTGCATCGGCGCTTCCCAGTGACGCTGGTTGGACATGTTGATGGCGAACTCCTGGGTGGCCGCCGGAATCTGCATGTTCTCGGTGGTCAGCACGAACTCGCCCTTCTCGCGGTCCAGAGTGAAGGCGTGGGTGCCGTGGCCGACGGTCAGCACCAGCTGGGTGCTGGGCCCGTAGATGCAGTAGCCAGCGGCGATCTGCTTGCTGCCCGGCTGCAGGAAGGCGTCATCGCCTGGCAGCTCGACGTTGGTCGGGCAGCGCAGCACCGAGAAGATGGTGCCGACGGAGACGTTGACGTCGATGTTGGAGCTGCCGTCGAGGGGATCGAACAGCAGCAGGAAATCACCGCGCGGATAGATATCCGGCACCGGCTGGCTGTGGTCCATTTCCTCCGAGGCGCAGGCGGCAAGGTGGCCGCCCCAGGCATTGGCTTCGAGCAGGATCTCGTTGCTGATCACGTCCAGCTTCTTCTGTGCTTCACCCTGCACGTTGCCGGTACCGGCGTCGCCGAGCACGCCTCCGAGGGCGCCCTTGCTGACGGCGATGGAAATGCTGGTGCAGGCGCGGGCGACCACGGCGATCAGCTGGCGCAGGTCGGCATTGATGCGGCCGGCGTGCTGTTCCTGGATCAGGAAGCGGGTCAACGAAGTACGGGACATGGTCGGGCAGGTCTCGGCAGCGGGAAAACGCCTATTGTCGCCCGTCTGGCGGGGGCGTGCGTGAGCGCGGGAAGGCGTAATCGTTTCCAGATGCGTTGCGCTCGTGGCGCCTTCCTTCATGGAGGCACAGGGCGAGGTACACCGTGGCCAGGACACGCCGTAAACCCATCCATGGGGGCTCGGTCGGCGCATCCATGCGCCTCACGGTCCTGGCCACGGTGTACCTCGCCCTGCGCTTCAGGGTTCGCCGCGAGCGCGGAGGGTGTGGCAAGGGCAGAGGCAAAGCAGAAGCAAAAACAAAGGCGCCTTTCGGCGCCTTTGTTCTCAAACCCGTGCAGCCTTGCTTCAGCCCTTGGCGACGGTGGCCACGGCCTTGGCGACGTATTCCAGGTTGTTCTGGTTCAGCGCGGCCACGCAGATGCGGCCGGTGCCGACGGCGTAGATGCCGAACTCGTCGCGCAGGCGTTCGACCTGCTCACGGCTCAGGCCGGAATACGAGAACATGCCGGCCTGTTCGTTGATGAAACCGAACTGCGGCGCGCCGGCGGCGGCCAGCTTCTCGACCAGGCCCTGGCGCAGGGCGTGGATGCGCTCGCGCATCTCGGTCAGTTCCTGCTCCCACATGGCGCGCAGTTCCGGATTGGTCAGCACGCCGGCCACCAGCGCGGCACCGTGGGTGGACGGACTGGAGTAGATGGTGCGGATCACACGCTTGACCTGCGACTGCACGGCCTTGGCGTCAGCAGCGGTCGGCGCCACCATCGACAGCGCACCCACGCGCTCGCCATACAGCGAGAACGACTTGGAGTACGAGTTGGCGACGATGAAGCTGTCGATGCCGGCTTCGGCGATGATGCGCACGGCGGCGCCATCCTGCTCGATGCCCTTGTCGAAGCCCTGGTAGGCCATGTCGATGAAGGGGAACAGCTGCTTGTCCTTCAGCAGTTGCGCGACCTGCTTCCACTGGGTGACCGTGAGGTCGGCACCGGTGGGGTTGTGGCAGCAGGCGTGCAGCAGCACTACGGTGCCGGCTTCCAGCTTGCCGAGGTCGGCCAGCATGCCGTTGAAGTCGACGCCATGGCTGGCCGGGTCGAAATAGGTGTAATCCAGCACCTCGAAACCGGCCGCGCTGAACACCGCACGGTGGTTCTCCCAGCTCGGGTTGCTCAGCGCCACGGTGGCATGCGGCAGCAGCTTCTTCAGCACGTCGGCGCCGACGCGCAGCGCACCGCTGCCACCGACGGTCTGTGCGGTGGTGACGCGGCCGGCGGCCAGCAGCGGCGAGTCTTTGCCGAACACCAGCTCTCGCGTGGCCTGCGTGTATGCCGGCAGGCCATCGATCGGCAGGTAGCCGCGCGGTTTGGCGTCAGCGGCAAGCTGCTGCTCGATCTGCTTGACGGCGCGCAGCAGCGGGATGCGGCCGCTCTCGTCGTAGTAGATGCCCACACCCAGGTTGACCTTGGTCGGGCGGCTGTCGGCGTTGTACGCCTCGGTCAGGCCCAGGATCGGGTCGCCTGGGACCAGTTCCACGTTTGCAAAGAAGGACACGGCGGTACTCGTTCGGTAGACGGAAAGGGGGAGGAAGTGCGCTACGCGGTCTGCGGCCTTGCAGCCGGAAACAGCCCATCGTAACAAAGCCTGCCGGGGCTGGCCGCCGCCGTCGTCATCCGTGGCCCCGTACCATGGCGTGCGTTGCCGCCTGATCCATCAACCTGAATCATGAATCCCGCCGCACGTCGCCATTGCCTGCCGTTGTCCATCCTGCTGCTGTCGCCCTGGGCGGCCGTGGCCGGGCCCGCACCGACCGCCCTGCCCAGCGTGCAGGTGCAGGCAGCGCGGGTGCCGGGCATCGACCCGTTCGCGTTGCCGGCCAGCCTGGACACGGTCTGGATCGACGCCGGCCGCGCCGGCGCCGGCGCACAGCTGTCCGAGGCGCTGGCCGGGGTCCCGGGCCTGGTCGCCCGTGACCGCCAGAACTTCGCGCAGGACACCCAGCTGTCGATCCGTGGCTTTGGTGCGCGCTCGACCTTCGGTGTGCGTGGGGTGCGGGTGTTGATCGACGGGGTGCCGGCGACCATGCCCGACGGACAGGGCCAGCTGTCGCATGCCAGCCTGCTCGGTGCCGAACGGATCGACGTGCTGCGCGGGCCGTTCTCGGCGCTGTACGGCAATTCCTCCGGCGGCGTGCTGCAGGTCTGGAGCGCACAGGGCCAGGCCGGCGACCCGTGGCGGCTGCGCGTCAACGCGGGTGCCGACAACACGCTCAGCGTCGGCGCGCAACTGAAGGGTGCCGGCCGTGTTCTGGATTACAACATCGCCGCCAATCACTTCCGCACCGATGGCTGGCGCGACCACAGCCGTGCCCGTCGCGAATCGCTCGCTGCGCGTATCGGTGGCGATCTCGGCGGGGGGCGGCTGGAGCTGCTGCTCAATGGCTTCGATGCCCCCGATGCGCAGGACCCGCTGGGCCTGAGCCGTACCCAGGTGGCGGCCGATCCGCGCCAGGCCACCGCCGTGGCGCACCAGTACAACACCCGTAAATCGGTGCGCCAGCAGCAGGCTGGCCTGCGCTGGACCCGTGAAACCGGGGCGCAGCGTTGGCAGCTGATGGGCTATGCCGGCCAGCGCGCGGTACGCCAGTACCTGCCGATCCCGCCGGCAGCTCAGACCAACAGCCCGTTGCATGCCGGCGGGGTGATCGACCTGGAGGGCGGCTATGGCGGGCTGGACGCGCGCTGGGGCTGGCACGGCGACCTCGCCGGCCGACCGCTGGATCTGGTGGCCGGGCTCAGCGCCGACCGCCAGCGCCAGCATCGCACCGGCTACGAGAACTTCATCGGCAGCGCTCTCGGCGTGCGTGGGCGGCTGCGCAGAGACCAGATCGACACCGTGCAGAACGTCGATCAGTTCGCCCAGGCGTGGTGGCAGTGGAGTCCACGCTGGTCATTGCTGGCTGGCGTGCGTCACAGCGCCGTGCGCTTCGAATCCGACGATCGCTACATCACCGCCCGCAACCCGGACGACAGCGGCCACCGCCGCTACCAGGCCACCACGCCGGTGGCCGGAATCAGCTTCGAGGCCAGCCCGCAGTGGCGACTGCACGCGGCGGTGGGCCGTGGCTTCGAGACGCCCACCTTCAACGAGCTGGGGTATCGCGCCGACGGGCAGGCGGGACTGGCGCTGGATCTGGCGGCGGCGCGCAGCCGCAGCCTGGAGGTGGGCAGCAAATGGCATGCACAGGACGGAACCCAGCTCGATATCAGCCTGTTCCGCGCAGATACCGACGATGAGTTGGCAGTTGCCAGCAACATCGGCGGACGCAGCACCTATCGCAACATCGGCCGCACCCGCCGCCAGGGTGTGGAACTGCGCTACCGGCAGCCGTTGGCAGAACAGTTGGAACTGCAGGTGGCCTGGACCTGGCTGCAGGCGCAGGTGCGTGCGCCGTACCTGACCTCGAACACCTGGGTTTCCGCCGGCAGCCGCTTGCCCGGCGTACCGCGCCAGCAGGCGTTTGCCCGGCTGCAGTGGACCCCGGCCGACTGGCAGTGGGCGCTGGAGGCCGCCGCCAGCACCGATACCCTGGTCAACGACGTGGCCACGGAGCGGGCGCCGGGCTACGCGTTGCTGAACCTGGAGGCCGGTCGTTTCTGGACACTGCCAGGTGGCGAGCTGCGCGCCTTCGCCCGGCTGGAGAACGTGCTGGACCAGGCCTACATCGGCTCGGTGATCGTCAACGACGGCAACGGGCGCTTCTACGAACCGGGGCCCGGGCGCCGGGCCAGCGTGGGCCTGCAATGGTCCTGGCGTTGACTGGGTAGTGCCGGCCGCTGGCCGGCATCGCGCCGTGCACGACGTCAGGAGGTTGCCGGCCAGCGGCCGGCACTACCCGTAAATCGGGGGCAGGGCGTCAGGGGGTTGCCGGCCAGGGGCCGGCACTACCCGTCAGTCGGGCGCCTTGGCCGGTACGAACGGCGAGGTCGGGTCGCTGGCCGGGAAGGTCTCCTCCAGCGCCTCGTCCTGGTTGTCGCTGGCGCGCTGCTTGCGTTCGCGACGCTTGAGCGGGCTTTCCTGGCCGCCGCGATGGCGGTCGCCGCCATCCTTGCGGTCCTGGGCGGCCTGTTCAGCCTCGTGCTTCACCGGCAGATGGTCGCCACCGTGCTCGGCGTCGTAGAAAGGTGCGCCGGTGCCGCGGTAGTCGGCATTGTCGGCATCGCGCTTGCCGCGCTGTTCACCGGGAATGGGCGGGTGGTTTTCCCGCAACGGGTCTCGGGAATTCTCTCGGCTCATGGTCTGGCTACCTGCGCTCGGGGCTCCCACTACACCGCGCCACAGGTAAAGCCGCCGCGAACCCGGCGTCATGAACATCTCGCTCACCCCCCGGTAACGGCACCGCGCGTATTCCTGCCCACCCGCCCCCGCTGCAGGAGCCGGCCATGCCCCGTCTTGAACGACCCGCACCGTCCGTGTTCAACGCCCTGCTCGATCCGCTCGGCCAGCGCACCGCACAACGCCGCACGCGCCGCCATGAAGATCCGCAGGCGGTGGCGCAGGACTACCTGCAGTACATGCTCAGCGACTACGAAGAGCGTCGCGGGCAGAACCACCGCAACTGGCGCGATCTATGCCCGGTCTATGCCTTCGCATTGACCACCCACGCTGCGGACTGGCCGCGCGGTGACGCCGCGGATACCTGTGAGGAACTGGCCGAACACTGGGAACAGATGCGCGGGCAGTCGCGGTTGAGCTGGTCGCAGGCACGGCCGGTGGTGGAAGACGCTTGGCGCGCGCTGGATCATATTCCTGCGGTGGCGGTGAGGCCGTTGCTGCAGTAGTGCCGGCCGCTGGCCGGCAACCTCAGGAAACTTCAGGCCGCGAGCTCTGCCGGCCCGCAGCCGGCACTGCCGTTCTCCGTAGAACCCACGTGCACGGTATCGACACGGGTGGTTTACACCGCCCATCCGAAGCTGGATGCCCTGCCCCGCCAAAGGTACGCCCATGGCCCGCCCGATCTGGACCGGCACGCTGTCGTTTGGCCTGCTCAACGTGCCGGTGTCGCTGATGTCAGGCGAACGCAAGGTCGATCTGCAGTTCCGCATGCTCGACTCCCGCGACCGCAAGCCGATCCGCTTCGAGCGGGTCAACGCCGATACCGGCGAGGAAGTGCCATGGAAGGACATCGTCAAAGCCTATGAGTACGACAAGGGCAGCTATGTCGTGCTGGAGGAAGGCGATATCCGGTCTGCGGCACCGGAAAGCCACGAAGCGGTGGAGGTGGAATCGTTCGTGGATGCCGCGCAGATCGACCCGCGCTACTACGAGAAACCCTACCTGCTGGTGCCCGGCAAGAAGGCCGAAAAGGGCTACGTACTGCTGCGCGAGACATTGCGCAGTACCGGCAAGGTGGGCATCGCCCGGGTGGTGGTGCGTACCCGCGAATACCTGTGCGCGGTGATGCCGCATGCGGACGCGCTGGTGCTGATGATCCTGCGCTATCCGCAGGAACTGGTGGATCCCGAAGATTACAAACTGCCCACCGGAAAGCTCGCCGATTACCGCATCAGCAGCAGGGAAACGGCGATGGCCGAGCAGTTGATCGAGTCGATGTCCGGTGATTGGGATCCGTCGCAGTACCACGACGAATTCCGCGAGCGCCTGCAGCAGGTGCTGAACAAGCGCATCAAGTCCAAGGGCGGTACCACACGGGTGGAGGATGAACCTGCACCGCGTGAGGACGCCAGCACCAACGTGGTCGATTTCATGGCACTGCTGCAGAAGAGCCTGGATGCGAACAAGCGTACGCCGGCGAAGAAGACGGCAACGCGGAAAGCAGCCACCAAGCCGACGGTAAAGAAAGCCGCAAAGAAGGCAACGAAGAAGGCCGCAAAGAAAACCGCTGCACGGCGTAAGGCAGGTTGAGTCATGTCGTTGCACCAGTACCGGCGAAAGCGCCGGCTTGGCGGTGGCCTCGGGCAGACACCGGAACCTGACGACACACCCGGACACGGCAACCCGAAGCGGCGGCCGATCTTTGTCATACAGCTGCACCATGCCACTTCGCGGCACTATGACTTCCGCCTTGAGATGGACGGTGTGCTGAAAAGCTGGGCGGTGCCGAAGGGTCCTTCGCTTCGCGCTGGTGACAAGCGGCTGGCCGTGGAAGTGGAAGACCATCCGCTGTCCTACGCCGGTTTCGAAGGAGATATTCCCGAAGGCCACTACGGCGCTGGCCACGTCGAGGTCTTCGATCACGGCACATGGGCCTGCGAAGGCGATCCACTGCAGGCACTGGCAGCGGGAAAGATCGACTTCGTGCTGCATGGGCAACGCCTGGCTGGCGGCTGGAAGCTGGTGCGCACAGCGATGAAGGGACGCCAGGTACAGTGGTTGTTGATCAAACGCGACGACGAGGAAGCGCGAGATGCCGAAGCAGATGATCTGCTCCAATCCCCCATGCCGAAACGCACATCCGCAGTGAGCAAGCGCACGGTGGGCAAGTCAACGCGCGCCGCACCGGCTGCACGATCGGCGACCCGCAAGGCCGATGCGCGTTGGCATGCGCGAGCGCTGAACCTGGATGGCGCTCGTGACACGCCCTACCCGCGCGCCTTCAAGCCACAGTTGACCGATCATCGCGACAGTGCACCGGACGGCGAGCGCTGGTTGCATGAGATCAAGTGGGATGGCTATCGCCTGCTGGCCGATCTGCACGAAGGCAAGGTGACGCTGCGCTCCCGCAACGGCCTGGATTGGACCGGTGATTTCCCCGAGGTGGTACAGGCCGTGCAGGCACTGCCGGTGCGGGATGCGCGCCTGGACGGCGAGCTGGTGGTGCTGGACAAGCAGGGGCGCAGCGACTTCGCCGCGCTGCAGCGTGTGATCGACGGGAGTTCGAAGCAACCGTTGCGCTACATCGTGTTCGATCTGCCGGGTGTGGCCGGCGTGGACATCAGTCGTTCACCGCTGCTGGAGCGCAAGGCGCTGCTGAAGGATCTCATCGGACCCACGCCCGGAACCCTGGCCTTCAGCGAGCACGTGATCGACCATGGCCCGCAGGTATTCGATGCCAGCGGCAAGGCGGGATTCGAAGGCATCGTCAGCAAGCAGGTGGATGCGCCCTACGTGAACACCCGTGCACGCAGCTGGGTGAAGGTGAAGCACGAAGACACCGACGAGTTCGCGATTGTCGGCTACACGGCACCGAAGGGCTCCCGGGTGGGGTTCGGCTCGCTGCTGCTGGCGACGCCGGACAAGGGCGCCTTGCGCTATGTGGGCCGCGTTGGCACCGGCTTCGACGACGAAAGCCTGCGCGCGCTGCACAAGGCGCTGCAGCCGTTGGCGGTGAAGACGCCTGTGCTGCAGCTGCCGGCGCACGTGCCGTTCCGCGCCGCCAGCGTGCGCTGGGTGAAGCCGGTGACGGTGGCGGAGGTGGCATTCCGTGGCTGGGGCAAGGAAGGCCTGCTGCGCCAGGCGAGTTTCAAGCGGCTGCGCAGCGACAAGCAGAAGGAGGACCTGGGAGTGGCCGTTTCGAGTGCTGAAGCCGGGGGCGAGGTCCAGATCACCCATCCAGAGCGGGTGGTGTTCCCAAGGCAGAAGCTCAGCAAGGGCGACGTGGCGGACTACTACCAGCGCATGGCGCGCTGGATCCTGCCCGAAATTGCCGGGCGGCCCTTGTCACTGCTGCGCTGCCCGGATGGCGTGGGCAAGGCCTGCTTCTTCCAGAAGCACCATGGCCCCGGCCTGGGGGATGCCGTGCACGCGGTGCCCCTGCAGCAGAAGAGCGGCCGCGAGGACTACGTCTACATCGACGATGTGCGGGGCCTGCTGCAACTGGTGCAGATGAACACACTGGAGCTGCATCCGTGGGGCGCGACCGTGGCCGATCCCGAGCACCCGGATCGCTTGGTGTTCGATCTCGATCCCGGTGAAGGAGTGGGCTGGGCGGAGGTGAAAGCCGCTGCGCGTGATGTCCGTGACCACCTGCAGGAAGTCGGCCTGAAGAGTTTCGTGCGGCTGTCCGGTGGCAAGGGCGTGCATGTGGTAGTGCCGCTGCGGCCCAAGGCCGACTGGGAACAGGCCAAGGCGTTCTGTGAGGCGTTCGCCCGGGCGATGGCGGAGCGGGCGCCGGACCGCTACGTGGCCACAATGAGCAAGGCCAAGCGTGGCGGCGTCATTTTCATCGACTGGCTGCGCAATACGCGGGGTGCCACCAGTGTGTGTTCGTGGTCGTTGCGTGCGCGCGATTCCGCCGGTGTGGCAGTACCGCTGCGCTGGGATGAACTGGCTCGTATCAGTGCCGCCGACGCATTTTCCATGGGCAAGGCGCTGGCGCGCGCGAAGCGGCTGAAGGCGGACCCTTGGCACGGCATCGCGCGGCTGAAGCAGACGCTGCCGTCGCTGAAGCGGTAGTGCCGGCCAGCAGTTGCAACGGCAGCGACGCCAGCAGTGAAATGACGAACCAGAACGGGAAATCCGCACCCGCCGTCCACATGGCGTAGCCACAGCCCAGCGCGACCAGCGACCAGATCGAGAAGCCGTGCGATCGCGGCCAGCAGGGCGCGTAATAGGTGGCAAAGGAAACCCCGGCGATGCCACCGAGCACGCTGAAGGTGAGATCCCAGCCCAGCTGCACGCTGTTGTTGTCCGGCGACAGGCCCAGCAACGGTGGCAGCCAGCTGGCGACGCTGCTGACCAGCGCAAGCGACAGCACGCCGCCGATCAGGGCAACGAGGGACAGGAACAGGGTCTTGAGCACGCCAGGCATGCGCGCATTGTACGGCTGCGGCGGAGAACCCGGCATGCCGGCCAGCGGCCGGCACTACCGAAATGTGTGTGGATCCGATCCGATGAATCGGCATGGCCGCCGCGTCCGTGGGAGAGGGGGACGGAGCGACGGCGGCCATGCACAGGCGGTCAGGCGGCGAAGTCGAGCACCACGCGGCCTTCGATGGTGCCCGCATGCATGCGCGCGAACACGTCGTTGATGTTTTCCAGGCGGTCGGTGCTGACCGTCGCCGCGACCTTGCCCTCGGCGGCGAACTGCAGCGATTCCTGCAGGTCCAGGCGGGTACCGACGATCGAGCCGCGCACGGTGATGCCGTTGAGCACCATGCCGAAGATGTCCAGCGGGAAGTTGCCGGGCGGCAGGCCATTGAGCGAGACAGTGCCGCCACGGCGCACCATGCCCAGTGCCTGCTCGAACGCCTTCGGCGATACCGCGGTGACCAGCGCACCGTGGGCGCCGCCGATTTCCTTCCTGAGGAACGCGGCCGGGTCGGTGGTGCGCGCGTTGACGGTGACCTGCGCGCCCAGCTGGCGGGCCAGTGCCAGCTTGGTGTCGTCCACGTCCACTGCGGCCACGTTCAGGCCCATCGCACGGGCGTACTGCACGGCCATGTGGCCCAGGCCACCGATGCCGGAAATCGCCACCCAGTCACCGGGCTTGGTGTCGGTGACCTTCAGGCCCTTGTAGACGGTCACGCCGGCGCACAGCACCGGCGCGATCTCGACGAAGCCCACCTCCTTCGGAAGCAGGCCGACATAGTTGGCATCGGCCAGTGCGTACTCGGCGAAGCCGCCGTTGACCGAGTAGCCGGTATTGCGCTGCGTCTCGCACAGCGTTTCCCAGCCACCCAGGCAGTGTTCGCAATGACCACACGCCGAGTACAACCAGGGGATGCCGACCCTGTCGCCTTCCTTGACGTGCCCTACCCCGCCTCCCACGGCCACGACGTGCCCCACGCCCTCGTGGCCGGGGATGAACGGCGGGTTCGGTTTCACCGGCCAGTCGCCCTCGGCGGCGTGCAGGTCGGTGTGGCAGACGCCACAAGCCTCGATCTTGACCAGTACCTCGCCCGCCCCCGGGCGCGGTACCGAGACTTCCTCGATCACCAGTGGCTTGCCGAACTCACGCACGACAGCGGCCTTCATGGTGGAATTCATGTTCGGATCTCCGTAGTGCGCTTGCCCACAGAATGACGCCGGCGCGAGGCGGGCGCTTTGATCACGATCAAACCTTTGAAGTTCCGCGAAGCAGGTTCAGCTGGCCAGCACCGAGGCCTCGCGGGCCAGGCGCTCGATGGCGTCCCAGTCGCGGGTCTGCAGCAGCGCCGGGGTGGTCAGCCACGAACCGCCCACGCACAACACGTTGGGCAGGTGCAGGAACTGCGGCGCGGTCTGCGCGCTGATGCCGCCGGTCGGGCAGAAGCGCACATCGGCGAACGGGCCGTGCCAGGCGGCCAGCAGCGCGGCGCCGCCGGCCTGCACGGCCGGGAAGAACTTGAAGGTGTCCGCGCCGTGCTCCAGGCCCTGGATCAGGTCCGAAGCGGTGGCAGCACCGGGCAGGTACGGCAGGTCGGCATCACGCGCGGCCGCATACAGTGCCGGCGTGGCACCGGGGGAAACGGCAAAACGCGCACCGGCCTGCTTCGCCGCCTGCATCTGCGCGGCGTTGAGTACGGTGCCGGCACCGATCACCGCGTCCGGCACGGCCTCGACCATGGCCTTGATCGCATCCAGCGCCTGCGGCGTGCGCAGGGTCACCTCGATCACCGGCAGCCCGCCACGGAACAGTGCCTGGGCTACTTCGACCGCTTCATTCACATCTTCGGGGGTGTACACCGGGATCACCGGTGCCAGCTTCAACAGCGCGCGCAGGCGCGGATCAGCGCTGGACATCGTCTTGCTCCTTGCCCGCCAGGGCATCGCGGATGCTGCCGGTGCCGGCAGCGCAGCGGCGCATGATGCCATGCGGACCGCGATGGTGCCCTGCTCCGCACCGCGCCGGATTCAGGCCGGGTCGGCCTGCAGCGCCTGGATGCGGCGCTGGTACCAGTCGCCACCGAGCGGATCGAACACCGCCGAGCGCTCCATCTGCGCCTCGTACACGTGTACCGAGATCGCCAGTGCCTCATCGCTGGCATTGCGCAGGGTGTGGTACTCATGCGGGGGGATCAGGCTGCCGGCACTGCCGCAGCCCCCGCGCAGCGCGGCGTGGCGGCGGAAGCGCCAGCGCTCGCCGGCGCACTCCAGCAGCTCGTAACGGGTGATCTCCAGCTCGCCCAACCACACGCCCTCCACACACCACATGGCATCGTGGTCGTGCAGCGGCGTGCCCTGCCCTGGGCCCCAGCTCATGGCAATCACGCTGTAGCCGTGTTCGCGGCTGTGGTACAGCGGACGTCGCGCGTAATGATCACTGACCGGCCGATGCACGCATTCGGGCAACTCGATGCGGTTGTCGGTTATGGCTTCCTGCAGCGCCAGCTGCAGGTCGGCCGTGATGCGCTCGGGATCACCGGAGCTCATCGCCGCGTCGACTGCGGCGATCAACCGGTCGCGGCCGCGGAACGGCGGAAACGGAGAAGTCTGCAGGTCCATGCCTCGAATGTAGCGGAGCATGGTTAAGGGAATGTTGGCGTTCGCGCGCGTCGCGTCCACATCCAGGGTGAATACGCGCGGAAGAACGGTTCAGATGCAGACGCAGTAGAGCGATCACAATGGAACCTTGCGCAGCAGAACCTGTCGAACACGACACGATTCAGATCCGCTGCGACATTCCGCAACTTCGCGCCCGACGGGCGCAAGGCTAGAATTCTCCGACTTACCTGGTTCTATACATGTCAGTGCGAACTATTAGCGATGCCGCGTTGCCGGCATCGAAGGGCAAGGCTGCCACGATCAACGACATCGCACGACTGTCGGGAGTTTCCAAGAAAACGGTTTCAAGAATCATCAACAACTCGCCGCTGGTGCGCAAGGACACCCGCGACAAGGTCGAGGCGTTGATGCGCGAGGTCGGTTACGTGCCCGATCCTCTCGCGCGCGGGCTGGCATTCCGCCGCTCCTTCCTGATCGGCCTGGTGTATGACGATCCGGGTGCCCAATGCATCGTCGACCTGCAGCACGGCGCGCTGGACGCGCTGCGCGGCACTGGCTATGAGCTGGTGGTGCACCCCTGCGACAGCCAGGATCCGGAATGCCCGCAGGGCGTGCGCCGTTTCGTGCAGCAGCAGAAGCTGCACGGCGTGATCCTGGGGCCGCGTGCGTCCGAATCGGCTGCGCTGGCGCAGATGCTCGATGACATCGACTGCCGCTACGTGCGCATCAACGCGCATGCCTCGGAGGATGAGAACCATGCCGTGGTCACCCATGACCGCGATGGTGCTGCCGCTGCGGCGGGCTACCTGCTTTCGCTTGGCCACCGCGACATTGCGGTGATCGCCGGACCGGGTGACCGGCGTGCCGCGCGCGAACGGACGCATGGTTTCCTTGATCGGCTGGCGCAGGTCGGCCTGACCCTGCCCGGCGAGCGCGTGCTGGAAGCGGGCGACACCTTCGAGTCCGGCGTGCATGCCGCCGAACGGCTGCTGATGGGCGAGCAACGCCCCAGTGCGATTTTCGCCGGCAACGACGAAATCGCCGCAGGTGTGTACCAGGTGGCATTGCGTGCAGGCATCGCGGTGCCGCAGCAGTTGTCGATCGTCAGCTACGACGACAGCCCGTTGGCATCGCGGCTGTGGCCGCCGCTGACGTCGGTGCGGCGCCACGTTTCCGACATCGGCCGCACCGCCGCCGCCATGCTGGTCCAGGCCGACGTGCCCGACGCACCGACCGCGGCCAGCGTGCATCCGCAGTTGATGGTGCGCGGGTCCTGCCGGGCCGTGGATGGCTGAGTGTCCTGCCCTCGCCTGCGCCGCTGCAGTGGCGCAGGCAGGCAACAACGAAAACGGCGCACCCATGTGCGCCGTTTTCAGTGCAAAGCCGTGCGCGTTGTGTGCTTACACGTCGCCGCCGTCGGCCCAGCCTTCGCCGGTGCCCTTCTGGAACACGCGGTCGTCGCCCTGCACTTCACCGGCCGGCAGATGCGCCTGGTTGGCCAGTGCCGCGTAGATCGGGGTGAAATCCGGCGAGGTCGCCTGCATCAGCTGTTCGAAGCTGTCGATGACGAAGTAGGTCTTCTGGAAGGTGTCGATGCGGTACTTCGTGCGCATGATCCGCTGCAGGTCGAAGCCGATGCGGTTGGGCGCGGCCGATTCCAGCGAGTACAGCGACTCGCCCTTCGACGACACAATGCCGGCACCGTAGATGCGCAGGCCCTCGGGCGTGTCGATCAGGCCGAACTCCACGGTGTACCAGTACAGGCGGGTCAGGTTCTGCAGCGCATCCGGACCGATCGCATGCGCTTTGACGCCGCCGCGGCCGTACGCCTCCATGTAGTCGGCGAACACCGGGTTCATCAGCAGCGGCACGTGGCCGAACAGATCGTGGAACAGGTCCGGTTCGGCGATGTAGTCGATCTGGTCCGGGCGGCGGATCCACCAGGTCACCGGAAAACGGCGGTTGGCCAGATGGTCGAAGAAATCCAGTTCCGGCAGCAGGCCTTCAACGCCGACCAGGGTCCAGCCGGTGGCCGCGCCCAGCACTTCGTTGAGCTGGTCGAAGCGCGGAATCATGTGTGCGCTCATGCCCATCTCGTCCTGCGCATCCAGGAACTCCTGACAGGCACGGCCGACCAGCAGCTCGCGCTGGCGCTGGTAAAGCGTGCTCCAGGTCGCGTGGTCGTCGGCGCTGTAAGTGTCCCATGGCTGCTCGACGAGCGCGGTGGTATACACCGGCACGTAGCCCTTGTCGGTCTGCTGGTGTTCGACGCGGCGGGGCTGGGCGAGGTCCATGCGGCACTCCTGGATGGGATACCCATGATGCTAGGGCAGGGGACGCGCAACAGGGTTGCAAAAGTTGCGCCGATTGGCCTTGTTGGCGCAATATCCTTGCGTACTCACCATGTTGCGGGGCAACAATGGCCGGAGAAGTCCAGTTCGATCGCACGGATATACGCCTGCTGGCCGAAATCCAGCGGGATGGGCGCGCCACCAACGCCGAGCTGGCGGCGCGGGTGAATCTCTCTCCTTCGGCCTGCCTGCGGCGGTTGCAGCGGCTGGAAAGCGAGGGCGTGATCGTCGGCTATGGCGCGCGGCTGGAGCCACGGCAGCTGCGGCTGGGCCTGCAGGCCTTCGTGCGCGTGCAGCTGGAAAAGCACGACCAGGCCGCCATCGGCCACTTCGTGGACAGCGTGCAGGCGTGGGACGAGGTGGTGGCCTGCCACGCGCTGACGGGTGACATGGACTACCTGCTGCACGTCTACGTGCGCGACCTGGAGCACTTCTCGCGCTTCCTGCTGGACCGGCTGCTCAATGCCGGTGGCGTGGCCGATGCCAATTCCAGCTTCGTGCTGCGCACGGTGAAGGGCTTCCAGGCGTTGCCGCTGTCGCAGCTGGAGTCCTGAGCAACCACCGGGCGGGCCCGGTGGCCTGGCTTCAATGGATCAGCACTTGTCCTTGCGGCCCATCAGCTTGCCCAGGCGCGAGGCTTCCTCGCACTTCGGCGCGGCCACCGGTGCCGGTGCGGCAGCTGCGGCGCGCGCGCGCTGCAGCTGCTGGATCCTGGCGCGGATCTGCGGCATCGCTGCCATCGCAGCCTTTTCGCCTTCCAGGATCGCGGTGCCACGCTGGCTGAAATCGGCGGCACCGATGTCCAGTACCTTCGGGCGGATGACGATGTCGGCGCGCGCCAGTTCCTGCTCGCCCAGGCGCTGGCCCATGATCGAGATGGACTGGTTGACGATGCCCAGCATGTCGGTCGGCGCCTTGCCGCTGGCCTTGCTGGAGATGTCCACGGCGATCACGAAGTCGGCGCCGAGCTGGCGTGCGGCATCCACCGGCACCGGGCTGACTACGCCACCATCGATGTAGTTGCGGCCGCCGATCTTCACCGGCTCGAACACACCGGGAATGCTGCTCGACGCGCGCACTGCCTGGCCGACGTTGCCGCGCACGAAGATTGCGCGCTCGCCGGTTTCGAGCTGGGTGGCGACGGCGGCGAACGGCTTCTTCAGGCGCTCGGCGGGACGGTTGGCGACCTGCTCGTTGACGTAGTCCTGCAGCTTCTGGCCCTGCACCAGGCCACCGGAGAACAGGCGCACATCGCGGATGCTGGCTTCGTCCAGCGCGACGGCCTTGCTCTGCATCTGGAAGGCATCCATGCCGCTGGCATACAGGGCGCCGACCACGCTGCCGGCGCTGGTGCCGGCGACCACGGCCGGCTCGAAGCCGTTGGCCTCCAGCATCTTGATCACGCCGATATGGGCAAAGCCTTTGGCCGCGCCGCCGCCCAGGGCGATGCCGATCTTCACCGGCTTGGCCTGCGGGACCACGGTCGGCGCAGGCGGTGGCGTGGGGCGGACCGGATCGCCACCGCAGCCGGCCAGCAGGCCGATCAGGGCGACGGACAGCAGCATGCGGGGGCGGAACAGGCTCATCGGCAGTGCGCGCACGGCGCCGGATTCAGGAAAGGGCGCCAGCATACCGAAGCTGCGGCGGGGCGGGCAGGGTGGGAAATATCGCCCATTCATAAAGGTAGTGCCGGCCGCTGGCCGGCAACCATAGGGAAACTGGCAACGGTCCACGGGGCTGCCGGCCAGCGGCCGGCACTACCGGGATGCGCGCCAAGGTCCATGAGGTTGCCGGCCAGCGGCCGGCACGACCGGAGGCGGTCAGAACCGGTTGTCACCATCCAGCATCCGGCCCAGGCCGCCCAGCACCGAGCCTTCGCCGCGGCTTTGGCCGCCGCCCTGCGGTGCGGCCATCCACATGCGGCCGGCCAGGCGTGAGAACGGCAGCGACTGCAGCCAGACCTTGCCGGGGCCGGTCAACGTGGCCAGGAACACGCCTTCGCCGCCGAACAGCATGCTCTTGATGCCGGCCACCCGACGCACGTCCATGTCCACCGTCGGGTGGTAGGCCACCACGCAGCCGGTATCCACATCCAGGCGTTCGCCGGCGGCCAGCTCGCGCTCCACCACGCAGCCGCCGGCGTGGATGAACACCCAGCCGTCGCCCTCCAGTTTCTGCATGATGAAACCCTCGCCCCCGAACAGGCCGGTCATGATCTTGCGCTGGAACTGCACGCCGATCTGCACGCCGCGCGCGCCGGCCAGGAAACTGTCCTTCTGGCAGATCAGGCGGCCGCCGTGCTGGTCCAGTTTCATCGCCAGCACCGTGCCGGGGTAGGGCGCAGCGAAGGCGACCTTGCCCTTGCCATGGCCGCTCTGGGTGTAGACGGTGGCGAACAGGCTTTCGCCGGTCAGTACGCGCTTGCCGGCAGCCATCACCTTGCCCATGAAGCCGCCGCCCTGGTCGCCATTGGCGGCGCCGAACACGGTATCCATCTGCACCGTGGCGTCCTTGAACATCAACGCGCCGGCCTCGGCAATGGCGCTCTCACCGGGATCAAGCTCGATTTCCACGAACTGCATTTCATGGCCGACGATGCGGAATTCGATGTCGTCGGCGCGGCCGCTGGCGGCGGCGGGGACCGGGGGGGGGGTGTGGGGCATGCCCGGGGCCGCGGATTGCAGTTCGGGCACTTCGGCAATCGAGGTCCATCCGCTCATGCCCTGGCACCAGGCCAGCGCGCGCGGGTTGGCCTGCGCGTAGCGGCGCGCGGCCGGGTCATCGAGCGGTCCGATTCGGTCGGCCTGGGCCGAGGCATGGAAGTACCACTGGGTCATTGCGGCGGCTCCGCGGCGCTGGAAAACCCCGAGTCTAGCGAGCGCCCCGGGGGCAGGGCGACGGGGCCATGAACGGCCGGCATTTGCGGGGCAGGTGCTGTATTGCAACAATTATCTGGTAGCGCCGTTTTACCACCCCTCCAAACACAGCCTACCGCCATGTCCCCGACCCGCACTTCCCGTGGCCGCCTTCCGGTCGCGCGCCCTCTCGTTGCCGCTCTTTCCGCCCTGCTGCCGCTGGTAGCAGCCGCCCAGGAAAACCCTGCCGCCAAGGATCCGGTTGCCCTCGACACCCTGCAGGTCACCGCGCAGCGCCGTGTCGAGAACGCCAAGGACGTACCGGTTGCAGTCAGCGCGATCCAGGGCGAGAAGCTGGATGTGCTCGGTTCGGCCGGCGATGACATCCGCTTCCTGGCCGCACGCGTGCCGAGCCTCAACATCGAGTCGTCCTACGGTCGTGCCTTCCCGCGCTTCTACATCCGCGGCCTGGGCAACACCGATTTCGATCTCAATGCCTCGCAGCCGGTGTCGCTGGTATACGACGACGTCGTGCAGGAAAGCCCGCTGCTGAAGGGCTTCCCGCTGTTCGACCTGGCCAACGTGGAAGTGCTGCGTGGCCCGCAGGGCACCCTGTTCGGCCGCAACACGCCGGCCGGCGTGGTCAAGTTCGATTCGGCCCGCCCGTCGCAGGATGCCGACGGCTATATCCGCGTCGGCTACGGCAGCTACAACAGCTGGAACGTGCAGGGCGCCTACGGCGGCCCGCTGACCGACCGCTGGTCGGCACGCGTCTCGGCGATCTACCAGCGCCGCGACGACTGGGTCGACAACACCCGTGTCGGTGCGCCCAACAGTGGCTTCGAAGGCTACGACGAAGCGGCAGGCCGCGTGCAGTTCCTGTACGAAGGCGATGACTTCGAAGCGCTGTTCAACCTGCACAAGCGCAAGCTCAACGGCACCGCCCGCCTGTTCCGCGCCAACATCATCCAGAAGGGTGGCAATTCGCTGGTCGAGAACTTCGACCGCGACAAGGTGGCCAACGACGGCGTCAACTTCTCCGACCTGGAAACCTGGGGGGGCAGCGCGCGCCTGCAGTGGAACCTCGGCTCGGTGACCCTGCACTCGATCACCGGCTACGAGACCGCCGAATCGCTCAACCGCGGTGATATCGACGGTGGCTACGGTGCAGCCTTCCTCGGTGCCGGCAACTACGGCCCGGGCCTGATTCCGTTCTCCTCGGAGTCGGCTGATGGCCTGCCGCACCATCGCCAGTGGACGCAGGAAGTGCGCGTCGAGTCCAACGAGTGGGGCCGCTTCGACTGGCAGGCCGGCGTCTTCTACTTCGATGAAGACGTGACCATCAACAACTTCAACTACGACTCGCTGACCCCGGGCAATCCGCAGACCGGCCACGTGGTGCAGAACCAGCGCAACAAGGCCTGGGCAGTGTTCGCCTCGGGTGACTTCGACGTCACCGACCGCTTCAAGCTGCGTGCCGGCGTGCGCTACACCCAGGACAAGAAGGACTTCAGCGCCAGCGTGCTGCAGGCGGTTCCGTTCGGCACCCCGGTCAGTGGCCCGTACCTGGCCAACACCGACGTCAACGACGTCAGCTGGGACCTGAGCGGCGTCTACAAGCTCACCGACGACATCAACGCCTACGCCCGCGTGGCCAAGGGCTTCCGCGCGCCGTCGATCCAGGGCCGCCTGGCCTTTGCGCCGGGTCTGTCGCAGGCCGATTCGGAGAAGGTCATCTCGTACGAGGCCGGCATCAAGGCCGATCTGTTCGAGCGCCGCGCGCGCCTGGGCCTGAGCGTGTTCCGCTACGACGTCGATGGCCAGCAGCTGATCGCCGTGGGCGGTTCCAACAACACCGCCACCCTGCTCAACGCCGACAAGACCATCGGCCAGGGCGTCGAGCTGGACCTGGAGGCCTACCTGGCCGACAACGTCCTGCTGACCTTTGGCAGCAGCTACAACGACACCGAGATCAAGGACAAGAACCTTGCGGTGGCGATCTGTGGCGGCGGCTGCACCATCACCGACCCGACCACGGTGATCAACGGCCAGACCTACGCGCTGGTGAACGGCAACCCGCTGCCGCAGGCGCCGAAGTGGATCCACAACGCGACCCTGCGCGTGGGCTTCCCGCTCAGCGATGGCAGCGAGCTGTACGCCTACACCGACTGGGCCTACCGCAGCGCGGTGAACTTCTTCATCTACGAGTCGCCGGAATTCCGCGGCCGTAGTTCGCTGGAAGGCGGCCTGCGCCTGGGCTACAACTGGGGTTATGGCCAGTACGACGTGGCGGTGTTCGGCCGCAACCTGACCAACCAGACCCGCGTGGTCGGTGCGATCGACTTCAACAACCTGACCGGCTTCCTCAACGAGCCGCGCACCTGGGGCGTGGAGTTCACCGCGAAGTTCTGATGCGGTCGCTGCGGTAGTGCAATGAAGAAGGGCCGGCGCACTGCCGGCCCTTCTGCTTCGCACCCACCGGTAGTGCCGGCCGCTGGCCGGCAATGACCGATCGCGCAGGCGCCTACAGCGCGCTCTGCGGGCGCACCTTCAGTACCGCGTTCTCGGTGGTGCAGTCGCGGCTGGAGTGCAGGCCGGCCTTGCGCGCGGCAGCGATCTCCTTGCGTGCGGCCAGCAGGTCCTTGTTGAACGCGGCGTTGTCGTGCAGGCGGGCCACGGCGGCGGCACCCATGAAGCGGCCTTCGAGGATGTCGCTCTGCCAGTGCACGTTGCATACCAGGCGGCTCTCGCCGTAGTTGCGGCCGCGGGCCTGGATGGCATCGGCGCGGTCCGGCACGATCTCCGACAGGATCAGTGCCCAGGCCCAGCCGATCGAGGTGTGGCCGGATGGATAGGAACCATTCCTGCGCAGGCCATCCTCGTCCTTCGGCGAGCAGGTCGGCTCACCGTTGACCATGAACGGGCGCGGGCGCTGGTAGTGGTTCTTGGCTGCCTTGGTAGCGGCGCTGGCGTCGATCCGGCTGCGCTCCAGCAGTCGATACAGCGCCGGAGTCTTCACCGCATCGACGTCGATGTCGGCGGCGCAGGAGAAGTGGTTTGCACCTTCGGGGAAGCCGAGTTCCGCATCGATGCCGGCCTGGGCGAAGCGCGGGCTGCCTCGCAGCGTGCGGGCTTCACGGCTGACCTGTTCGTCCAGGGCGAGGGCGGCCGAACCGGCCACCGGCGGTGCCGGCACCAGATCGAGGCTGGCCGGAACAGCGCTCTTGTCCAGATAGCCCACGGCCTTGGTGGTGATGTTGGCTTCGACGGCGGTCGGCTTGGTGGCCGTGGCAGCACAGCCGGCCAGGGCCACGGCAACGGCGAGGCCGAGCAGCGGGCGGGCAGGGTGGGAAATCAGCGACATGGACGGGCTCCGGAGGAAAAACATCGCGTCATGATCGCAGCCCGTGTGCGGCACCGCAGTGGCCATCGGTCATACGGCCAGACCCGGCATGGTCATTACAGGAGATGAAGAACGTCATCGAAGCGTGCCAGTCTGCTGAATCCGGGCGCAGCGCACGGACTTTCACGCGGCCGCACCGTGAGCATCGGCACATCGGCAGTTACCAGGGGCCGTCCAGTTCCAGCCGGGTCGGGGGGATCCGAAGACAGAGGGAGAGAAGCGATGCGCAGCACCGCAACAGGAAGTACCGTCCTGGCCCTGCTTCTGGGGCTGGCAGCAGCACCGGCGCAGGCCGCCGACGTGGTCGGCGTGGCCTTCGTGCATGGCACCGGCGCGCAGACCAATGCCACCCAGGACTACTGGCAGCCGGCGATCATCGACACCGTGCGCCAGGGCCTGCCGAACAGCAGCAACTATGTGGTCATCAACTGTGACTTCACCCAGTACATGTGGAAACCGGAGGCCGCCGGCTGCCTGGCCAACCAGCTGACCGGCTTCATCGACAGCCGTGGCATCACCCAGCTGGTGGTGATCACCCATTCCAACGGCGGCAACGTGATGCGCTGGATCCTGTCCAACCCGACCTACGACAGCCGCTATCCGAAGATCATCCGCACGGTGCGCAAGGTCACCGCACTGGCGCCGTCCTCGGCGGGCACGCCGCTGGCCGATGCGGTGCTCAACGGCAATACCTTCGAAACGTCACTGGGCTGGCTGCTGGGCTACAAGAACGACGCGGTACGCCAGCAGCAGGTGGCCAGCATGGCCACCTACAACGCGCAGAACCTGTACGGCACGGCCGGTCGCCCGGCGCTGCCCAGGCCGTTCCGCGCGGTGGTCGGCAGTGACGTGGAATCGGCGGTGTGGGACAGCAACAGCTACTGCGGTGGCTATGCCGCCAACGTTGGCCTGGAGTTCACCCAGAACTGGTTGTCGTCCTGCTCCGATGGCTTCCTGGAGTGCAGCAGCCAGAAGGCGGCCGGTACCACCTGGTTCACCGACAAAGCGCGCACCCAGGGCGCAGAACCGCTCAGCCACAACCAGAGCCGGCGCGAGTGCTTCGGCCTCGGCACCCTGCTGCGCAACGACCTGACCCAGTGAGGGAGATGACCATGACGACCCATTCCACCCTGCTGGCCAGTGCGGTGCTGGCAGTACTGTCCCTTTCCGCCGCGCAGGCCGCGCAGCCTCTGCAGGCGGCCCGCGCGGGCGATCAGGTGCCTGCCGCATTGGTGGCCGCGCCGCTGCCTGCCGATGAAAGCGAACACGCGCCGTTGTCGTTTGCCTGGGCGCTGGACCCGGCACAGCCGCTGCAGGCGGCCACGCCATATGCCTCGGTCAGCCGCAGTTACTGGCAGCAGGTCGATGGCACGCAGCTGCAGCGCGGCCTGGACCTGCCGCTGACGGCGCCCGATGCGGTGATCCAGCTGAGTCCGGCCGCAGGAGCCCGCGCGCTGCCGGCCAACACCCTGCAGGTGCGCGACCCGGCTGGCCGCAGCAGCGTGGCCCGCAGTGTCGATGCGCGCGCGCTGCAGGATGCCGGCATGCCGGTGAGTGATGGCAGCAGCATGCTGCGCACCGGCGCGACCAGTGCCGCCGGTGCGTACACCCTGCAGAGCACGCAGGCGCAGGGCCGCTATGTGGTGCAGGTGCTGGAGCCCAACAGCCCGCTGCGGTTGGAAGTGCAGGCCAACCAGGCGCAGGTGCTGGCCGGTGGCAACGTGCAGCTGCAGGCACGCCTGCTGGAAGACGGCGCCACCACCGCGCAGCTGGCATCGCGTCGTGGCGGCCTGGGGGGGGAAGCCCTGCTGGTCGCACCGGATGGCCGCAGCTGGCCGCAGCGCCTGCTGCGCACCACCGATGGCAGCCTGCGCGCGCAGGTGCGGATCCCGACCGACATCGGCACCGTGCAGGGGCTGTGGGAGCTGCAGGTGTTCGCCCAGGCCGATGGCGTGCTGCGCGATGGCAAGGTGGCCTTCGCGGTGGCACGGCCGACCGCGCGTTTCAGTGGCCAGGCAGCACCGGACCCTTCCAGCCGCCAGGTGGCGCTGCCGCTGCAGGTGGCTGCGGCAGGCCGCTACGAGGCACGTGGCACGCTGTATGCCACGGCCCGCGATGGCCGGATGAGGCCGGTCGCGCAGGCACATGCAGCCGCGTGGTTCGATGGCCCAGGCGCCGGCCAGCTGGTGCTGCCGTTCGACGAGGCCGCGTTGCCGGCCGGTTTTGGCGCACCGTACGAGCTGCGTGACCTGCAGCTGCAGGACCAGAGCCGGATGGCACCGATCGAGTCGCGCGCGCTGGCGTTGCGGTTCTGAGGTTGCGTGCAGCGGGCCGGGGTCCGGCCCGCTGCACCGGCATGGCGATGGAATGGCATCACAACGGGAATGACACCACGACGGGGTAGAGTCGACTGTTAGTCGACTGCTTTTCGCCTGGATCGCAAAGATCCCGCGCTGCGCGCGATAGTCGACTAACAGTCGACTCTATCGTCGCCGGTTTTCCAAGCCCCTCGGGTTTCCCGAGGGCTCCGCCTCACCCCGCGTATGCGGTCAGCCGGCCTTCCTGCTCGCAGACGGTGATCGCGCCGCCGAACACCGCCGACAGCGGTTCGTTGCGCAGCAGCTCGGCGCGGGTGCCGTCGGCCAGCACGCGGCCATCGCGCAGCAGCACCACCCGCTCGATCTCGGGAATGATCTCTTCGATGTGGTGGGTCACCAGCACCAGGGTGATGCCCTGCTGCGCCAGCACCCGCATGGTCGCCACCAGCTGCTCGCGGGCGACCAGGTCCAGCCCGGTGGAGGGTTCATCCAGCAGCAGTGCCTGCGGCCGGTTGACCAGCGCGCGGGCGATCAGCACGCGGCGGGTCTCGCCAGCGGACAACTCGGCGTAGGCGCGGTCGCGCAGGGACAGGGCGCCGGTCATCGCCAGTGTCTCGCCCACGCGTGCGCGCATATCGGCGGTCACTTCGCGGAAGGCCGGCACCACGTAGCTGGCGAAGAAGCCGGACAGCACTGCCTGTTCCACGGTCAGGCCCGGCATGTCGGCCAGGTTGCTGCTGAGATCGCCGGTGACGATGCCGAGCTGCGATCGCAGCCGGTCCACCTGCCAGCGGTTCTGCCCCAGCACCCTTACCGCCACGGAGCCGTCGACCTGCGCCAGCGGGTACAGCTCGCGGGTGATCAGCTTGATGAAGGTCGACTTGCCGCAGCCGTTGGGGCCGAGCAGGGCGGTGTGCTGGCCCTGCGCGATGCGCAGGCTGAGCCCGTGCAGCACCTTCACCTGGCCGCGCACCACGGTGGCGCGGTCCAGTTCGATCAAGGGGGGCAGCTCCGCAACGGGCGGGGCGGCAGTCATGGTGCTGGCGCGTGGATCAAGGCTCGACAACTCAGGTCCCCAACTGTGAACGGTGCCACGGATGACGGTGGCAATCACCGCCGCAGGGATGCAGTTTGCAACGCAAGCGCCCATCATGTCTGCCATCCCCGCGTCGATCCGGAGAGCTGCCATGTCTGATGCCCTGATGTCCCTGCTGACCGGTGGTGTGCTCGGCCTCGGCTGGTGGGCCATGTTGGGCGTGCTGCTGGTCTTCACCCAGATCACCATCTTCTCGGTGACCCTGTACCTGCACCGCAGCCAGGCCCATCGCGGAGTCGATTTCCACCCGGCGCTGGCGCACGTGTTCCGCTTCTGGCTGTGGCTGACCACGTCGATGATCACCCGCGAGTGGGTGGCCATCCATCGCAAGCACCACGCCAAGGTGGAGACTGAGGACGATCCGCACAGCCCGGTCACCCGCGGCATCGGCAAGGTGTTCTGGCATGGCGTGGAGCTGTACCGCGAAGCGCGCGGCATGCGCGCGGACATCGAGCAGTACGGGCGCGGCACGCCGGACGACGCGATCGAGCGCCACCTGTATACCCCGCACGCCACGCTGGGGCCGGTAGTGCTGCTGGCGATCAACAGTGTGCTGTTCGGCCTGCCCGGCGTGGCGCTGTGGGCGATCCAGATGGCGTGGATCCCGTTCTGGGCGGCGGGCGTAGTCAATGGCCTGGGCCACTGGTGGGGGTACCGCAACTACGAGTCGGCCGATACCTCCACCAATCTCACGCCGTGGGGGTTCTGGATCGGTGGCGAGGAGCTGCACAACAACCACCATGCCTTCCCCAGTTCGGCGCGCTTCGCGATGCGGCGCTGGGAGTTCGATATCGGCTGGAGTGCGATCCGCCTGCTGCAGGCGCTGCGCCTGGCCAGGGTGCTGCGGGTGGCGCCGGCCATGGACGTGCGCCCGAACATCGCCGTGCCCGATGCCGAAACGCTGAAGGCGCTGCTGTCGCACCGCTTCCAGGCGATGACCGATTACCAGCGCAACGTGTTCATGCCGGCCCTGCGCGAGGAGGCCGCGCAGGCCGGGGCCAAGCTGCGCCGCCTGCTGCCACGCCGGTTGCGCCGTGGCCTGGTCAACGATGGCCGCTGGCTGAAGCCGGACAGCCGCGCCCAGCTCAGCGCATGGGTGGCGCAGCGGCCGCGCATCCGTACCCTGGTCGAGTACCGCGGGCGATTGGCTGCGCTGCTGGAAGCCCGTGGCCACGACGCCGCTGAGCGCCTGCATCAGCTGCAGGCGTGGTGCCGCGAGGCCGAGGAAAGCGGCATCGCGGCGTTGCAGGCCTACGCCGCACGGTTGAAGGGCTACAGCCTGGTGGGCGCGTGAGGGCAGGGTACGGGCTTCTGCTGGCGGCGCTGCTGCCGGGTGCGGCGCTGGCCCAGGTCACCGACACCGCCAGCTATCTGCAGCGGATGGACAGCGATGGCGACGGCAGGGTCAGCGAGGCCGAGTACGTACAGTGGATGCTGTATGCCTTCGATCGCATGGACCGCAACGGTGATGGCGTACTGAGCGCCGACGAGCTGCCCGGCGGCAAGGGCAGGGCAATCCGCCGCGAGCAGCAGCGGCAGGTGATCGTGCAGCGCTTCCACAAGCAGGATGCCAACGGTGATGGCTTCCTGGATGCCCGCGAGCTGTCCGCGCCGCCGCGTTGAGCGGGCGTAGAATCGCACCATGCCTGAACTGCCCGAAGTCGAAACCACCCGCCGCGGCCTGGCGCCGCACCTGCAGGGCCGGCGTGTGCATGGCGTGATCCTGCGCCGCGCCGACCTGCGCTGGCCGATTCCACCGGAAGTGGCCGAGCTGCTGCCGGGGCAGCGCATCGAGGACATCCGCCGGCGCGCCAAGTACCTGCTGCTGGATACCGCCATCGGCAGCGCCGTCCTGCACCTGGGCATGTCCGGCAGCCTGCGCGTGCTGCCCGGTGATACCCCGCTGCGGGCGCATGACCACGTCGACATCAGCCTGGACAACGGCCGCCTGCTGCGCTTCAACGACCCGCGCCGCTTCGGCAGCCTGCTCTGGCAGCCGGCTGGGGAGATCCACCCGCTGCTGCAGGGGCTGGGCCCGGAGCCACTGGACGACGCGTTCGACGGCGACTACCTGTTCGACCGCAGCCGGGGCCGCAGCGCGCCGGTGAAGACCTTCCTGATGGACCAGGCGGTGGTGGTGGGCGTGGGCAACATCTACGCCGCCGAGAGCCTGTTCAAGGCCGGCATCAGCCCGTTGCGCGAGGCAGGAAAGATCTCGCGAGAACGCTACCAGCGGCTGGCCGACGCGGTGAAGGAAATCCTGGGCTACGCCATCACCCGCGGCGGCACCACCCTGCGCGATTTCATCAGCCCCGATGGTGCGCCGGGCTACTTCGAGCAGGAGCTGCTGGTGTACGGCCGCGACGGGCTGCCGTGCCCGAACTGCGGGCGCGCGCTGAAGCACGCCACCATCGGCCAGCGCGCCAGCGTCTGGTGCAGCCACTGCCAGCGCTGAGCCGGCGACCAGCGGCAGCTGAACGGGCAGGGCGCGTCTCCGCTGCCCGTTAACGTTTGTCTGCCTATCATGGCCGACCTTCCCTCTGTGCCTGACGCGCCTGCATGCAACGACGCGACTTCATCCGCAATGCCTCCCTCGCCCTGGCTGCATTCGGCCTGCCGTCCCTGCCCGCGTGCGCGGCCAGCAGGAGCGGCCAGATGGGCCTGCGCCGCCTCGGCCAACCGCAGCCGTTCGACTTCGCCACCCTGAAGGGCCAGGCGCGCGCGCTGGCACAGGCGCCCTACAAGAGCCACAAGCGGGTGTTGCCGGGCCGCCTGGAAGGCCTCGACTGGGACCAGTACCAGTCGATTGGCTACCGCCAGGACCATGCGCTGTGGGCCGACCAGCCCGGCAAGTTCCAGGCCAAGTTCTTCCACCTGGGCCTGTACTTCCATTCGCCGGTGCGCATGTTCGACGTGGTCGACGGCAAGGCGCAGGAACTGGCGTATGACGGCGCGGCGTTCAACTACGGCAAGAGCGGCATCAAGGATGGCGAGCTGCCGGCCGATCTGGGCTTCGCCGGGTTCCGCCTGAACACCCGCAAGGACACCGACCGCGACTTCGCCGCCTTCCTTGGCGCCAGCTACTTCCGCGCGGTCGGCAAGGAGGGCCAGTACGGGCAGTCCGCGCGTGGCTTGGCGATCGACACCGGCATGGGCAAGCCGGAGGAATTCCCGGATTTCATCGCCTACTACCTGGAACAGCCGTCGGCTGATTCGGACACGATCGTGGTCTACGGCCTGCTGGATTCGCCCAGCGTGGCCGGAGCCTATCGCTTCGCGATCACGAACGGTGACGTGCTGCTGATGGACATCGACAGCGCGCTGTACCCGCGCAAGACGATCGAGCGGTTGGGCATCGCCCCGTGCACCAGCATGTACCAGGTCGGCGAGAATGACCGCCGGATGGGCTGGGACTGGCGCCCGGAGATCCACGATACCGATGGCCTGTCGCTGTGGACCGGTGCCGGCGAGTGGATCTGGCGGCCGCTGCTGAACCCGCGCAACCTGCGTTTCAACATGTTCGTGGACCGCAACCCGCGCGGCTTCGGCCTGCTGCAGCGCGACCGCAATTTCGACCATTACCAGGACGACGGCGTGTTCTACGAGAAGCGCCCGTGCCTGTGGGTGGAGCCGAAGGGCGAATGGGGCGAAGGCTCGGTGCAGCTGGTGGAGATTCCCACCGTGGACGAGACCTTCGACAACATCGTGGCGTTCTGGAACCCGAAGGAAAAGCCACAGCCGGGCCAGGAGCTGCTGGTCGGTTACCGCTTGTACTGGGGCGCCGAACCGCCGGCGCGCCCGCCGCTGGCGCACTGCGTGGCCAGCCGCACCGGCCTGGGCGGTGTGGTCGGCAAGAAGCGCGAGTACTTCAGCTGGCGCTTCGCGGTGGACTTCGAAGGTGGCGAACTGGCCAGGCTGATCGACAAGGCCGAGGTCGAAGCGGTGGTGGAAGCCAGCCGTGGCCGGGTCGAGATCGTTTCGGCGCGCCCGCTGCGCGAGATCAACGGCTATCGCGCGATGTTCGACCTGGTGCCGCCGGAAGGCAGTACCGAGCAGATCGACATCCGCCTGTTCCTGCGCAGTGGTGGCAAGACCCTCACCGAGACCTGGCTGTACCAGTACACCCCGCCGCCGGCCGGTGCGCCGGAGCGCACGCTGTACTGAGTGGTTTGGGATTGCAGGGCTTGCAGCCCTGCACCCGCTTCAAGCCAAGGCAACGTCAAATGCGTGCATTCCGTGGGATGGCGGGGTGGGTCCGGTTGCGGGGGGACGCTGCAAGTACGTCCCTGTAAGCTCGGTCGCCGCATCCATGCGGCTCACGCCCCCGCAACCGGACCCAC
>NZ_JBYBLQ010000013.1:0-115487 GCF_059337855.1 Stenotrophomonas maltophilia complex sp. Om-AH-Sm3 | reverse complement strand
CTGCAGGACACGCCGTAAACCCATCCATGGCGCCAACGGTCCTGCAGCCCCACACCGCCCCGCCTTCGACAGATTTCTGCGATCTGTCGGAACGGCATTGTGCTCTGGTGGGTGGCGACCTTGGTCGACACGGCAGATCCAGGCCACGCGTGGATGAGCGCTGCAAGGCCTGTCGATCTGTCGGGGTCGGATCCCGTTGCTGCGCAACGGGCTCTGACCCCTTCGTGGAATTCGCGCAGTGCAAGACCGATCCCTGCTACTCCACGTCCCCCAGCAACGCCTGCAACCCCGGCAGCCACTGCTTGCCGGGATGCCGTACCAGCCACAGCGTGCGCTGCAGGGCCGGCAGCGGGGTCTCCAGCACGCGCAGGCGGCCCAGGGCCAATGGCTCTTCCAGCGCGTGACGCGAAAGACAGGCCAGGCCGAGGCCGGCGATGGCGGCCTGCTTGATTGCTTCGGTATTGCCCAGCTGCAGGGTCTGGGCGAAGCCACGCAGGTGCGGCAGCAGCGCCTGTTCGACAGCTTCGCGGGTGCCGGAGCCGGGCTCGCGCAGCAGCCAGCGGGCACGGCGCAGTTCGTCCAGCGACCAGCGCGGGGGAGCGTCGGCGGCGCCGACGATCACCAGCGGATCCTGCTGCCAGGCCGTGACCTGCAAACCGCGCTCATGGCACGGGCCTTCGATCAGGCCGGCGTCGACGTCCAGGCGCTGCACGGCGGCGACTACGCCAGCACTGTTGTCGATGCGCAGGTCGACTTCGGCCTGCGGCGCCTGCCGCAGCAGTTCAGCGATGCGCTGCGGCAGCAGGTAGTTGCCGATGGTGGTACTGGCGGCCAGTACCAACCGCAGCGGTGCCCCTTGCGACGGGTCTCCGCCGGCGGCCAGCTGCCGCTCCAGATCAGCGGCATTGACCAGCAGGGTGCGCGCCGGCTCCAGCAGTGCGCGGCCGTGCCCGTTCAGTGCCAGGCGACGGCCGATGCGGTCGAACAGCGGCGTACCGAAGTGCGCCTCCAGTTCCTGCAGGGCGGCGCTGCTGGCCGACTGCGAGAGCGCGATGGCCTGGCCGGCGGCGGTGGTGCTGCCGTGGTCGGCGATGGCGACGAAGACTTGCAGCTGGCGCAAGGTCAGGCGCATGGCATTTACCCGCTTGATAGGTAGGTTTCACCCATATTATTCGTTTTACAGGTCAGGGGCGAAGGCGCACGCTTGCCCCGTCACTACAGCCCTACCCCTGCCATGAACGCCCCCGCTCTCTCCTTCTGGTCCCTGCCCGCCCTGCGCCAACGCTGGCAGCCGCGCCTGCCCGGCCTTCTGCTGGCGGGCCTGATCGCGGCGGCATCGCTGTACCTGGCCGAGCTTCCCTGGTTGCAGGCGCATGGCCTGAGTGCACTGACCGTCGCCATCGTGGCCGGCATCGTGGTCGGCAACACCCTCTACCCGCGGCTGGCGCCGAGCAGCGCGGCCGGTGTCGGCTTCTCCAAGCACTGGCTGCTGCGCGCCGGCATCGTGCTGTACGGCCTGCGCCTGACCTTCCAGGACATCGGCCATGTCGGCGTCAGCGGCGTGCTGATGGACGTGCTGGTGGTCGCCAGCACCTTCGGCCTGGCCTGCTGGCTGGGCGTACGTGTGTTCAAGATGGAACGCGAGGCGGCAATGCTGATCGGCGCCGGCAGCGCGATCTGCGGTGCGGCAGCGGTGATGGCCGCCGAACCGGTGGTGCGTGGCCGCGCTGCGCAGGTCACTGTCGCGGTTTCTACCGTCGTGGTGTTCGGCACGCTGGCGATGTTCCTGTACCCGGCGCTGTATGCGCTGGTGCAGTCGCACGGCTGGCTGGCGATGGACGCGCGGCAGTACGGCCTGTTCACTGGTGCGACGGTGCACGAAGTGGCGCAGGTGGTGGCCGCCGGCCGCACGGTCAGCGAAGCCGCCGCCGATACCGCGGTGATCACCAAGATGGTGCGGGTGATGCTGCTGGCGCCGTTCCTGGTCGTGTTGTCGTTGTGGCTGGCGCGTGGCGGCAAGGCCAGCGCCGACGGCAGCAAGGCGCGCATCGTAGTGCCGTGGTTTGCGTTCGGTTTCGTGGCAGTGGCCGGTTTCAATTCACTGCACCTGCTGCCGGCCAGCCTGCAGGCCGGGCTGGTGCAGTTGGATACCGTGCTGCTGGCGATGGCGATGGCCGCGCTGGGCCTGACCACCCATGTCTCGGCGCTGCGCCAGGCCGGCCTGAAGCCACTGCTGCTGGCGCTGATCCTGTTCGCCTGGCTGCTGTTCGGTGGCCTGGCGATCCACCAGGGTGTCTTGACGGTGCTGGGCTGAGCAAGGCGTGCCGACCAACGGTCGGCACCCACCCGTAGATCCACGCCATGCGTGGATGGCGGCCCAGGACGGGCGCTGCCGCGCAGGCAGGTACAATGCGCCATGACTGACTTCTCGACCCTGCCGCTGAGCCCGGCCCTGCAGCCCGGCCTGGACGCCCTCGGCTACACCACCCTCACCCCCGTGCAGGCGCAGAGCCTGCCGGCCATCCTCGACGGCCACGATGTGATCGCACAGGCGCCGACCGGCAGCGGCAAGACCGCCGCCTTCGGGCTGGGCCTGCTGCAGGCCGTCGACCCCAGCCTGATCCGCGTGCAGGCGCTGGTCCTGTGCCCGACCCGCGAACTCGCCGACCAGGTCGGCAAGCAGATCCGCAAGCTGGCCACCGGCATTCCCAACCTGAAGCTGTTGCTGCTGGTAGGCGGCGTGCCGCTGGGCCCGCAGCTGGCCTCGCTGGAAGGCCACGACCCGCACGTGGTGGTGGGTACGCCCGGCCGCGTGCAGGAGCTGGCACGCAAGCGCGCGCTGAATCTTGGCGCGGTGCGCACGCTGGTGCTGGACGAGGCCGACCGCATGCTCGACATGGGCTTCGAGGAGCCGATCCGCGAGATCGCCGGCCGCACGCACAGGGATCGCCAGAGCCTGCTGTTCTCCGCCACCTTCCCCGACAGCATCCGCGCCATGGCGCGTGACCTGCTGCGCGACGCGGTGGAGGTGACCGTGGAAGGTGCCGACCAGGCACCGGCCATCCGCCACCTGTTCTGCGAGGTGGAACCGGCGCATCGCCAGAAGGCGCTGGCCGGCCTGCTGCTGAAGTACGCGCCGGAATCGGCGGTGGTGTTCTGCAACACCCGCAAGGACGTGGACGAAGTGGCCAACTCGCTGCAGCAGTTCGGCTTCTCCGCACTCGCCCTGCACGGCGACATGGAGCAGCGCGACCGTGAGGAAGTTCTGTTGCGGCTGGCCAACCGCAGCTGCAACGTGCTGGTCGCCAGCGACGTCGCCGCGCGCGGACTGGACGTGGAAGAGCTGGCGGCGGTGATCAACTACGAACTGCCGACCGACGTGGAGAGCTACCAGCATCGCGTGGGCCGTACCGGTCGCGCCGGTGCCAGCGGCCTGGCGATCAGCCTGGTGGCCGGCCGCGAGAAGACCCGCGCCGAAGCCATCGAAGCACAGCTGGGTCAGCCACTGGACTGGCAGAAGACGCCACTGGCGACCTCGCGCCCGGCCGAGTTGCCGCAGGCGGCGATGCGCACCCTGCGGATTGACGGCGGCAAGACCGACAAGCTGCGCCCGGGCGACATCCTCGGCGCACTGACCGGCGATGCCGGCCTGTCGAGCAAGTTCATCGGCAAGATCGCGATCTTCCCGACCCGCTCCTACGTGGCGATCGCGCGTGAACAGGCCAACAAGGCCGTCGCCAGGCTGGAAGCCGGCAAGATCAAGGGCCGTCGCTTCCGCGTGCGGATGATGTGATTGAAGCCGCGTTGCCAACCACGGTTGGCAACGACCGGCTCCCGGCTCTTCGCTCTGGTAGATGCCAACCTTGGTTGGCATTCACCCTTCGATCAGAACACCAGTTCGGTGTGCAGTGGCAAGCCCGCCTCCCAGCGGGCCCGGCCGCCCAGGCCATCGAGCTCGACCAGCACACCGGCGCCGACCACTTCAACACCCAGGCGGCGCACCAGCGACAATGCAGCGACCAGCGTGCCGCCGGTGGCCAGCACGTCATCGATGATTGCGACACGGGCACCGCCCGGCAGCGCGTCGGCGTGCACTTCGATGCAGTCGCTGCGGTACTCCAGCGTGTATTCCTCGCGCAGCACCTGGCCCGGCAGCTTGCCCGGCTTGCGCACCGGCACGAAGCCGACGCCCAGCTCCAGCGCCATCGCGGCGCCGAGGATGAAACCACGCGATTCGATGCCGACCACCGCGTCCAGCTTCTGGTCGCGCCAACGGTCGGCCATCGCGGTGATCGCGCCGCGGAAGTCCTCGCCGTGGGCGAGCAGCGGCATGATGTCCTTGAACAGGATGCCGGGCTTGGGGAAGTCGGCGATGTCGCGCAGGCGGGAGGCCCACTGCGGAGCGACGATGGCGTCGGTCATGTCACATTGGCTATCTGATGGCGGCATAGGGTACCTGTTCCGGGCGCCGGCTGCCTGTTGGGGGTGTCGGCAGGGCTGCGCCCTGCACCTGCGGTAGTGCCGGCCGCTGGCCGGCAACCTCAACGGCAACAGCGTGCATTCCGTGGGATGGCGGGGTGGGTCCGGCTGCGGGGGCCGCTGCAAGTACGTCCATGTAAGCTCGGTCGCCGCTTGCTCGTGTGCGCTTTCCTGCGCACACGGCAAGACCGGGGTTGGGCGTCCTGCCCAACCCGCCCGAGGCATGCCTCGGGCCCATGCGGCTCACGCCCCCGCAACCGGACCCACCCCGCCTTCGACAGAGTCCTGCGATCTGTCGTGGATCCACGCCATGCGCGGATGAATCTCCATCGAAATCGAATATTTCGAGAATTGAATGAAGAGCATCCACGCATGGCCTGGATCTACCGTGTCGACCAAGGTCGACACCTACCAACAGCCGCCGGAATCTGTCGGAGGTGGGGCGGTGTCGGAGTGCGGGGTGTCAGCCGCATGGATGCGGCTGCCAAGCCTACACGGACGTACTTGCAGCGTCCCCGCACTCCGACACCGCCCCGCCAAACCACGGAATCCAGCTTTTGCTCTGGCTGTTGACCTGGCCTCTGCGGGTGCAGGGCGCAGCCCTGCCGAAACCCACCCTCAGGAACTGCAGGACAGCATCGAGCAACCGGCGCGGTTGTCGGCCCACGCCGGGCGCTTGCCAGCGAAGTGCTCGAGTCCTGCGCGCTCGGTGTATGGGTCTCGCAGCACGTCCTGCAGCGCATGCACACCGCCGAGGTCACCCTGCTCTGCGCGGTCGATCGCTTCCTGCGCCAACCAGTTGCGCAGCACGTACAGCGGGTTGGCCGCTGTCATCTTCGCCACGCGTTCGCTGGCCGGCAGCGGATCGCTGCGCAGGCGCTCCGCGTAGTCCTGCAGCCAGTGCTGCAACGGTGCCTGCACTGCCTGTCGCCGCGCCTCGTCGTAGTACACCGCGTCCAGAACCGTAGCGTCCGCTGCCGACGGGTCGATGCGCATCAGTGCGCGCCAGGCCAGGGTCATGTCCATGGCACCCTCCTGCATCAGCTGCTGCCAGCGCTGGTAGAGCTGCAGGTCGTCATCGTCGGCCGCGGCCAGCCCCAGCTTTGCCGCGGCATCGCGACGCGTGCAGGCCACGAAGGTGGACTGGAAGGCCGCCAGGCCCGCCTGCAGCGGTGCGACATCGGCGAACAGCGGCGACAGCGCCTGGGCCAATCGGCTCAGGTTCCAGTACGCCACCTGCGGCTGGGTGCCGAAGCGGTAGCGGCGCCCCTGGGCGTCGGTGGTGTTCGGCGTCCAGTCCGGATCGAAATCCTCGACCCAGCCATAGGGGCCGTAATCCAGTGTGAGACCGAGCACGGACAGGTTGTCGGTGTTCATCACGCCGTGCACGAAGCCGACACGCATCCAGTGCGCGATCATCTCGGCAGTGCGCACCGCGATCTGCGCGAACCAGTCGCCGTACAGGGCCTCGCCCTGCCCTTCAAGCTCGGGGAAGTCGCGCGCGATGCAGGCATCGACCAGCTGCTGCAGCAGGGCGGTTTCACCCCGCGACGCCGGCAGTTCGAAGGAACCAAAGCGCAGGAACGACGGCGAGACCCGGCACACGATGGCACCAGGCTCGGCACGCGGGTGGCCGTCATAGAACATGTCGCGCACCACCTCCTCGCCGGTACCGACCAGCGACAACGCGCGCGTGGTCGGCACGCCCAGGTGGTGCATCGCTTCGCTGCACAGGAACTCGCGGATCGACGAGCGCAGCACTGCCCGTCCATCGGCACCGCGCGAGTAAGGCGTCGGCCCGGCCCCCTTCAGCTGCAGCTCCCAGTGGCGGCCATCGGGTGCCACCAGCTCGCCCAGTGAGATCGCACGCCCATCGCCGAGCTGGCCGGCCCAGTGACCGAACTGATGGCCACCGTAATTGGCGGCCCATGGCTGCATGCCGGCGTACAGCGCGTTGCCGCCGAATACATCGGCGAAGCCTTCGCTCTCGATCTCGGCAGCATCGAAGCCGAGCATCGTGGCAACCTCAGGCGACCACGCCAGCAACGTGGGCGCCACCACCGGGGTCGGCATCACCGGCGACCAGGCGGCACCCAGCACTTCGCGCCTGCGCGGGCCGGATTCGGGGTCACCCGGCAGGGCATGCAGCAGGCGGTTGTCGAAACGGGGGCTGTCGGTATCCATGACTCTGGAGGTGGGGGCGACCGCCGCCGGCCTCAATTGCCGCTGAGCGCCTGCAGATGGCCACCGTGGGCCTCGGCGCGCTGGTAAGCAGGCCGCTCGCTGATGCGCTTGAGGAAGCCACGCAGCGCCGGCTTGCCGTCGAGACCGCCACCGCGCGCGGCAGCAGCCTGGATCGGGAAGCTCATCTGGATGTCGGCCGCACTGAAGCGCTCGCCAGCAAACCATGGGCTTTCGGCCAGGCGGCGCTCCATCCAGTCCAGGTGCAGGCGCCGCTGTGGCCCAACGAAGCCCCGCTCGGCCTTGTCGGCAATGCTGCGTGCAATCGGGCGTGCGAAGAATGGCATGGGCGCATTACGGATGCGGCCCATCACCAGGGTCAGCAGCAGCGGCGGCATCGCCGAGCCTTCGGCATAGTGCAGCCAGTAGCGGTACGCGATGCGTTCGGTGCCGTCGGCCGGCATCGGTGACGGCGACAGCTGGCGTTGCGTGTCGTAACGGTCAGCGAGGTAGTCGAGGATCGCACCGGACTCGGCCAGTACCAGCTCGCCATCCTGCAGCACCGGCGACTTGCCGAGCGGATGCACGTTGCGCAGCTCCGGCGGCGCCAACAGCGTCTTCGGATCGCGCGGATAGCGGCGCAGTTCGTAGTCCAGCCCCAACTCCTCCAGCATCCACAGCACGCGCAGGGAACGGGAGTTTTCCAGGTGATGAACGATGCGCATGCGGACGATCCTTGGGAAGGCCGCCATCCTACCGCGCCGGCTGCATGCCCTTTGTAGAGTCGAGCCACGCTCGACTCTACAAAAAACAGCGGGCAATAAAAAACGCCGGAAGCTCTCGCCTCCGGCGTTCTGGCTACCCAACGGTAGCAGACGGATTAGACCGCCTGCACCTGGTCAGCCTGCATACCCTTCTGACCCTGGACGGCGATGAAGGTAACCTTCTGGCCTTCCTGCAGGGTCTTGAAGCCGGTGCCCTGGATCGCGCGGAAGTGCACGAACAGGTCCGGGCCGCTTTCCGGGGTGATGAAGCCGAAGCCCTTGGCGTCGTTGAACCACTTGACGGTGCCGGTCTGACGTTCAGACATTTTACTAACTCCTGAAACACATGTTGAAAAAAATCGCAGCCACCGGGTATCGGGGCCGAGACTGAGTTGCAGGCGTTGGTAAAGCGGATCGATGAGCGGATCGTGAGATCAACTGCACCAGGCCACGATTCACGGTGACCCTAGCAAACACAGTGGGTCGCACGATACGCGTGTTTTCCGCAAAAAGCGATAGTCCCGACGTTCATGGGATCAGGTCACCCGCTAGGCGTGACAAGGGTTGGCAGCCGTTCGCGGCTAACCCCGAGCCCCCATTCAGGTTTTTCCTACCCTACACTGGGGAAATGACTGAAGCTGAAACCCCCGCTGAATACGCGCCCCCTCGCATCTGGGTGGACGCGGACGCCTGTCCCACTGTCATTCGCGACATCCTGTTCCGTGCGGCTGAACGGGTGGGGATCGAATTGACCCTGGTCGCCAACCAGTGGATCCGCACCCCGCCCTCACGCTGGCTGCGCTCGATCCAGGTGCCTCAGGGGCTGGATGTGGCCGACAGCGCCATCGTCGAGCGGGTCGCCGCCGGAGACCTGGTCGTCACCCAGGACATCCCACTGGCTGCGCTGGTGCTGGAGAAAAAGGCCGTGGCGCTGAACCCGCGTGGCCAGCTGTACACCCCGAACAACATGGCCGAGCGGCTGTCGATGCGCAATTTCATGGAGGAACTGCGCGGCGCCGGGGTCCAGACCGGCGGACCGCCGCCCCTGGGACCCCGCGACCGGCAGCTGTTCGCCGCCGAGCTGGACCGCTGGCTGGCGCGACGCCCGGCCCGCTGAGCGCCTGGCCGCGTTAAGCCGGAAGGCTCAGGCTGCGGCCGCTGCTGAACGCCCGTCGTTCGCCGCTCAATGGGTCGTCGAAGGCCAGGGCCCGCGCCAGCAGCTGCAGCGGCGCCTCGGCGACGTTCGGCGGACGTTGCCAAAGCTGCGGGTACAGGTCGTCACCCATGATCGGCGCCCCCAGCATGGCCATGTGCACGCGCAGTTGATGCTTGCGGCCGGTCTCCGGCAGCAGCCGGTAGCGCCAGATCGGCCCTTCGGCCTCGATCAGCTCGATCCGGCTGCGCGCATTGGGCTCACCGGGCACTTCGGACATGCGGAAGAACGGCTCGCCCGGCACCAACCGGCTGTCCCGCTGCAACGGAAACGCCAGCCCCGGCAGCGCCGGTGCCAGGGCCTCATAAGTCTTTTCGATGCGCCGCTCACGGAACAGGCGCTGGTAAGCATCGCGCGACGCTCGCTGGGTCGAGAACAGCACCAGCCCGGCCGTCAGCCGATCCAGCCGGTGCAGCGGTACCAGATCGGCATTGCCGGTGCGGGCGACCAGCCGCGCCAGCAGCGTCTCGCGCACATGCCCACCCGCAGGTGTCACCGGCAGGAAATGCGGCTTGTCGGCCACCAGCAGGTGCGCATCCAGATGGACGATGGTCTCGACAAAGGGAATCACCGGTTCGTCGGCCACCTCGCGGAAGTACTGGATCTCCCGCCCGACCTGCCAGGGCATGTCCGCAGTGAGCGCCCTGCCCTGCGCATCCAGCACACGGCCACGCGCGAAGCGATCCTGCCATTGCGCGGGCGCGATGCGCGGGAAACGTGCACACAGGCCATCCAGCAGGGTGGCCCAGGGGCCGGGCGGCAGCTGCAACCGGCTGGGCAGGCTCATGGCGTCCACTCCGGCCACAGGAAAGACCTCAAGAGTGCCACCGTTGACGGCATGCAGACAGCCCAGCCACGGACACCCCCGGAGCAAACCTCTATCATTGTCGTCTTTAGTCCACGGACCCCCCATGGCTCTTACCGCCACCATCCGCAAGGCCGAACTGCAGATCAGCGACATGGATCGCGGCTATTACGCGACCCACAACCTGACCCTGGCCCAGCATCCGTCCGAGACCGACGAGCGCCTGATGGTGCGCCTGCTCGCCTTCGCACTGAACGCCGGCGACCGCCTGGAGTTCGGCCGCGGCCTGAGCACCGATGACGAACCCGATCTGTGGGAACACGACTACACCGGCGACATCCTGCAGTGGATCGACCTGGGTCATCCGGACGAATCGCGCATCCGCAAGGCCAGCAACCGCAGCCGCCAGGTGCAGGTGGTCAACTATGGCGGCAACGCCTCGGAGATCTGGTGGGGCAAGCAGGGCAAGGGCCTGGCGCGCTTCGACAACCTCTCGGTGGTCGACCTCGACGGTGCCTTCGTAGAACTGTGGGGCCAGCAGATCCAGCGCGCGATGCGCTGGAGCGTGCTGATCCAGGACGGTGAAGTGCAGCTGCTCAACGATCAGATGCAGCTCGACGTGATCCCGAACTGGCGCAAGCGCGCCAAGGCATGAGCACGATCCGTTGTGACGTGGTGGTCATCGGCGCCGGCGCAGCCGGGCTCATGACCGCGATCACGGCTGGCCAGCGCGGCCGCCAGGTGCAGGTGATCGACCATGCCAACAAGGTCGGCAAGAAGATCCTGATGTCCGGCGGTGGCCGCTGCAACTTCACCAACACCGGCACCACCCCGGCCAACTTCCTGTCGGCCAACCCGCACTTCTGCAAGTCGGCGCTGGCCCGCTACACGCCCTGGCACTTCATCGAGTTGGTGCACAAGCACGGCATCGCGTATCACGAAAAGGAACTGGGGCAGCTGTTCTGCGATGTCTCCTCCAAGCAGATCGTGAAAATGCTGGTGGACGAATGCCAGGCGGCCGGCGTGCAGATCCGTACCGACTGCAGCGTGCAGCGCATCGAGCACGGCAGCGATGGTTTCCGCGTGCACACCACGCACGGGCTGTTCCATTGCGCCTCGCTGGTGGTTGCCACCGGCGGCCTGTCGATTCCCAGCATGGGGGCCAGCGGCTTTGGCTATGAAGTGGCCCGCCAGTTCGGCCACCAGGTGCTGCCGACCCGCGCCGGGCTGGTGCCGCTGACCCTCAGCGGCAAGCATCAGGAACGGTTGGCCGACCTCAGCGGCGTGGCGCTACCGATCGAGGCGCGCTGCAACGGCAAGAGCTTCCAGAACTTCATGCTGCTGACCCACCGTGGCGTGAGCGGTCCGGCCATCCTGCAGATCTCTTCGTTCTGGCGGCCCGGCGATGCGCTGGAGCTGGACCTGTTGCCGGGCCAGGATGCGGGCGAGTGGCTGCGCCAGATGAAGCGCGACCGCCCCGCCGCCGAGCTGCGCACGGTGCTGGGCGAGGTACTGCCGAAGCGGCTGGCGCAGCGCCTGTGCGAGCACTGGCTGCCCGACCGCCCCGTGCGCCAGCTGGACGAGCCGGTGCTGCGCCAGGCTGCGCAGCTGCTGGGCGCATTCCCGCTGGTGGCCAGCGGCACCGAAGGCTACCGCACCGCCGAGGTCACCCTGGGCGGCGTGGACACCGCCGAAGTGTCATCCTCAACGATGGAATCCAAGCGCGTCCCCGGCCTGCACTTCGTTGGCGAGGTGCTGGACGTGACCGGCTGGCTGGGCGGCTACAACTTCCAATGGGCCTGGGCCAGCGGCCACGCAGCGGGCGGCGTGGTGTGAACCACTTCGCCGTTCCATGCGCGCGAGGGGTACGCGCATGGACGGTTCGCCGCGCATCGTGTATCTAGATTCGCAGATTGGGGAGCAGTGCATGCAGAACGCGAACGACATCACCATCCGCCTGCTGATCGTCGATGACAGCGGCGAGAATGCCGAAGCCATCGTCAGCACCCTGCGCAACAGCGGCATCGCGGTACGCCCGTGGCGCCCGCAGGATGCGGCCGAGCTGGCCCAGGTGCTGACCAGCCAGGCCATCGACCTGGTGCTGGCCTCGCCGTCGCAGGGCATTCCGCTGCAGCTGGCAGCCCAGCACATCGCTGCCAGCGGCAAGGACATCCCGCTGGTGCTGCTGGCCGAGCGCATCGACGAGGACGAACTGGTGCAGGCCAGCAGCCATGGCATCCGTGCCCTCGCCCTGCGCCAGCGCCCCGAGCACCTGCTCGCCGTGGTCCGCGACCAGTGGGTCGACCTGCAGGCACGCCGCGGCCTGCGCCGCATCGAGGCGCAGATGCGCGAGACCGAGCGCCGCTGCGACGCGCTGATCGCCTCCTCGCGCGACCCCATCGCCTACGTGCATGAAGGCATGCACATCCGCGCCAACGACGCCTATCTGGAGATGTTCGGCTACGAGCAATTCGACGACATCGAAGGCATTTCGCTGCTGGACATGGTCGCTGCCCAACACGTGGAGGGCTTCAAGCAGCTGCTGAAGGGCCTCAGCCGTGGCGAGGCGCCGCCGCCGCAGTACCAGCTCGACGCGCGCCACCAGGACGGCAGTGCGTTCCCGGCGACGATGGAATTTGCGGCGGCCACCTACGAAGGCGAGTCCTGCCTGCAGGTGGTGCTCCGCCGCCGCATGGAGTTCGACCCCGAGCTGGCACGCGAGGTCGAGGACCTGCGCCAGCGCGACCAGGTCACCGGCCTGCTCAATCGCCCGACCTTCATGCTGCAGCTGGAAAGCGCGGTGGCCCAGGCCGGGCGCAGCGAGGGCCAGTTCGGCCTGCTGCTGATCGAGCCGGACCACTACGCGCGCCTGCTGCCGGATATCGGCCTGGCCTCGGCCGATACCCTGATCGGCGCCCTCGCCGCCCTGCTGGCCGAAGTGGTTGGCGAGGACGCGCAACTGGCCCGTTTCGGCGAACACAATTTCGCCGTGCTGCAGGCCGGACCCTACGCACAGACCGTGGCGCTGGCCGAGCGCATCCGAGAAGCCTACGCCGCGCACGTCTTCAGCATCGGCGCACGCTCGGCCACGGTGACGGTCAGCATCGGTGGCGTACAGGTCGGTGAGAAGATCGCCAGCATCGGCCAGGTGCTGGCGCGCGCCAGCGAATGCACCCAGGCTGCAGCCGAGCTGGGTAACACCTGCCGCATCTTCGACCCCGCTGCCGCCGACCGTGTCGAGGAAGAGCGTGTGCAGCGCTGGGTGGCGCGCATCCGCGAGGCGCTGGCCGGCGACGGTTTCCAGCTTCACTACCAGCCGGTGCTGAACCTGCAGGGCGAACCACTGGAGCTGTACGAAGCCTATCTGCGCCTGGAAAACAATGGCGAGCTGCTGAGCCCGACCGCGTTCCTGGGCATCGCCGAGGAACACGGCCTGCTGGCCGACATCAACCGCTGGGTGGTCTCGCAGGCGATCGCGGTGCTGGGTGAACGCGCACGTGCGGGTCATGCCACCCAGGTGCTGGTGAAGGTCACGCCGGAATCGTTCGATGACCCACAGATGATCGCCACCCTGCACCGCGAACTGCAGGCACAGGGCGTGCCCGGCGAACGGCTGTGGCTGCATGCACCGGAAGCGAAGGTGTTCACCCACCTGCGCAGTGCACAGCAATTCCTTGCCGAAGTGGCGCCACTGGGCTGCCGCATCGGCCTGGAGCAGTTCGGTTCCGGGCTGGACTCGTTCCAGCTGCTGGCCCACTTCCAGCCGCAGTTCCTCAAGCTGGACCGGGGCTTCACCAGCGACCTGGCTGCCACCCGCGAGAACATCGACCGCATCAGCCAGATCACTGCGCGTGCTCAGGAAGCGGGCATCCGCACCATCGCCGAATTCGTCAGCGATGCCAACTCGATGACGCTGCTGTTCAGTGCCGGCGTGGATTACGTGCAGGGCGACTTTGTCGGCCCGGCGTTGCCGGAGATGGGGTTCGAATTCGGGTAACCGAGGGTAGTGCCGGCCGCTGGCCGGCAGCCTCAGGTACCCGGGGTTGCCGGCCAGCGGCCGGCACTACCAAACGAGAAGGCCGGCTTTCGCCGGCCTTCTGCCTGATCAGGTCATGTCGACCAGGTTGCCGATCTTCACGTCCGGGTTGACGTCGGCCTCGTAGTCGACGCCCTCCACGCCAAAACCGAACAGACGCAGGAAGTCGGCCTTGTAACCGGCCAGGTCGCTGATTTCGTACAGGTTCTCGTTGGTCACCTGTGGCCACAGCGCGACCACCTTGCCCTGCACGTCTGCGGCCATTTCCTTGTAGTCCGCACGCAGGCGGCCTTCCTCATCGACCAGCGCGACGGTGTGGCCGTCGCCATCGACCAGGTCGTGGCGCAGGCGATCGACCGCCACGCCATCGGACTTGCCGCCGTAAAGGATGTCGTACAGCACGTCGAGCTGCTCGATGCAGCCTTCGTGGGTGCCCTTTTCCTTCATCACCTTGAACAGCAGCGACAGGTACAGCGGCATGGTCGGAATGGCCGAGCTGGCCTGGGTCACGACGGCCTTCAGCACCGACACGCGTGCGTCGCCGCCGATTTTCGCCAGCTTTTCGCGCAGGCCCAGCACCTTGGTGTCCAGGTCCTTCTTGGCCGCGCCGATCGAGCCATTCCAGTAGATCGCCTGGGTGATCTCTTCGCCCACGTAGGTGAAGGCCGTGGTGGTACAACCATTGGCCAGCACGCCGGCATCGGCCAGCGCATCGATCCACATCTGCCAGTCCTCGCCGCCCATCACCGCGACGGTGCCGGCGATTTCTTCCGGGGTGGCCGGCTGCAGGGTGGTCTCGGTGATCACTTCCTTGTCGGTATCCAGCCCGCGCAGGGTGATCGGCTCGCCGATCGGCTTCAACGTGGAGCTGATGATCTCGCCGGTCTTCGGGTGCTTGCGGCGCGGCGCTGCCAGGCTGTAGACAACCTGGTCGACCTGGCCCAGATCGGCCTTGATCATTTCGATGGTCTTCGCCTTCACTTCATCGGAGAAGGCATCGCCATTGATGCTCTTGGCGTACAGGCCGGCTTCGTCGGCGTACTTGTGGAACGCGGCCGAGTTGTACCAGCCCGCGGTACCCGGCTTGGTCTCGCTGCCCGAGCGTTCGAAGAAGATGCCGAGGGTGGCAGCACCACTGCCGAAGGCAGCGGTGATGCGCGCAGCCAGGCCGTAGCCGGTGGACGCGCCGATCACCAGCACACGCTTGGGACCGTTCTGGATCGGCGGGCGCGCACGGATGTAGTCGATCTGCTGCTTGACCGCGGCCTCGCAGCCGGTCGGGTGGGTGGTGACGCAGATGAAGCCGCGGACGCGCGGTTTGATGACCATGGATACCTCGGGTTGGCAGATGCGGCGCGCGGGGCGCTCAGCAGGAGTAAGGGCGCGCACGCGCGCGAACCGCAGGATCGTAGTGCGCGGGGGAGGATTGCACAACCGACGCTGGCGTAGGGTGGGGTTTCTTTTGCAGGGTTGCACCCTGCACCTGCGGTAGTGCCGGCCGCTGGCCGGCAACCTCAACAGCAACGTCAAAAGCCGGGCTACTGAGGGATGCCGGGGTGGGTCCGGTTGCGGGGGACGCCGTTAACCCGTCCATGGGGGCTTGGCCGCGGCATCCATGCCGCGGACACCCCCGCAACCGGACCCACCCCGCCTTTGACAGTCTTCCGCGATCTGTCGGAACAGCTCTTGGGGTCAGATCCGTTTTCTGAAGGAAAACGGATCTGACCCCAGAATTGTTTCGATATCTGACAAATGTGTCGACCAAGGTCGACACCTACCGACAGCCGCAGGAATCTGTCGAAGGTGGGGCGGTGTCGGAGTGCGGGGTGTCAGCCGCATGGATGCGGCTGACAAGCCTACACGGACGTACTTGCGGCGTCCCCGCACTCCGACACCACCCCGCCCACCCACGGAAGGCACGCTCTTGCTGTTGCTGTTGCTGTTGCTGTTGCTGTTGCCGGCCAGCGGCCGGCACTACCGTGGGTGCAGGGCTGCAAGCCCTGCAACACAAAAAACCCCGCTTGCGCGGGGTTCTCTGTGGGTTGCGTGCAGCGCGAACGCTTACGGGCGACGGGCCAGGGCCTCAACGTCCTTCGCCTTCGGCAGCAGGTCCTGCTTGCTCACGCGCAGGACACCAATCGTCAGCATCGGCACCGCCACCAGGATCGAGGACAGCACCACGATCACCGCGCCGATCATGTGCGTCTCGGCCAGGCCTTCCATCGAGCTGCCGCCGTACAGGTACAGGGCAAGCGCCGACAGGAAGAACATCACGGCAGTGATCACCGTACGCGACAGCGTCTGGTTGATCGAACGGTTCAGCACTTCCATCGAATCCACACGCAGGCTGCGGAAGTTCTCACGGACGCGGTCGAAGACCACGATGATGTCGTTGATCGCAAAGCCCATCACCGACAGCAGGCCGGCCAGCACGGTCAGGTCGAACTCACGGCCCAGCAGGGACACGTAAGCGACCGTCACGATCAGGTCGAACATCGCCACGATGCTGGCGGTGACCGCGAACTTCCACTCGAAGCGCACCGCGATGTAGATCAGGAAGCCGGCCAGCATGAAGATGGTGGCATACAGGCCATTCATCGCCAGGTCCTTGCCGATCTGCGGGCCCACGAACTCGTTGCGGAGCACGGTGGCCTGATTGTCGGCAGTGGACAACGCCTTCACCACGGCAGCGGCCGTGGCCTTGTCCTCGTGGGCGGCGTCGCCGGTACCCGGAGCATGCTCGCCGTGCGGGGCCAGGCGGATCAGCAGGTCGGTGTTGCCACCGACGCTCTGCACCTGGGCCCCTTCGAAGCCACTCTGCTCGAGCTTGGTGCGGACCTGCTCAACATCCACCGCCTTGTCGAAGCGGGCTTCGATCAGGGTGCCGCCGGTGAAGTCCAGCGCGTAGTTGAAGCCCTTGATGCCGATGATGGCGACCGAGGCCAGGAACACCACGATGGTGACTGCCATGGCGACATGGCGCCAGCGCATGAAGTCGATCTTGGTGTCGTTCGGGAGGATGTGCAGCGGAAACAGTTTCATTGTGCGTGTCGTCCCGTCAGATGGCCACGTTCTGGAGCTTCTTGCGACGGCCGTAGATCAGCGTCGCCAGCGCACGCGACACGGTGATCGCGGTGAACATGGAGGCGAAAATACCGATGATCATGGTCAGCGCGAAGCCCTTCAGCGGACCGGTACCGAATGCAAACAGCGCCACGCCGACGATCAGGCCGGTCAGGTTGGCGTCGAGGATGGTGCCCGAGGCACGCTCGTAACCGGTCACGATCGCCGTCTTGCCCGGCACACCGGCTCGCAGCTCTTCACGGATACGCTCGTTGATCAGCACGTTGGCGTCCACCGACAGGCCAACCGACAACGCCAGGCCGGCAAAGCCCGGCAGGGTCATGGTGGCACCGAACAGCGACATCACCGCCACTACGATCAGCAGGTTGAACAGCATCGCTGCCGAGGTGATCACACCGAACATGCGGTAGTACACGCTGAAGAACACCAGGGTGAACAGGAACGCGAACACCACCGCGCGCATGCCGTTCTTGACGTTCTCGGCGCCGAGGCTCGGGCCGACCACGCGCTCCTCGACGAAGTCCATCGGCGCAGCCAGCGAACCCGACTTCAGCAGCTTGGCCAGGTCTTCGGCTTCCTTCTTCTGCAGGCCGGTGGTCTGGAAGTTCTTGCCGAACACGCCGTTGATGTTGGCCACCGAGATCACTTCCTCGTTGACCTTGAAGCCACGCACTTCCTGGCCGTCGACGACGGTTACGGTCGGCACGCGCTCGGTGTAGACCACCGCCATCGGCTTGTTCACGTTGGCGCTGGTGAAGTCGAACATGCGCTGGCCACCGACGTTGTTCAGCGTCACGCTGACCGCCGGCGAGCCGCTGTTCGAATCGGTCACCGCCTGCGCACCGACCATCTGGTCGCCGGTGACGATCACGCGCTTGTTCAGCAGGATCGGGCCGCGGCCGTCACGCTGCTGGTAGACCTTCGCTTCCGGCGGAATGCGGCCGGAGTTGATGGCGTCCTGCGCATTGCCTTCAACCACCGCACGGTACTCCAGGGTGGCGGTGGCACCGATCATGCGCTTGGCTTCGGCGGTGTCCTGCACGCCCGGCAGCTGCACGACCACACGGTCGGCACCCTGGCGCTGGATGATCGGCTCGGCCACGCCGAGCTGGTTCACGCGGTTGCGCAGGGTGTTGATGTTCTGCTCGATGGCGCCGTTGGCGATCTGCGTGATCTCGGTCTCCGGCACGGTGACCGTGATGCGGTTGCCGCTGACGTCATAGCCGAGGGTCGGCTGCGCCTTGACCAGCGCGGCGCGGGCGCGCTGCGCGGCGTCATCGCCGGCGGATGGGCTCAGGTTGGCCACGATGCTGTTGTCGGCGCGGCGTTCCACCGACTGGTAGGCGATGCGCGCGTCACGCAGGGTGCTGCGCACGTCTTCGGTATAGGCATCCAGGCGCTTGTCGAGGGCAGCCTTCTGGTCGACCTGCAGCACGAAATGCACGCCGCCCTGCAGGTCCAGGCCCAGCACCATCGGGCGACCGCCGAGGTTGGCCAGCCAGTCGGGCACGGTCGAAGCCAGGTTCAGCGCCACGGTGTACTTCTCGCCGACGGTGTCACGCAGGACGTCGCTGGCAGCGGACTGCGACTTCAGGTCCGACAGGCGGACGATCAGGCTTTCCCCTTCCTTTTCGGCACCGATGGTGGCGATGCCGGCCTTTTTCAGGTCGGCCAGCACACGGTCGCGCAGCGCATCGTCGATCTGCCCGCCACGGTTGGCGGTGATCTGGATGGCCGGGTCCTTCTGGTAGATGTTGGGCAGCGCATACAGCGCGCTGAGCGCCAGTACGATCAGGATGACGACGTACTTCCAGCGTGGAAATTCGAGCATTGCTTGGGTCCCGCGCGGCGCCATCCCCGGCGCCGCGGTTGTGCTTCGGAAAGGGAGTGGCTTACTTGGCCGAATCCAGGGTGCCGGTCGGCAGCACGCTGCCGACAGCGCCCTTCTGCACGCGGATGCGAACGTTGTCGGCCACTTCGACGGTGATGAAGTGGTCGCCAATGTCGGTGACCTTGCCGGCGATGCCGCCGTTGGTCAGCACTTCATCGCCGCGCTTGATCTTCTCCAGCATGGCCTTGTGCTCCTTCTGCCGCTTCATCTGCGGGCGGATCATCAGGAAGTACATGATGGCGATCAGGATGATCGGGAACAGCAGCGTGGTCAGGCCCATGCCCTGCGGTTGGCCGCCGGCGGCCTGGGCGTGGGCGGCGGGAATCAGGAAAGCAAGCAGGTTCATCGTTGGTCCTTTGGTTGGGCGGCGCTCCCGTCCCTTAGGGGCGGGGGTGTCGACCGCGGATCTGGGTCAGCCTTGAAGTATGCCACGGCCCCGGGCGTTCGTCCTTGGGCCGTTCGGCAGGGGGCGTCGGGGTTACAGCGGCGGGGCCACCGCTCCGCGTGCCGCGTAGAAGGACTCGCGGAAGGCCAGGAAGGTTCCCGCCTCGATCGCGGCACGGATGTCGGCCATGAGCTTTTCGTAATAGAACAGGTTGTGCAGGGTGCCCAGCATCGGCGCCAGCATCTCGTTGCAGCGGTCCAGGTGGCGCAGGTAGGACCGGGTGTAACCGCCGGTGCAGGCCACGCAGCCGCAGCCCGGCTCGATCGGGTCCATGTCCCGCGCGTACTGGGAATTGCGGATGCGAACGGTGCCGAACGAGGTGAAATAGTGGCCGTTGCGCGCATTACGGGTCGGCATCACGCAGTCGAACATGTCCACGCCGCGTGCCACGCCCTCGACCAGGTCCTCCGGCCGGCCCACGCCCATCAGGTAACGCGGGCGGTCGCCCGGCAGCTCCGGATCCAGGTGGTCGAGCATGGCGTTGCGCTCGTGCTCCGGCTCGCCCACGGCCAGGCCGCCGATGGCGTAGCCGTCGAAGCCGATCGCCTGCAGGGCGTCGGCCGAGCGGCTGCGCAGGTCGGTGTGCACGCCCCCCTGGACGATGCCGAACAAGGCCGCGTCGTTGCCCAGCTCGTCATGCGCGTTGCGGCTGCGCTGGGCCCAGCGCAGGCTCAGCTCCATGGAACGGCGGGCAACGTCTTCGGTGGCCGGGTACGGGGTGCACTCGTCGAAGATCATCACGATGTCCGAATCGAGCACCTTCTGGATCTTCATGCTCTCCTCGGGACCGAGGAACACCCGGGCGCCGTCGGTGGGCGAGGCAAAGGTCACGCCCTGCTCGGTGATCTTGCGTCGATGGGCCAGCGAGAACACCTGGAAACCGCCGGAGTCGGTCAGGATCGGGCCATCCCAGCGGCAGAAGCCGTGCAGCCCGCCGTGGTCGGCGATGATGTCCAGGCCGGGGCGCAGGTACAGGTGGAAGGTGTTGCCGAGGATGATCTCGGCGCCCAGCGCCCGCACCTGGTCCGGCAGGATGCCCTTGACCGAGCCATAGGTCCCCACCGGCATGAAGGCCGGCGTTTCCACCGTGCCACGCGGGAAGGTCAGGCGGCCACGGCGGGCACGGCCATCGCGGGTCTGGAGCTGGAACTGCAGTCGGGACATGGAGCGGTCGTTCAGGCAAATAGTCGCCCATTGTCTCCCAAAACCGGGGCGGCCGCCCATTCAGGCCTGAACAGGCTCCATCTGACACTTTACCTGTCGCAATTGGCCTTGGCGGCGGAACGTCTTCCTCCTAGGGTGACCAGCCCCACATGCTGGCACTCCACTCATGCCCACCCTGCGCGACCTTCCTCTGGAAACTGAATGGTTTCCGGACGCACAGGAGTCGCTGGAGTTTCCAGGCGACCTGCTTCTTCCGAGCGGCCCAGCGAACTACGTAGGCGCAGTGATGTGTCTACGCCTGACGCTGTACTTCAAGGACGCACATCTGGCCTGCACGAGAGAAAACCTGTGCCTTTGCTTCGACGCGTTCCGCGAGCACGCGGGAGGCGAATTGTCATGGCTCTGGCGCGAGAAACCAACGGATGGACGATCCCGGCAGCGCGTCAAGGACAGCAAAGCTCTGCGAGAAATGATCGAGCCCATGTTGGAAGACGACCATCTCAGCTTCTGCTACACCAGCGGTCCCAATGCTGAAGACGCCGGAGCCTGGCAGTTCCGTGTTTACGGCAAGCGCGGCTGGCAATCCCGAATGGGCAACGACATGAGTGTCCTTGAACTGTCGGTCCCGACTGGCCATTTCTCAGGAAAGGAATGCCAGTTCATTAAACTGGCGATCAAATGTGCACACTGGTTGAGGGCCGCACATGGGCATGCCGGCTACGCATTGAATCTGAGCGCAGTACGCCGAGAGCGCAATGAGCCCATTGAAGCAGTGCTGGCCCAGCGCCTTCCCGGCCTGGATGTGGGGGACGCCGCGCTCCTGGCGAACCGGGCGGAACTCAAGCATCTCAAGATCAAGACGGTGAGCTGGTTGACCCTACTGGATGACGCCCGGCTGGCAGCGGCTGGAGGGCTTGATCAGCTCCGCAGCGCTCTCCCCGAGCAGTATTTCAGGCTCCAAGGGTATGGCGGCGGCGTCTTGATCCAGGCTGGAGCGCGACCCCTCGCCTACGCTGATGCAGAAGATCCTCGCGCCCCTGAATATGTACTGCTCGACCATCAACTCCGGGGTCTGCGACCTGCGTCGGTCGGCAATCTCCATTCCAACCCAAAGTCCACAGAACCGAGGCTGATCGGCCGGATCGCCGATCAGTGGATGCGTCGATTTGAAGTCGATCCTTCAGAGATCTCGATTCACGAAGCAAGGCTTGCGCAGCAGCATCCATGCACAATCGAATGAGCCAAGGCGAGCAAATGAACAAAATCCCTGGTGGAAAAATTGAGCAGAAAGCCGATCGAATCGCCCCGGGTACCAGCCCCGTAGCCGGACACGCATGGCGTGGATTCCACCTTCAGGCACAAGCGGTGCGCACCAACGGTGCGCACCCAGCACTATCAGGCAGAGGTCAGCCCCCTACTCCGCCTGCGGGAACAGCAGCATTGCGTCGCCGTAGCTGAAGAAGCGGTAGCGCTGCTCGATCGCGTGCCGGTAGGCCTCGAACACGCGGTCCTTGCCTGCAAACGCCGAGATCATCATCAGCAGCGTGCTTTCCGGCAGGTGGAAATTGGTCACCATCGCGTCGACGCTGCGGATGCGGTAGCCCGGGGTGATGAAGATCTGGGTCTCGCCGGCGAACGGCAGCAGCTCGCCATCGCGCATCGCGCTTTCCAGCGCGCGCACCACGGTGGTGCCGACGCCGATCACCCGGCCGCCGCCGGCGCGCGTGCGCCGCACCTGCTGCACCAGTTCGGCGCCGACGTTCAGCCACTCGCGGTGCATCACGTGGTCCTTCAGGTCATCGGCGCGTACCGGCTGGAAGGTGCCCGCGCCCACGTGCAGGGTGACGTGGCCGAACTCCACGCCCTTGTCCTTCAGCGCCGCCAGCAGCGGTTCGTCGAAATGCAGGCCGGCGGTCGGTGCCGCCACCGCGCCTACCTCGCGCGCGAACACGGTCTGGTAGCGCTCGCGGTCGTCCACGCCCGGCTCGCGCTGGATGTAGGGCGGCAACGGCAGGCGGCCGGCATGCAGCAGCCACTGTTCCAGCGATTCCGGCACATGGAACTGCAGCACGTAGAACTCGCCATCGCGGCCCAGCACCTCGGCTTCGCCACCGGCATCCAGCGCGATGCGGCTGCCGGCCTTCGGCGACTTGCTGGCGCCGACCTGCGCACGCGCCTGCTGACCGCCGAGCAGACGCTCGATCAGGATCTCCACGCGGCCGCCGCTGGCCTTCTGCCCGAACAGGCGCGCCGGAATCACCCGGGTGTCGTTGAACACCAGCAGGTCGCCCGGCTGCAGCAGCGACGGCAGGTCACGCACCTGCAGGTCGGTGAAGGCGGCAGGTGCCGGCGGTACCAGCAGCAGGCGGCTGGCGGAGCGTTCGGCCAGGGGAGCCTGCGCGATCAGTTCAGCCGGCAGGTCGTAGTGGAAATCGGACTTCTTCAAGGCGGTGGGCGGCAACAGGTCGACAATGGCGCGCATTGTACGTCCAGCGTCTGCGAGCCGGCGCACTTCGCGGCGAACGTCGCGCAAAATGCTGCTATGCAGCAGGTTTCTGCGGGGTTATCGCGCAAAAAAACAAGTGCTAGCATCGAACCGGAAGTCCGCTGCACGAGCCTGCCCCAAGCGCGCGTGATGACGCGCGTTTTGCTTTTGATGGCCCGTGCGACCCATTGTTTCAGGAGATCTGCAATGAGCTTCATCGAACGCCTCGCCCCCCTGCGCAACCAGCCCGGCACCCGCCTCACCACTGGCCTGGACGATGCCACCCTGACCGCCCTGTCCGCCAACCACCCGCAGCTGATCGCCGCAGTGGACGCCGCCGCCGAGGAATTCGCGCGCGTGCAGGCCGACCTGGGGCCGCTGCTGGCGCAGGACGAACAGGCACAGATCGACGCGATGCAGGACGGATTCGTCAATTTCTATGCCGATGACGCGGTGACCCCGTACGTGGCGCTGGCCGCGCGCGGCCCATGGGTGGTCACCCTGAAGGGCGCCGTGCTGTACGACGCCGGCGGCTACGGCATGCTCGGCTTCGGGCACACCCCGGACGCCGTGCTGGAGGCCATGGCGCGCCCACAGGTGATGGCCAACATCATGACCCCCAGCCTGTCGCAGCAGCGCTTCATCACCGCCCTGCGCGCCGAGATCGGCCACCGCCGTGGCGGCTGCCCGTTCGCCCGTTTCATGTGCCTGAATTCCGGCTCCGAAGCCGTCGGCCTGGCCGCGCGCATCGCCGACGTCAACGCCAAGCTGCAGACCGATCCTGGCGCACGTCACGCCGGCGCTACGATCAAGCGCGTGGTGGTCAAGGGCAGCTTCCATGGCCGTACCGACCGCCCTGCCCTCTATTCGGATTCCAGCCGCAAGAGCTACATGCAGCACCTGGCCAGCTACCGTGGCGAGGACTCGGTGATCACCGTGGCGCCTTACGACGAGGCCGGCCTGCGCAAGGTGTTCGAGGATGCTGCACGCAACCAATGGTTCATCGAAGCCGTATTCCTGGAGCCGGTGATGGGCGAAGGCGACCCGGGCCGTTCGGTGCCGCCGTCGTTCTATGCCGTTGCCCGTGAGCTGACCCGTGCGCATGGCAGCCTGCTGCTGCTCGACTCGATCCAGGCCGGCCTGCGCGCGCATGGCGTGCTGTCGGTGGTCGATTACCCGGGCTTTGAAGGCCTTGACCCGCCGGACATGGAGACCTATTCCAAGGCGCTCAACGCCGCGCAGTACCCGCTGTCGGTGCTGGCGGTGACCGAGCATGCTGCGCAGCTGTACCGCAAGGGCATCTACGGCAACACCATGACCAGCAACCCGCGTGCGCTGGACGTCGCCTGCGCCACCCTGGCACAGCTGACCCCACAGGTACGCGCCAACATCGCCGAGCGCGGTGCCGAGGCCGTGCGCAAGCTGGAACAGCTCAAGAGCGAGCTGGGCGGCCTGATCACCAAGGTGCAGGGCACCGGGCTGCTGTTCTCGTGCGAGCTGGCCCCGCAGTTCAAGTGTTATGGCGCCAACTCCACCGAGGAATGGCTGCGCCAGCACGGCATCAACGTGATTCACGGTGGTGAGAACTCGCTGCGCTTCACCCCGCACTTCGGCATGGACAGCCAGGAGCTGGACCTGCTGGTGGCCATGGTGGGCCGTGCCCTGCGTGAAGGCCCGCGCCGCGAGCAGGCCGCGGCGGCGTAAGCCATCGCTTACGTAGAGCCGAGCCCATGCTCGGCTGGCCTTTGCCGTGATCTGGACGAAGCGCAGCCGAGCATGGCTCGGCTCTACAGAAGGGGCGATAATTTACCTGCACCCCGCCCGCAACCGCTGACCCGGTTGCCGGCGGGGCGTTTTCGTTTCCGCACCAAGAGACAAGACCCCCCATGAAGTCGATCTGTGTGTACTGTGGTTCCAACGCTGGCAGCAAGCCGGCCTATACCGAACGCGCCATTGCACTGGGCGACCGCATTGCCCGCGATGGCCTGCGCCTGGTGTATGGCGGCGGCAACGTTGGCCTGATGGGTACCGTGGCCAACGCCGTGCTCGCCGCTGGCGGCGAGGTGACCGGCGTGATCCCGCGCCAGCTGGCCGACTGGGAAGTGGCCCACCGCGGCCTGACCGAACTGGAGATCGTCGGCTCGATGCATGAGCGCAAGTCGCGCATGTTCGACCTCGCCGATGGCTTCGTTGCCCTGCCCGGTGGCTTCGGCACCATGGAAGAGATCTTCGAGATGCTGACCTGGCGCCAGCTGGGCATCGGCAACAAGCCGTGCGCGTTCCTCGATGTGGAAGGTTTCTACGCGCCGCTGATCGGCATGATCGACCGCATGGTGGAAGAGCGTTTCCTGCATCCGGACCAGCGCCAGGACCTCTGGTACGGCTCGGACATCGAGGAAATGCTGGTGTGGATGCAGAACTACCAGCCGGCCCAGGCCTCGAAGTGGATCGACGAGAAACGTCGCTCGGCTCTGCGCTGAAGCGAACCGTCGCGGTGGCTCACGCCAGCGTCCGTGCCCACGGTGCGGGACGGCCCAGCAGGTATCCCTGGCCATAGTCGCAACCGAGTTCGCGCAGTGTCTGCCGCTGCGCCTCGGTCTCGATGCCTTCGCCAATGGTTTCGATGCCCAGGGTGCGGGCCAGTGACAGCACGCCTTCGACCAGCGCGCGCGTGCTCTGCACTTCCGGCCCGTGCAGGCCGGCGATGAAACTCTGGTCGATCTTCAATGTACTGATCGGGAATCGGTGCAGGTAGGACAGCGCAGAGAAGCCGGTACCAAAGTCGTCCAGCTGCACCTGGATGCCACGCTCGCGCAGGCCCTGCAGGATGCGCAGCGTGTGCGGCGCATCGTCCAGCAGCGCGACCTCGGTAATCTCCAGCCGCAGCCGGCGCGGATCGGCGCCACACGCGTCGAGCAGGCCGAACAGGCGGTCGCTGAACTCGGCCGAGCGGAAATGGCGCGGCGAAACGTTCACCGAGACATAGCTCTGCCCACCTTCGGCCAGGCGCGCGATGACCTGCTCGTAGATCAGCCAGTCGACCTGTTCGATCAGGCCGCTTTCCTCTCCCAGCTCCAGGAACGCGCCGGGCAACAGCAGGCCACGACGCTCGTGCTGCCAGCGGAGCAATGCCTCATGTCCCACCACTTCGCCATCGGACAGGCGCACGATCGGCTGGAAGAACGGAACGAAATCACGGTTGTTGATCGCGCGGCGCAGATCGGCTTCCAGGTCGAGGCTGCGCATGGCCTGTTCACGCATGTCCTCGTCGAAGATCGCGCAGCGGTCATGGCCCTGAGCCTTGGCCCGGTACATCGCCGCGTCCGCATCACGCAGCAGCTCCTCGCCGGTACGGTAGCGCGGATTCCACAGCGCGATGCCCAGGCTGCCGGACGGGAACAGTTCGCGGCCGGCGATCCACATCGACTCCTGCAGTGCCAGCAGCAGGCGCTGGCCGAAATCCAGTGCCTGTGCCAGGCCCTGCGGGCATTGCAGCAGTACCGCGAATTCATCACCGCCCAGCCGTGCCACAACATCATCGGCACCGGCCATCGATACGATGCGCTTGGCCACCTCCACCAGCATGCGGTCACCCGCGGCGTGGCCGATGCTGTCGTTGACCAGCTTGAAGCGATCCAGGTCGAGGAACAGCACGGCGAACACCGGCCCACCCTCGCGCTTGGCCAGCGCCAGCGCATCCTGCAGGCGATCGAGCAGGTGCAGCCGGTTGGGCAGGCCGGTCAGCGCATCGTGCATGGCCTGATGGGTCAGGCGTTGCTCGGCCCGCAGGCGCTCGCCGATCTGGCCGAGCAACTTCTCGTTGACCTCGGCCAGCTCACGCGTGCGTTCCTCCACGCGCTTTTCCAGTTCGGCATGCGCCAAACGCAGCCGTTGCTGGTCGCGCTGGCGCGCCAACCCGGTTCCGATGTTCTGCGCAACGAACGTCAACAGCCGCTGATCGTGCACGCTGAACGTACTGTTCTCGCTGTAGCTCTGCACCACGATCGCACCGACCACCTCGTCATCGCGCAGCAGCGGCACGCCCAGCCAGCAATGCGAGCGCGCGCCGGATTCACGCACCTCGCCACTGGCCAGCAGCGCATCGATCTGGGCGCGTGAGGCCAGTAGGGGCCGCCGGTTGCGCACCACGTATTCGGTCAGGCCGCGACTGAACGGACGAGGTGCACGGCTGGCATTGTGCTCGTCCACCGAATAGACGAAGTCCAGGCCGTTGCCGCTTCCGTTCACCAGCGCGATATAGAAGTTGCGCGCATCGAGCAGGCGCCCGACCACGCCATGCACCTGCCCGTAGAACTGGGCCAGGCTGTCGGCCGACATCGCCATTTCGGCAATGTTATACAGCGCGGTCTGCAGTTGCTCGGCGCGCCGGCGCTCCGCCACTTCATCCTGCAGGCTGTGGTTGGCGCGCTGCAGTTCCAGCGTACGCCGCTCCACCTGTCGCTCCAGCCGGACCTGCGCCTGGCGCCGATCCATCGCAGTCTGCACGTGCTGCGCGACAAAGCCCAGCAACGCCCGCTCGGCCTCGCCATAACGGGCCGCCAGCTCATAGCTCTGCACCACGATCGCGCCGCATACCCGGCCATCGCGCAGCATCGGCACACCCAGCCAGTCCAGGCTTTCGGGGCCACGCTGCGGGTCGTGCTCCTGCTCGACCACGCGCGCCAGCAGTTCGCGCGAGGGTCCGCTGAGCGGCTCGCCATGGCGCAGCAGCGCGACGGTCAAGCTGCGCGGCATCTCGGCGGCGTCATGGCTCTGCGTCGGGTCGGCGACGAAATCGTCGACCTGGTCGGCGAAGTACAGGAAGCGGATCTGGTCACGCACATCATCGTATTCAACGATGTAGCAGTTCTCGGCATACATCAGCGTGCCGAGCACGCCGTGCACGTGACGCAGCATCTCCGACATTTCCAGATCGGCGCCGGCCAGATCGGCGATCTGGAACAGCGCCTGCTGCAACCGTTCAGCTTCTTCCAGCGCCTTGATCTGCCCGGCCTGGCGGCCACGCTGCAGTGCCAGTTCCATGGCCTGACGGGCCAGCCCCCACCACGCCGCGGAAGGCACGGCGCCTTCCACCGACAGCTGCAGGCGTGCACCGTCATGTTCCCAGCCATGGGAGCCCTCGCCGATGCCCGGCGCAGTGAACGCGCCTGCCGCCCCGCCGGCCGGCCACCCGCCCTGACCACGCCCGAGCTGCGGGTCGTCCCAGCCGACGCGGACCAAGGCCGTTTCCGGCAAAAGCGCATGCAACGCGCGCACCAGCGCCGTGCTCAGCACGGCCTCGTGTGGTGGCTCTTCCGCCGGTTCAGCATGCGTGGACAAATGACAATCTCTTGGCGCCGTCGATGCGTCGCCTCCCCTGAGCCGACGAGCATAGCGCGCCACCCGGGGGGCAATGGAAGCCCGTAAACCCCGAATCGTGCGCCCGTACGTTTTTCCTGCCGTCCGCAGCCCCTTCCGAGCCATGACCCTCGCCCTGCCCGCCCCTGCCACCGGCTATGCGCCATCGCCTGCAGGCCTTACCCTGTACGCCGTGGAAGCCAGCGCACTGCCAACCGATGAAGCCTTGATGCTGGCCTGGGCCGGCGGCGACCTGCACGCGTTCGAAAGCCTGTATGCGCGCCATCGCAAGCGACTGTTCGGTTTCCTGCTGCGCCAACTGCGCGACAACGCGCTGGCCGAGGAGATCTTCCAGGACGTCTGGCAGCGGGTGATCAGCGCCCGTGCCGGGTGGCAGCCCGAAGCAGCGTTCAGCACCTGGCTGTTCCGCATCGCCCACAACCGCCTGAACGACCATTGGCGCGCCGCCCGCCATCGCCCTGCAGCGCCGGCCGACGCCGATCTGCGCCTGGCCGCGATCGAGGACGGGCAGACCCCGGAAGCCGAACTTTCCGAATTCGAACAACGTCGCCGCATCCAGCTGGCGATGGAGCAATTGCCGCCCGAGCAGCGCGAAGTGCTGCAACTGCGGCTGGATCAGGAACTGAGCCTGGAGGAGATCGGCCAGATCACCGGCGTAGGCCGGGAAACCGTGAAATCGCGGCTGCGCTATGCGATGGACAAGCTGCGTGCGGGATTGAACGCATGAACCGAGACGAACCGCTGACGCCGGAAGAACGCGAGCTGGCCCGGCTGCTCGGCCGTCGCGCCGAGCAGGCACCACCGGCCGCACTGGACGCCGCCATCCTGGCCGCGGCGCGTGCCGCGGTTGACGCTCCGGGTACCGATGTTGCTGCCTCTCCCGAGGCGCCGCGCAAGCAGCGCACAGGCCCGCGTTGGCCGGCGGTGTTCGGCATCGCCGCTTCGATGGTGTTCGCCATCGGCATCGCCTGGCAGCTGCGTCCTGAACCGCCACCGGTTCCGGCGGGCGAGACTGCTGTTGCCGCAGCACCGGCTGCGGCAGAAGACGTCGCGGCTGCCGATCAGGCCGCTGGAAGTGGTTCAGCCGACAGCGCAGTGGCGGTTGCGGAACCAGCCGCTGCTCCGGCAGCACCCGAGTCCGCCCCTGTTTCCGCTGCCCCGGCACCGGCCATCGCGCGTGCGCACAAGCCTGCGCCGGCCAAGACCGCTGAAGCGCCGGCCCAGGCTGCACGGTCCATGGCCGCGGATGCGCCCGCCGACACCTCCTTTGCGGCGCTCCCGCCCGCTCCGGCTGCAGCACCGCCAGCGCCACCTGCACCGGCCGCCTACTCGGCACCCGCACTCGCACCGGCATTCGCGCCAGCAGCGTCCGGGGCAATGAAAGCACGCACGGCCGCGGCACCGGCAACCAATGCCGCCGAGGCCGAGCGGACGCAGGCGCTGGATCGGGTGGAGATCACCTCGATGAAGCGTGAGGCGCCCAGCCGTTCCGCACCGGGCATCATGCGCCGCGGCAGCGATGCGGGCCTGAGCGCGGATGCCGTGCAGGCCGAGGTGGACGCCGACGCGCGACTGCCGCGCCGGCAGTGGCTGCAGAAGATCCGCGCGCGACGCGACGACGGCCAGCGCGATCTGGCCCGCGCCAGCCTGGAGCGCTACGTGCAGCAGTATCCGGAAGCCCGCCTGCCGCGCGACCTGCGCCCGTTGCTGGACGACTGAAGCAGAACGTGACCTCCGGCGACCCCGTAGAATGACGGGAATGCTCGATACCCTCGCCCAGCCTGTCAGCCACACGCTGGAAGTCAAACACAGTCGTTTCATCGTCCATGCTGCGCCGATCGACAGCGCCGCAGCGTCCATGGCGATCCTGCAGCAGGTTGCAGCAGCCGACGCGACCCACAACTGCTGGGCCTACCGGTACGGCCAGGACTACCGCTCCAGCGATGATGGCGAGCCCGCTGGAACGGCCGGACGACCGATCCTGGCGGCAGTCGATGGCCAGGGTTTCGACCGTGTGATGGTGGTGGTGACGCGCTGGTTCGGCGGCATCAAGCTGGGCGCCGGTGGACTGGTGCGCGCCTACGGTGGCGCTGCCGCCGAGTGCCTGCGCACCGCCCCCCGCCTGCCGCTGGTGGCGATGGCCCGGCTGCAGCTGCTGGCCGGCTTCGAGGATCTGGGCACCCTGCACGCCACCCTGCCCGCCTTCGGCGCCGGGAAACTCGATGAACAGTTCGATGCCAACGGCGTGTGCCTGCGGGCCGAATTGCCGGCCGATCAGGTCGATGCATTGAAAATCCGCCTGCGCGACGCCACCCGTGACCGTATCCGCATACAAGACGACAACCAGGATGACTGACAAGGACGACGCCCCTGCCTCGACCCCGCCGCTGCGCCGCCTTGGCAGCCTGCGGACGTTGTGGCCGTTCGTGCGCCGCCACAGCGGGTTGTTCACCGCCTGGCTGCTGGCCCTGGCGGTCTCTTCGGCCGCCACGCTGAGCCTGCCCCCCGCCGTGAAGCAGATGATCGACCACGGCTTCACCAGCGGTGGCCAGATCAACCGTGCCTTCGCCCTGCTGATGCTGGTGGCGGTGGTGCTGGCACTGGCGACGGCCGCACGGTTCTTCTTCGTGTCGCTGCTGGGCGAGAAGGTCGTCGCCGACCTGCGCAGCCGCCTGTATGCACACCTGATCCAGCTCGGCGCCGGTTTCCACGACCGCAGCCGCAGCGGCGAACTGGTCTCGCGCCTGACCGCCGACAGCGAACTGCTGCGCAGCGTAGTCGGCTCGACCATGTCGGTCGCCCTGCGCAGCAGCGTAACCGTGGTCGGCAGCCTGGCGATGCTGTTCGTCACCAGCCCGCGGCTGGCCGCGTGGTCACTGCTCGGCATCCCGCTGGCGGTGCTGCCGATCATCGTCGGCGCGCGCAAGCTGCGTACGGTTGCGCGCAGCAGCCAGGACCGCATCGCCGATGCCAACAGCCTGGCCAGCGAGACGCTGGGCGCCGTGCGCACGGTGCAGGCGCATGCGCGCGAGCCCTATGAGCGCGGGCGCTTTGACAAGGCGCTGGGCGATGCCATCGGTGCCGCACGCCGGCGCATCGGTGCGCAATCGCTGGTTACCGCCAGTGCCATCCTGTTGGTGTTTGGCGCCATCGTTGGCGTGCTGTGGCTGGGCGCGCACGATGTCATCGACGGCCGCCTCAGTGCCGGCACGCTGGGCCAGTTCGTGTTGTACGCGCTGATCGGCGGCGGCTCGGTGGGCGCCCTGGCCGAAGTGTGGAACGAGCTGCAGCGTGCGGCCGGTGGCATGGGCCGTATCGGCGAGCTGCTGCAGGAAGACATCGAGATCCGTGCGCCGGCGCAGCCGCGCGCACTGCCGCAACCGCTACGCGGCGAAATCCAGTTCGACGACGTGGTGTTCCACTACCCGCAGCGCCCGGACCAGGCCGCGCTAGACCACTTCAACCTGCATGTCCGCCCGGGTGAGACCGTGGCCCTGGTCGGCCCGTCGGGCGCAGGCAAGAGCACGGTGCTGTCGATGCTGCTGCGCTTCCACGATCCGGCCAGCGGCCGCATCTGCGTGGATGGCATCGACGTGCGCCAGGTCGATCCGGCCGAGCTGCGCGCGCAGCTGGCACTGGTACCGCAGCAGCCGACGCTGTTCGCAGCCAGTGCACGCGACAACATCCGCTACGGCAGGCTGCAGGCCAGCGACGCCGAGGTCGAGGACGCCGCACGTGCAGCAGAGGCCGATGGCTTCCTGCGGGCATTGCCGCAAGGCTACGACAGTGAACTGGGCGAGCGCGGCGCACGCCTGTCCGGTGGCCAGCAGCAGCGCGTGGCGATCGCCCGCGCGTTGCTGAAGGATGCGCCGATCCTGCTGCTCGATGAGGCCACCAGCGCACTGGATGCGCAGAGCGAGCATGGCGTGCAGCAGGCACTTGAGCGGCTGATGGCCGGTCGCACCACGCTGGTCATCGCCCACCGCCTGGCCACCGTGCTCAAGGCCGACCGCATCGTGGTGATGGACCAGGGCCGCATCGTCGCCGAAGGTACCCATGCGCAGCTGCTGGCCGAAGGCGGACTGTACGCTGAACTGGCACGACTGCAGTTCATCGATTGATGACGGCCGGCTAACATCGGCAAGACCAAGCTGGCCCCGCACCCGCAGCATCCGCTGAAGGAGGTACGCGATGTCGTTCCGTCAGTTCCCCGCCGTCGACAGTAATGGCGAAAGCCACATCATCATCGAATTCAAGCCCGAGGCGAACGGCAGCGGGCACCACTCCGAAGCCACGCCGCGCTATGAGCTGGATGACGGGCGCCAGCTGGTGCGCAATGGGCGCGAGTTCACCACCAGTGGTGGTGAACTGCGGTTGACGATTTGAGGTTCGCCGGGCACGACCCGGCGCTACCGCATTCGTGCTGCTCCGCGCTCGCGCTACCGGATCTCCATCCTCCGCTCTGGCAGGTTTCGACCTTGGTCGACGCGCTTTTGGCCAAAAGCACCCGAGCATGGTTCGACCCTACAAAAAAGCGTGGCCAATTTTTCGCCAGGCATCTTGACAGCCTTTGCCAGCAAGGGCTGAGAGAGGTTATCCACACGTTTGCTCAGGATCCATCCACACCGCCTGTGGATGAATGTGGTCAGCCGAGCACCCGCCCGATGCCGCTGGCGTCCACTTCCGCGGCCGCCCGGGTGATCGCTGCCGGATCACTGCCGGCGATGAACCCGATGCGGAAGTGCACTTCGCCACCAGGCGTACGTGAGGAATGGATCGAGGCCAGGCTGATGCGATGCTGCTCGAACACGTTCAGCAGCTCGCGCAGCGAGCCGGGCCGATCTTCCGGCAGGTGTACTGACAGCGCGTTGCGCTCGGTCAGGTCAGCCAGCAGATAGCCCACGCGTTCGAACGTGTAGTTGCCTTCCGCCAGCGCCTGCTCGCCGAAGGCAGTGCGATTGGCCGACAGCAGCTGCTCGCGGAATGCACCACGTGCACCGTCGTCACCCTGCACGACCTGCGCCTGCAATGCCTGCAGCTGGCCCACCAGCCGCTCCAGCATCGGCGCCACGTACGGGTTGCCGAACTGGATGTCTTCGTAGATCGCAGGGTTGAGCGACAGGATGCGCGAAATGATCGCCGTATCCAGCTCGAACGATGCCGAACGGTACGGCATCATCGCAGCCAGATCGCCCAGCTGCGGCTGGTACTGGCGCAACACGCCGGCCTGGGCCAGATGGGTGGCATGCACCATCGCCTGCACCAGCGCCATCATCTGGTCGTGGTGCTGCGGCGTGGCCCGCACGCACTCGGCCTGCAGCGCGGCGCACAGCGTATCGACCCACGCCTGCCAAAGCTGCAGCCGCGCTTCGCAGACCACCATCACTCTGCCCTTCAGGGTCGGCGCCTTCGGCGGCGCGGTCATCGGGTGCAGGCCGACCACTTCGGCCCGCGACGCCAGCATCGCCTGCACCGGCGCCTCCTTTACCGAGGTCACATCCAGCCACAGCCTGCCCTGCTCGCGGCCCGCCGATTGCCGCACGTACTCGGCGATCAACGCCGGGGTGTGCCGGATCGGTGCCGAGAACACCAGCACATCGGCCTGCGCCAGCAGGTGTTCCGGCGTGTGCGAACCTGGGTCGGCCGGATCGTGGCCGATCACCTGCAACTGCAGGTGCTGCTGGAAGAAGCGGGTCAGCCAGCGCCCGTAGGCGCCAGCGCTGCCGATGATGCCGACCGTGCGCGGCGTGCGTGGGTCCAGGCCGCTCATGCCACGCGTTCGGCGCGGAAGCGCGTGCCTTCGGCCAGCGCCGCCGGCGCGGCGGCGACCACGTCGAATTCCTCGAAGCCGTTGTCCAGGGTCGCCTCCAGCGCCGCATGGGTGCCGGCAATCGCACGCGAAATCGCCTGCTGCATCGATTCGCCGCGCAGCAGGAACGACACCACCAGCGACATCAGCACATCGCCGGTACCCGCCACGTCCACCGGCAGCAGCGGCGAGGTCCAGCGCCAGGTTTCCTCGCGGCCGACGGCCAGGGTCACCAGTTCACCCGGGGTGCCGCCCACGCTGTGCGCGATCACCCAATGCGGGCCGCGATCCAGCAGCGTGCGCGCGGCGGCGATGGCATCGGCCTCGGCCAGCGCCGGCATGCCGGTCAGGCGATTCAGTTCGAAAGCGTTCGGCGTCACCAGCCAGGCATGCGGCAACAGGCGCTCGGCGAAGATCGCTTCCAGCCCGGGTTCCACGTAGGGGCCGGTGTGCGTATCGCCAATCACCGGGTCCAGGCAATAGCGCAGCTGCGGGCAGGCCGGCAGGATCCCGTCCAGCCAGTCGGCGAAGGCGGCGCCGTTGGCGGTGCTGCCGAAGTAGCCGGAGACCAGCATCTTCGCCCGTTGTGGCAGGCCACGCTCGTGGCTGCCCAGCAGCAGGTCGGCGAACCAGTCGACCGGCAGCACGCGGCCACGCGTGGTGTCGTAGAACGGCGCGTTGCTGAGAAGCACCGTCGGAATGCTTGCCACGCGCACGCCCAGCGCGCGCATCGGCGGTACGGCAGCGCTGTTGCCGGCGTGGCCGTAGACAAGTTGCGACTGGACCGAGATGACATCGATCGGCGACGGGCCGTCGGGCCGCTGGCGGCGGCCGTGGACCAGGTGGTTATCAAGGGATTCGCTCATGGCCGCATTCTACGCCCGGTGGAGTGTTCGGCAGGGCTTGCAGCCCTGCACCTGCTCAATGCAACGGCAAGAGCCAAAGCCAGAGCGGCATTCCGTGGGATGGCGGGGCACTGTGGGTTTGCGGGGACGCCGTAAACCCGTCCATGGGGGCTTGGTCGCCGCATCCATGCGGCTCACACCCCGCCAACCCACAGTGCCCCGCCTTCGACAGGTTCATGCGGCTGTTGGTAGGTGTCGACCTTGGTCGACACATCTGTCAGATATCGAATGAATTCATCCACGCATGGCATGGGTCTACCGTGTCGACCAAGGTCGACACCTACCAGAGCAGTACACCGTTCCGACAAATCGCAGGACACTGTCGAAGGCGGGGTGGGTCCGGTTGCGGGGGCGTGAGCCGCATGGACCCGAGGCATGCCTCGGGCGGGTTGGGCAGGACGCCCAACCCCGGTCTTGCCGTGTGCGCAGGACAGCGCACACGAGCAAGCGGCGACCGGGCCTACATGGACGTATTTACGGCGTCCCCCGCAACCGGACCCACCCCGCCAATCCACGGATAGCGCGCTTCGGCTGTTGCCGTTGCCTCTGCGGGTGCAGGGCTGCAAGCCCTGCAAACCAAACCCCCTCAGTGAGCAGCAGGCCGCGACGGCGGCAACCACGCCGCCACGATGCCCAGCAACGGCAGGAACGCGGTCAGCTGGTAGACGTACTCGATGCTGGTCCTGTCCGCCAGCAGGCCGAGCACGGCGGCACCCAGCCCGCCCATACCGAACGCGAAACCGAAGAACAGGCCGGACACCATGCCGATGCGGTGCGGCATCATCTCCTGCGCATAGACCACGATCGCCGAGAACGCCGAAGACAGCACGAAGCCGATCAGCACCGCCAGCACCGTCGTCCACAACAGGTCGGCATGCGGCAGCATCAGCGCGAACGGCGCCACGCCGAGGATCGAGGTCCAGATGATCGGCTTGCGGCCGATCCGGTCACCCAACGGGCCGCCGAGGAAGCCGCCAGCGGCGGACGCCACCAGGAACGCGAACAGGTGCAGCTGCGCCTGCGCCACCGGAATGCCGAAATGGTGGATCAGGTAGAAGGTGAAGTAGCTGCCGATGCTGGCCATGTAGAAGTACTTGCTGAAGATCAGCACCAGCAGGATCGCCAGCACCTTGGCCACCGTGCGTGGTGGATGGCGCGGCGCCATCGAGGCGGTACTGGCCGGGCGCGGCGTGCCCAGATGCAACGCGTACCAGCGGCCAACATAGGTCAGCAATGCGATGCCGATCAGGGCCGCGCCTGCGAACCACGACGCGGCATGCTGGCCGTACGGCACGATCACTGCCGCCGCAATCAGCGGGCCCAACGCGGTACCGAAATTGCCCCCCACCTGGAACACCGACTGTGCGAAGCCATGACGGCCGCCCGAGGCGAGCCGCGCGATGCGCGAGGCCTCCGGATGGAAGATCGCCGAGCCGATGCCGACCATTGCCGCTGCCAGCAGCACCATCGCGTAGTTCGGCGCGAAGCCGAGCAGCAGCATGCCGCACAAGGTCGAGGCCATGCCGATCGGTAGCGAATACGGTGCCGGGCGGCGGTCGGTGGCTACACCGATCAACGGCTGGAAGATCGACGCAGTGAGCTGGTAGGTCAGCGTGATCAGGCCGATCTGGGTGAAGCTGAGATTGAAGCCGCCCTTGATCACCGGATAGATGGCCAGGATCAGCGACTGCATCATGTCGTTGACGACGTGCGAGGTGGAAATGGCGGCCAGCACGCCGGGGGCCACCGGGCGTGAGGTGGTTGCGGGAGAAGCCAGGGTCGACATGGATACAGTCAGGTTGGGGGCGAGCCACGCATGCTACGGTGAACTCCCCCTCCCTTCTGCCGCGTTCGGGTCATGGCATATCGCAAAAAGGACATCCCCTGCCAGGTCCGCGAGACTGCGCCGTGGAACGAGGTTCCGGTGCACCGCCCAGTGACCTGCCGCGCCCGCCATTACAAGCCCGGGACCCACATCGCGCCCCACCGGCACCGGCGTCACCAGCTGGTGTTCGCCATGTCCGGACTGATGGTGGTGCGTGCAGACGGCGGCCGCTGGGTAGTGCCTTCAACCCGCGCGATCTGGGTCCCGGCCGGCACGGCCCATGCGGTGGACTGCATCGCCGAAGTACACATGCGTAGCCTGTACGTGGAGCCGGACTTCGCGCCGCAGCTGCCGGACGAAGCGTTCGCGGTACAGGTGGCGCCGCTGCTGCGCGAGCTGCTGCTGGCCGCCAGCCTGATCGAGACCGCGCATGTGGACGACAGCCGCGACGGCCGCGTGGTGCGCCTGCTGCTGGACGAGCTGCACCGCATGGACGTGCTGCCGCTGCACCTGCCCTCGCCCACCGACCCGCGCCTGCAGCGGATCTGCCAGCACATCCAGAAGCATCCCGGCGACGACGCCACGCTGCAGGATTGGGCGCAGGCCCTGCAGGTGGACGTGAAAACCATCCAGCGCCATTTCGCCAGCGAACTGGGCATGACCTTCGGGCAGTGGCGACAACAGGCGCGGCTGCTGGCCGCACTGGAACGGCTGGCCGTCGGCGACAAGGTCATCGATGTCGCGCTGGCGACGGGCTACGACAGCCCCAGCGCGTTCACCAGCATGTTCAAGCGCCAGCTGGGGCAGACACCTGCGGCGTTTTTCCGGTAACGCCGTCCACGCATGGCGTGGATCCACCATCGCGGCGCATGCCCGGCGGAAACCATCGCGGATCGCAAACGAGAACGCCGGGCATGGCCCGGCGCTTCCGCTCAACGCTTCGGTTGAAAAACTCAGGACGTCATCCGGTCCCAGAAGCCCTTCACGCCGTCGATGAAAGTGGCCGATTTCGGCGAATGCTTGCGCGCTTCCTCGCCGACGAAGGTGGCTTCGAACTGTTCCAGCAGCTTGCGCTGCTCGTTGGTGAGGTTCACCGGCGTCTCCACCACCACGCGGCAGTACAGGTCGCCTTCGCTGCGGCTGCGCACCGAACGCACGCCCTTGCCGCGCAGGCGGAACAGCTTGCCGGTCTGGGTCTCGGCCGGGATACGGATCTCCGCTTCGCCGCCAAGGGTGGCCACGCGCACGGTGTCACCCAGTGCCGCCTGCGAGATGCGGATCGGCACTTCGCAGTGCAGGTCGTCGCCATCGCGCTGGAAGATCGCATGCTCGCGCACGCGCACTTCCACGTACAGGTCACCCGGCGGCGTACCGGCCGGACCGGCTTCGCCCTCGCCCTGCAGGCGGATGCGGTCGCCGGTATCGACGCCGGCCGGCACCTTCACCGACAGCACCTTGTCTTCCTCGACGCGGCCGTTGCCGTGGCAGGTCTTGCAGGGCTTGGCGATGATCTGGCCACGGCCGCCGCAGTTGTGGCAGGCCTGCTGCATGGCGAAGATGCCGCGCTGGATGCGCACCTGGCCACGGCCATGGCAGACGTTGCAGGTCTCGACCTTGCCGTCCTCGGAGCCACTGCCATCGCAGTCGCTGCACTCGGCCAGGGTCGGAATCTCGATGCGGCGCTCGACGCCGCGCACGGCTTCTTCCAGGTCCAGCTCCATCACGTAGCCGATGTCGGCGCCGCGACGGGCCTGGCGCGGACCACCGCCGCCACCAAAGATGTTGCCGAAGATATCGCCGAAGATATCGTTCATGTCCGGGCCGCCCGGACCACCGCCGCCCATGCCGTGCTCGAACGCGGCGTGGCCGTGGCTGTCGTACATGCGGCGCTTGTTGCCGTCGGACAGCACTTCGTAGGCTTCCTTGCACTCCTTGAAGGAGGCTTCGGCCGCCGTATCGCCCGGGTTGCGGTCCGGGTGGAACTTCATCGCGCAGCGACGGTAGGCCTTCTTCAGCTCTTCGTCGGTGGCGGTGCGGGCAACGCCCAGCACTTCGTAGTAATCGCGCTTGCTCATATCGTGAATCGGGTTCCGGAACGTCGGGATTCGTCAAAGCGGAAGAGCGGAACCAGGTCCGCTCTTGCGTCGGGCGCCCCGACACGCCGGTAGGCGGTCAGGACCCTGATGCGGCAACGGGACGCTGGTGGCCAGCGTCCCGCGTCGGTCCGGATCAGGACTTCTTGTCGTCCTTGACTTCGGTGAACTCAGCGTCGACCACGTCATCCTGCGCCTTGCCGGCATTGCCGGCGTCGGCACCCGGGGCACCGCCCTGGTCGGCCGAAGCAGCGGCGAACAGCGACTGGCCAGCTTCTTCCAGTGCCTTCGACTTGGCTTCGATCTGTGCCTTGTCGTCGCCCTTCATCGCGGTTTCCAGGTCGGCCAGCGCCGCCTCGACCTTGCCGATGACATCGCCGCCGACCTTGCTGCCGTGCTCGGTGATGGCGCTGCGGGTGCCGTGGATCAGGGCGTCGGCCTGGTTGCGGGCCTGCACCAGTTCCTGGAACTTCTTGTCTTCCTCGCGGTTGGCTTCCGCGTCGGCAACCATGCGCGCGATCTCTTCCTCGGACAGGCCCGAACCGGCCTTGATCTCGACCTTCTGTTCCTTGTTGGTCTTCTTGTCCTTGGCCGACACGTGCAGGATGCCGTTGGCGTCGATGTCGAAGGACACTTCCACCTGCGGCAGGCCACGCGGGGCCGGCTCGATGCCGGACAGGTCGAACTTGGCCAGCGACTTGTTGAAGCGGGCCTGCTCGCGCTCACCCTGCAGCACGTGCACGGTCACGGCCGACTGGTTGTCCTCGGCGGTGGAGAACACCTGCGAGGCCTTGGTCGGGATGGTGGTGTTCTTCTCGATGATCTTGGTGAACACGCCACCCATGGTTTCGATACCCAGCGACAGCGGGGTCACGTCCAGCAGCAGCACGTCCTTGACGTCGCCGCCCAGCACGCCGCCCTGGATCGCCGCACCCAGTGCCACGGCTTCGTCCGGGTTGACGTCCTTGCGCGGTTCCTTGCCGAAGAACTCGGTCACCGCCTGCTGCACCTTCGGCATGCGGGTCTGGCCGCCGACCAGGATCACTTCGCTGATGTCGCTCGAACGCAGGCCGGCATCGTTCAGGGCGACGCGGCACGGCTCGATCGACTTCTTGATCAGGTCGTCCACCAGTGCTTCCAGCTTGGCGCGGGTCAGCTTGATGTTCAGGTGCTTCGGACCCGACGCGTCAGCGGTGACGTACGGCAGGTTCACTTCGGTCTGCTGGGCGCTGGACAGCTCGATCTTGGCGCGCTCGGCAGCATCCTTCAGGCGCTGCAGGGCCAGCGGATCCTTGCGCAGGTCGATGCCCTGGTCCTTGTTGAATTCTTCAACCAGGTACTCGATGACGCGGTTGTCGAAGTCTTCGCCACCCAGGAAGGTGTCGCCGTTGGTGGCCAGCACTTCGAACTGCTTCTCGCCGTCGACATTGGCGATCTCGATCACCGAGACGTCGAAGGTGCCGCCGCCCAGGTCGTACACCACGATCTTGCGATCCTTGTTGTCGCCCTTGTCCAGGCCATAGGCCAGCGCAGCCGCGGTCGGCTCGTTGATGATGCGCTTGACGTCCAGGCCGGCGATGCGACCGGCGTCCTTGGTCGCCTGGCGCTGGCTGTCGTTGAAGTAGGCCGGCACGGTAATGACCGCTTCGGTGACCTTCTCACCGAGGAAGTCCTCGGCGGTCTTCTTCATCTTCTCCAGCACCTTGGCCGAGATTTCCTGCGGGGCCATCTTCTTGCCGTCGCTGGTGGCGACCCAGGCATCGCCATTGTCATGGGCCAGGATGCTGTACGGGACGTGGGCGATGTCCTTCTGCACCTCGCCATCGGTGAACTTGCGGCCGATCAGGCGCTTCACCGCATAGAAGGTGTTCTTCGGGTTGGTCACGGCCTGGCGCTTGGCCGAGGCACCGACCAGGACTTCGCCGTCCTTGGTGTAGGCGACGATCGACGGGGTGGTGCGATCGCCTTCCGAATTCTCGATGACGCGGGCCTTGCCGCCGTCCATGATCGCCACGCACGAGTTGGTGGTGCCGAGGTCGATACCAATGATCTTGCCCATGGGGGAGACTCCTGAGGATGCTTGTTGGGGTCAGTCCGGCCGTTCGGCCGGTGGATGAATACGATGTGGGGGAGGCCCGTGGAACATTCAAGCCACCTCCCGAACGCTGTGTTTCCGACGATCCGGCGCGTTCAGCGTCGGGTCGGGTGACGGGTCTGTCCGCCGCCCGGCCCTGCCGGATCAGTCGGCGGCCACCACCACCAGCGCCGGCCGCAGCAGGCGCTCGTTGAGCAGGTAGCCCTTCTGGAACACGGTCACCACGCTGCCCGGGGCAGCGCCCGGGGTCGGCACCTGGCTGATGGCCTGGTGGTGTTCCGGGTTGAACGGCTGGCCGATCGGATCCAGCAGCGCCAGGCCGTTGTCGGCGGCGACCTTGAGCAGCTGCTTGTAGGTCAGCTCCAGGCCTTCGCGCAGCGGGTGCGGGTCGTCGCCGGCGGCCTTCAGGCCGGCATCCAGGCTGTCGAACACCGGCAGCAGCTCGCCCAGCAGCTTCTCGTTGGCGAACTTGCGGGCCTGCTCGATGTCACGGGCAACACGCTTGCGCTGGTTTTCCAGGTCGGCGCGCTCACGCAGCGCATCGGCCTTGACCTGCTCGACTTCGGCGCGCAGGCGCTCGACTTCGTCGTTGACGCCGGCGGTGGCAGCCGCATCGGCGGCACTCTGCTGGGATTCGATATCTGGATGTTCGTGGTTCATGTCTGGGTCCCTGGCGGTCACTCTCCGCCTCCACCCACCCTAGTGTGGGCGGGATGCTGCGTTTCAAGCGTCGGATGTTCCCGGCGTGCGTCCGGCCGGTGAAAAGGCCGCGCCAAGCACATCGGCGGTGGCCTGGACCAGCGGGATCACCCGGTCGTAGGCCATCCGCTTGGGACCTATCACGCCCAGCACGCCCAGCACCTGGCCATTGGCGGTGTACGGGGCAGTGACCAGCGAGACGCCCTGCAGCGGCATCATTCCGGTCTCTTCGCCGATGAAGATGCGCACCCCCGGCGCCTGGATGGTCCGCTCCAGCAGCTGCAGGATCTCGCGCTTGCTGGAGAACAGCTCGAACAGTTCGCGCAGGCGCTCCAGGTCGGACAGGTCCTGCACTCCCATCAAGCGGGTCTGCCCGGCCACCAGCATGTCGTCGGCCGCCGGCTGCAGGGCCTGCTCGGCCAGTTCGATGCTGTGGGCCAGCAACTGCTCCAGTTCGGACCGGGCGTCGCGCAGCTCCAGCAGCAGGCGGGTACGGATCTCGGCCATCGGCAGGCCGGCGAAATGCGCATTGAGGTAGTTGGCGACCTGCTCCAGCTGGCCTGGCGCAAACTCCTGCCGGGTCTCGATCACCCGGTTCTGCACCTCGTTGTCGGCAAATACCAGGATCGCCAGCACCCGGCGCCCGTCCAGCGCCACGAAATCGATCTGGCGGAAGGCGAACTGCTCGCGCCGCGGTGCGCTGACCACTCCGACGAAGTGGCTCATCGCCGACAGCAGCTCCGAGGCGCTGCCGAGCAGGGCCTGGGTGCTGCCGCCACCGGCCAGTTCCTGGCGCAACCGGGCCAGCTCGCCCTCGCCCGGCGGCTGCATCTGCAGCAGGCTGTCGACGAACACCCGGTAGCCATGCGCGGTCGGGACGCGGCCGGCCGACGTATGTGGCGAGGCCAGCAGGCCCAGATCCTCCAGGTCGCCCAGGATGTTGCGGATGGTGGCCGGGCTGACCTCCAGGCCGGCCACGCGCGCCAGCGTCTGCGAGCCGACCGGCTCGCCGTCCTGGATATATCGCGCGATCAGCGTGCGCAGCAGGTGGCGCGCACGCGGGGCAAGCTGGTCGGGAGAACCGTGCATGGAATCAACCTGTGAGACACGGACACTAGATAATGGCGGCGCATCGCCTTGGCAAGTCATTGGACCTCCCGCGCCCGCGTGCTAGCGTTGCGCGGCTGCTGACACCCCCTTACCCATGCTCAGACATCTTTCGATCAAGGATTTCGCCGTCGTCCGCGCCACCGAACTGGAGTTCGGGCCAGGCATGACCGTGGTTTCAGGCGAGACTGGCGCCGGCAAGTCGCTGATGGTCGACGCACTGGGCTTCCTGTCCGGCCTGCGCGCTGACAGCGGCGTGGTCCGCCATGGTGCCGCACGCGCCGAGCTTTCCGCCGAGTTCGCGCTGGAGCAGCTGCAGGCCGCCCGCCAGTGGCTGGCCGACAACGAGCTCGACGACGAGGACCAATGCCAGCTGCGCCGCGTGATCCGCGCCGACGGCGGCTCGCGGGCCTGGATCAATGGCCGCCCGGTGACACTGGCACAGCTGGGCGACCTGGCCTCGCTGCTGGTGGAGATCCACGGCCAGCATGAACAACAGGCGCTGCTGGCGCGCCCGTCGCAGCTGGCCCTGCTGGATGCCTATGCCGGCAACGAGAACGAGCGCCGCCAGGTGCGCCACGCCGCCGCGGCCTGGCAGGCACTGGTCGATGAATCGCTGGCGTTGTCGCAACAGGGCGACGTCAGTGACCGGATCGGCTTCCTGGAGCACCAGCTGCGCGAACTGGACCGCGAGGACCTTGAGCCGGAATCGATTGCCGCGCTTGGCGCCAGCCACCGTCGCCAGGCCCACGCCAGCGCCCTGCTGAGCGCCTGCCAGGCAGCCAGCAACCAGCTCAACGGCGATGACGGCAGCTCTGCGCTGGACCTGCTGCAGCAGGTGCGCCACGAGCTGTCGCGCCTGATCGAGCACGACCCGCGCCTGGGCGAAGTGGACGGCCTGATCGAGAACGCCTCGATCCAGCTGCACGAAGCCCTGTCGCTGCTTGATCGCGTGCACGACGATCTGGATGCCGACCCGGAACAGTTCGAGGAGAACGAGCGCCGCCTCGGCCGCCTGCACGACCTGGCCCGCAAGCACCGCGTGCCGATGGACGAACTGGGCGCACAGCGCGAGCGCATGCATGCCGAAGTGGAGCAGCTGCGTGGCGCCGACGAGCGCCTGCAGCGCCTGGCCGGCGAGATCGACAAGGCCGCCGCCGCCTGGCGCGTACAGGCTGAAGTGCTGACCGCCAGCCGCCGCAGCGCTGCTGCCGAACTGTCGGCCACCACCACCGGCATCATCGCCGAGCTCGGCATGGGCGGCGGCCAGTTCCTGATCGAACTGGAGCCACAGGACAGCGGCAAGCCCGACCCGCAGGGTGCCGAGCGCGTCGAGTTCCTGGTGGCGGCCAACGCCGGCCAACCGCCGCGCGCCCTTCGCAAGGTGGCCTCGGGCGGTGAACTGTCACGTATCTCGCTGGCCATCGAAGTGGCCGCGCTGGACTTGGATGCGGTGCCGACCATGGTGTTTGACGAGGTCGACTCCGGCATCGGCGGCGCGGTGGCTGACATCGTCGGCCAGAAGCTGCGCGCGCTCGGCGAGAAGCGCCAGGTGCTGTGCGTGACCCACCTGCCGCAGGTCGCCTCCAAGGGCCACGCCCATTACCGGGTCAGCAAGGCCCCGGTGGAAGGCATGACCCAGAGCGCCGTGGAAAAGCTGGACAACAAGGCGCGCGAGGAAGAGCTGGCGCGCATGCTCGGCGGCGTGGAAGTGAGCAAGGAAGCGCGCGCCGCCGCCCGCAAGCTGCTGCAGGTGTAACGCCGCCCGAGCCGGGCATAGGCCCGGCTTCCGCGCGGTAGTGCCGGCCGCTGGCCGGCAACCCAACACGGGTGGGCGAAGATCGTGAGGTTGCCGGCCAGCGGCCGGCCCTACCCCCGTGGCTGCGTCAGGTCGACGTTCTCCACCAGGAAATCGAGGAACGCGCGCACCCGCAGCGGCAGGTAACCGCCCTGCCCCAGGAACACCGCGTGCACCTCTTCCAGGTCGCCGGGATTGGCCTCTTCCAGCACCGGCAGCAAGCGCCCGGCAGCAATGTCCTCCTGCACCTGGAATGCCGCCAGCCGCGCCATGCCCAGCCCGCCCAGCACCAGCTGGCGCAGCGCATCGCCGTTGCTGGCGCGGGCATTGCCACTGGGCAGCAGCATCCGCTCGCGCCCCTCCTGCAGCAACGGCCACCCCTGCATCGCACGCGCGTGGCCGATGTCCAGCCGGTTGTGCGACTGCAGCTCCTCGGCAGTGCGTGGCAGCCCGTGCCGCTGCGCGTAGGCCGGTGCAGCCACGATCATCATCCGCGTCGCGCCCAGCCGTCGCGCCACCAGACTGGAGCTCTTCAGCGGCCCGGCCCGCACTGCCACGTCGGTGCGCTGCTCCAGCAGGTCGATCACCTCGTCGTTGAGGGTCAGGTCCACGCCCACCTGCGGGTTACGCTCAAGGAACGCCGGCAGCAGCGGCAACAGGAAATGGCGGCCAAACGGCACGTTGGAGTTGACCCGCAACCGCCCGCGCGGCTCGGCATGGGCGCTGGCACAACGCTCGGCCTCGTCCAGGTCGGCCAGCACGCGCAGGCCACGCTCGTAGAACGCGCAGCCTTCCGGGGTCAGCTGCAGCTGGCGGGTGGAGCGTTGCAGCAGGCGCGTGCCCAACCGTTGCTCCAGCCGCGCCACCAGCTTGCTCACCGCCGACGGGGTCATGTCCAGCGTTCGGGCGGCGGCGGAGAAGCCACCGGTCTCGATCACCCGCACGAACACTTCCAGTTCGCCGGATCGGTTGATGTCGGGTCGCGCCATGGCGATGAATCCAGTTCACAGATGATTGTCCGTGCGCAGTCTAGTTCACAGATAAGCACGGAATCACCATGGCGGTCCCTCCACTCGGGACTGCCCGATGAACCGCTTGAGCCAGCTCACCACCACCGCCCTGCTCGCCGTGTCCGGCGCCGCCAGTGCCGCATCCGCCCCGCACTGGGTCGCCAGCTGGCAGGCCAGCCCGCAGCCGGTCTGGAACGCGGATTTCCTGTTCCCGACCCTGGTCCCGGCCACGCTGCAGGACCAGACCTTCCGCCAGACGGTGCGTGTCAGCCTGGGCGGCCCGCGGCTGCGGGTGCGGCTGAGCAATGCCTACGGCACCCGGCCGCTGCGGATCGGGGCGGCCAGCGTGGCCGCACGCGCGGGCGCCATCCCGCAACCGCTCAGCTTCGGCGGCCAGCCCGGGGTGTTGATCGGGCCCGGTCAGGAACAGCTGAGCGATCCGCTCCCGCTGGCCACGGATGACCACCAGGCATTGCAGGTCAGCGTCTTTGTGCCGGGGCCGGCAACCGTTCAGACGTTCCATTGGGAAGGCCGCCAGACCAGCTGGATCGCCCCCGGCGACCAGAGCCGGGCCCAGGCCCTGAGCGCAGCCAGCAGCACCACCGCCCGCCTGCTGCTGACCGGAATTGACGTCGAGGCCGACGCCGACGCGCGCAGCGTAGTAGTGATCGGGGATTCGATCACCGACGGTGCCACCGCCAGCCTCGACCAGGACCAGCGCTGGACCGATCATCTGGCCGCGCGCCTGGCAGCGCGGGGCATAGCCGTGGTGAACGCCGGCATTTCCGGGGGGCGGCTGCTGCGCGACGGCATGGGTGAATCCGGCCTGGTCCGCTTCCGGCGCGACGCGCTGGACCAGCCTGCGGTATCCAGTGTGATCGTGCTGATCGGCATCAATGACATCAGCTGGCCAGGTACCGCATTCGCCCGCAACCAGGCCCGGCCCACGCTGAGCGAGCTGCAGGCGGGGTATCGCACGCTGGCAGAACAGGCCCGCCACCGTGGCGTGCGGATCATTGGCGCTACCTTGCCACCGTTCGCTGGCGCCCTGCCCGGCACGCCGCTGGACGACTACTACCATCCGGACAAGGACACCCTGCGCCGCCAGCTCAATGTCTGGCTGCGCACGGACAGCCCGTTCGACGCGGTGATCGACCTGGACGCGGCGCTGCGCGACCCGGCCGATCCCTCACGGATGGCCGTGGCCTACGACTCCGGCGACCACCTCCACCCGGGTGATGCCGGCAACCGGGCCATGGCTGAGGCGGTGGACCTGGAGATCCTGCTGGGCCGCAAGGGGTCGGATCCCTTTCCTGAACGGAAAGGGCTCTGACCCCATCAACGGAAAACCCCGGGCAGGCCCGGGGTTTCATCGCATCCAGCTGGCCGGAACGGCTTACTTGCGCTTCTTGCGCACGTACAGTACCAGCGAGTGCTCTTCCAGCTCGTAGCCATGGTCTGCGGCGATCTTGCGCTGCAGCTCCTCGATCTCGTGGCTTTCGAACTCGATGATCTTGCCACTGTCCACGTCGACCATGTGGTCGTGGTGGCCGCCACGGTCCAGTTCGTAGACCGCCTGGCCGCCCTCGAAATTGTGCTTGAGCACGAGGCCGGCGGCCTCGAACTGGGTCAGCACCCGGTACACCGTGGCCAGGCCGATCTCGTCGCCGTGCTCCAGCAGCTGGCGGTAGATGTCTTCGGCGGTCATGTGGTGCTGGGCATTGCGCTGCTCGAGCAGCGCCAGGATCCGCATCCGCGGATGGGTCACCTTCAGGCCGACTTTACGCAGGTCGTGGGTTTCCATAGGTCTCCGTTCATTGGCGATTTAGCGCCAGCTGCCTCGGATTGGGTCGCGGTGGCACGCCGGGAGTGTATCATCGGTTTGATTTCCCCAACCGCCAGTCCCGATGCGCAATCTCCTGTTGGTCGCCGCCGTCGCCCTGTCCACCACCGGGTGCGGCATCATCTACAAGCAACCCATCTATCAGGGCAACCTGATCCGGGAAGATGCCGTGGCCAAGCTGCAGGTCGGGCAGAGCAAGCAGCAGGTCACCGCGCTGCTGGGCACCCCGTCCATTCCCGACCCGTTCCACGCCCAGCGTTGGGACTACACCTCCAGCCAGCGCGTGAACCGCCTGGGTCGTACCGAAGTGAAGAACTTCGTGGTGTTCTTCGAGAATGACACCGTGACCCGCTGGGAAGGCGATTACTTCCCGGGCAACGACAAGGCCCTGGCCCAGCAGACCGTGCGCCAGTTCGGCCGCAACCTGCCGAAGGACAAGAAGAAGAAGGGCCGCTGAGCCCCCTGCCCGTCCGCCGGTACGGCTGCCGGAATCAACCGCCGAGCGCGCGACGCCGGCGGTTATCCTTCGGATCTGCCAGCAGCGGGCGCAGCAGTTCGATGCGGTCGCCGTCCAGCAGTGCCTGGTGCGGGCGTGCCAGTACGCCATGCACGGCGACGGCGGGACAATCGGCACTGCCTTCCAGTGCGGCCGCCGCGACAGCATCGGCGACGGTGGCCCCCTCTTCCAGCTGCAGGCGGCACGACAGCACCTGCTGCGGCCAGGCCAGTACCACCTCGACCTCGATCATCGCTCAGCCCTCGTCGGCGACGCGGACGAAATCGTTGACCATGCGATCGGCCAGCCCCTGGAAGCCGATCGCCAGCGCCGGACCGAGCAGGCGCGAGCTGGGTTCGAACTCCAGGGTCAGGGTGACCTTGCAGGCATCCTCGGCCAGCGCATGGAATTCCCAGCGGCCGTGCAGCTGCTTGAACGGGCCATCGCGCAGCTGCATATCAATGCTGTGCGGGCGCTGCAGGGTGTTCTCGGTCTGGAACCATGTGCTGAACGAGCCCAGGCCCAGGTCCAGTCGCGCCACCAGGCGGTCCTCGCCCTCCTCAACGATCTGGGCAGCAGAACACCAGCGGAAACGGCGCGGATAGGCCTGGACATCGTTGACCAGGTCGAACATGCGCGCGGCCGAATGTTCGACCAGGGCGCTGCGGCGGATAGTAGGCATGAATACAGGACGTTTCGGCAATCGACCGGGCGGGCCCGAATCGGAGACAATACGGAAATGAGCAAGAACAGCGGCAAGGATAAAGCAAAGAGCGCGACGGCCAACAAAACCATCGCGTTGAACAAGCGTGCCCGCCACGAATACCACATCGAAGAGCGCTTCGAGGCCGGCCTCGCCCTGCAGGGCTGGGAGGTCAAGTCGATCCGCGCAGGCCGTGGCAACATCATCGATGCCTACGCCTATGTGAAGCGCGGCGAGATCTACCTGATCGGTGCACAGATCACCCCGTTGATCCAGGCCTCCACCCACGTGGTGGCCAATGACCGGCGCGAGCGCAAGCTGCTGCTGCACCGGAACGAGATCGACAAGCTGATCGGCAAGGTCGAGCGCGATGGCTACACGATCGTGCCCACTGCGATGTACTGGAGCAAGAACAAGATCAAGCTCGAAGTCGCGCTGGCCAAGGGCAAGCAGACCCACGACAAGCGCGATGCCGCCAAGGACCGCGACTGGGCGATCGAGAAGCAGCGCGTGATGCGTCGCGGCAACCGCGACGCATGATCACTCCCATCGGCGCCATGGCGACTGCCAGCGCCGATGAAACGCGCACGTTGTGCGCGCGCCTGCTGGCCTTCAACCAGGCCCACGGCGGCGATGCGTTCGATGAGACCCCAGTCCGCCTGGCCTGGCATGACGAGCACGGCACGCTGCGCGGCGGCGTGCTGGCCGACGTCTGTGCCGGCTGGCTGCAGGTGCATGTGCTGTGGGTGGACCCGGAACTGCGCGGGCAAGGCATCGGCCAGCGCCTGCTGGCGGAAGCAGAAGCCGCCGCGCGCCAGCTTGGCGCCCGCAGCGTGATGCTGGATACCTTCGACTGGCAGGCCGAAGCCTTCTACCTGCGGCAGGGCTACACCGTGTATGGGCGACTGCCCGACTGCCCACCCGGTCACGAGCGGATCTACCTGCGCAAGGCGTTGTCGGGGTCGTAGTCGTGTCGGCGCTGGAGTTGCCTGCCGGTCACCCCGCCAGCACGCCCTGCCCGCGCATGCGCGGTGCCAGCGCCGCGTGCATCACGGCCAGGTGCATTACGACCGCCAGTTCCGGGGCATGCCGGTCATCGCCGGCGCGCCACCGCTGCGCCAGCTGGGCTGCGTCGGCCGGCAGCAGGGCCAGCAACTGGGCGTCATCCATCGAATCGGCCGCGCCCTGGAGCTGCTGCGCCATCTGCCGCGACTGCCACACATGCACGCCGATGCTGAGGCTGGCCAGCGACATCAGGACCACGGCCAGCCCGTGCTCGAACCACTGCGACAGCACTTCCGGCCCCCACAGCAGGGCCGCCAACACCGCCAGGCCCGGCAGGCGCCAGCCCAGCCAATGGATGCGACCGCGCTGCGACCAGTGCACCACCACCGCACTGGCGACCAGTGCTGCGGCCGCTGTGGCCGGCAGTTCGGTCAGGCAGGTGGCCGCCAGCAGCGCGCCCAGCACGGCCCAGACCCAGCCAGGGGGCAATGCCCGTCGCTGGTAGTCGGCACCGACCGGCCCGATCAGTTGCCGCAGGCTGCGTTGTTGGCTTGCATCGGTCACCCACAGTCTCCGTGTCTGTCCTGGCCCGGATGGTCGCCGCCAGTGTGTCGCAAATTCGTGCCCATGACGTTACCAATCCGCTATGACGGAGGCTCTACAACTTGTTGTAGATTGCCCAAGGTGACTGTTCAGCTGTTTTGCCGTAGCATTGCCACTGTTGGGCAGGCACTGACCGTGGCGACACGAAACAGGCCTTGTACCTTGCAGAACTTGAAGAAACCGGGGGTGCATTGGTTTCGACGGGGGTTGTGAAGTCGCCTGGCGCATGCCGAGGGGGTAGCTTTCCTCGTAAATCCAGCTGCAAAACTCTAGTTGCCAACGACGACAACTACGCTCTGGCCGCTTAAGGCCTAAGCCTCGAAACCGCTTGTGTCCATGCTCGCGGTGTAGAGTCACTATCATGGAATCGCGCTGGACGGCTGCCTGTCAGTCCGGCACTAGAACACAACAGGCTGGTTCCCGGATGCGCTTTGCGCACCGTGCTGTTCGGGGACGAGATCCAACGGTGAGCTAAGCATGTAGTGCTGGGGATGGAGTGCCTTCGGACGGCGGTTCAATTCCGCCCACCTCCACCATCTGTATGGCCTGTCGAGGCCGCAAGAAGCCGGATCTCCCGTCAACTGGGGTTCCGGCTTTTTTGTGCCTGCACGTCGCGCAGGACGTGTGGCGCATAATCGGGATGACACCGCCAACACAACAGTCCCTCCATCCGCGACCGCCAGAAGGATCTGCAATGAAAATCGCCACAACCACGCTCGCCCTGTTCCTCACCGCGCTCGCCGCCGCCCCAGCCACGCACGCCGCAGCCCCGGCCATCGCGCCGCCCGGCACCGCCACGCTGGAAGCGCTGCTGGCCTGCAAGGCGGGCTCGGATTTCAGTGCGGCCGACGCCATCGATGCCCTGCAGGCGGCCGGCCTGGCCAAGAAGCCGGGCGGCACCTTCGAGCCGGAGGACAAGCCGGTCGCGCTGTTTGGCGGCATGGTCAACAGTGCCGATGTGACTGTGGCCGAAGGCGAGAAAGGCCTCTTCGTGTACCTGAACGGTGTCGACGCCAAGCGCCTGGCCAGGGACTGGTCGGTGACCGAGGTCAACGAGCATGCCAATACCGAAGAACCTTCGTACGTGAAGCGCATCGACAAGCACCACACCCTGCACGTGATCGCAGGCGACGACTACGAGGGCTATTCGGCGGCGGTGAAGTGCCAGATCAGCCGCTGATGGCGTAGCCGACGCTACAGCCAGCGTGGCACGCGATGACGGTACTGCGCGTACGCCTCGGGAAAGCGGGCCATCAGTGCCCGCTCCTCCGGCAAGATCTGCAGCCAAGTGATGTACGCCACGAACAGCGGCACCGCCAGCAGCGCGATCAGGTTCTGCAGGTACACCATGGCACCAAACAGGACCAGCGCCTGGCCGAGATACATCGGATTTCGGGTGCGGCGGTAGATTCCGCTGGTAACCAGCGCGCTCGACGCCGAAGGTCGCAGAGGATTGACGGTGGTACCGGCGCGCCGGAAAGAGACCTTGGGCAGCAGGTTGAGCACGACACCCAGCGTCACCGTCACCCCTGCCAGCAGAACAGGCATCGGTACCCGAAGGTGCAAACCCTGCCACAGCCAGCGTGCTGCAAAGCCCGCAGCGGCGAACAGCAGCATTACCACGGGCGGGGGAATGCGGGTTTCCAGCCAGGCCATCGCGATCACCGTGTCCTTTCCATTCGCCGCAGTGTCACACGGAAATGGCTGAATCGCCCCAAGCGGCCAGGCGCAAACCGACCGTCCGGTCTATTCCGCTTTGACAGGCCGGCCGCTAGAGTGGCGCCACCGCGCAGGAGGATCGCATGGCTACCACGGGCTTGGGCTTCATCGGCCGCACGACCCTCATCATCACCGTGCTGCTCACCCTGGGCGGCTGCGCGACGCTGCGCCAGTTCGGGCCGTCGGTGCAGGTTGCCTCGGTCACGCCCGGCCAGTACATCGCGCTCAAGCGCGGTGACATCCTGACCTCCGGCAAGCTCAGCGCGGCGACCATTGAGACCCTGCGCGTGGCCGGGCTCGATGAGGGCGTCTGTGCCAAGCCCGGCCTGCCCTGCATCGAGGCCATGGAAGGCAGCATCGTGGTGCGCGAGGAAGACAAGCGCTCCAGCCTGGCCGAGTTGTGGCTGCAGTATGCGATGACCCTGCCGGCGCCAAAGCGCGAGTACTCGGCATCCGGCCGCGCCAAGACCGCAGTCACCGAGCTGGATGCCGACTTCCAGCCACGCCTCGATGCGTGGATGCAGGTCGCGCGCCAGGCCTATGCCTATCTGTTCTTCACCGAGCGCACCGCCAACCAGCGTGGTTTCGAAGACCGCCAGACCCAGGTGCGCGACTACTACAACCTGGCGGTGCAGGAAGCCTCGGTGCAGCTGTACAACGCGTATGCCACCGGCCGCGTGCACGGCCAGGCCAGCCATTTCCAGCTGGGCCGCTGGACCTTCGTGCTGGCCCCTTCAGACCAAGCATCGGCGCTGGACCAGCGTACCCCCAGCGAGCTGGTACCCGCCGCCTCGCTGTCGTTCACCGGTACGCTGCGCAGCGTGCATCGCCGCGATGGCTTCGGTGCCGAGCTGGTAGCGGTGATGGATGACCCGGCCGGCAGCACGGCCACCACGCCTCGGGCAGCGGCGCAGGCAACGCAGGCCAGCACTTCGGCCACGCAGAGCTGGAGCGAGATGCCCTCGCCATCGATGACGGTGCTGCTGCACTTCTCGGGGAACAACCTGTGGGAGGTGCTGCACGATGACGAGCCGGAGCTGGAGATCCACGATCCCTAACAGGTTTCGGAAGTGACCCTGCACGGCCAGCAGGTGCCACTGGCGGCCAACTTCACTGCCGGCTATGCGCTGTGGCTGGCCCGCTCCAACTTCAGCCGACAGTCGTTGCGCACGCTGTTCGGTGGTAAGGGCGGCATCGACACGCCGCATCTGTACATGATGCAGCCCTACGACCCGAACCGCCGCGTGCTGCTGATGATCCATGGCCTGGCCAGCAGTCCGGAAGCCTGGGTCAACGTGGCCAACGAACTGCTGCGCGACGACGAGATCCGCCGGGAGTTCCAGGTCTGGCAGTTCTATTACCCGACCAACATGCCCATCGCGATGAGCCACGATGCGATGCGCCACACGCTGGCTGAAGTGTTCAAGCACTTCGACCCCAGCGGCAAGGCGCAGGCCTCGCATGACATGGTGCTGGTGGGGCACAGCATGGGCGGGGTGATCGCACGGTTGATGATCTCCTCCTCCGGCGACCACCTGGTCGACACCCTGCTGGCCACCGCGCAGATGACGCCCGCCCAGCGCGAACTGCTGCGCACCAAAGGCGCACCGGTGCTGACCTTCCTGCCAGAACCGGAAGTGTCCCGCGTGGTGTTCATCGCCACGCCGCATCGCGGTACCGACGTGGCGGGCACCCGCCTCGGCCGGTGGATCGGCCGGCTGGTGCGGTTGCCACTGACCGTGCTGGAAGACGTCGCCACCATCGCCAACGACGGCCAGATCGACCGCAATGACGGCAAGCACGGCTACCAGATGAACAGCATCCAGAACCTGGACAAGGACGACCCGTTCGTCCGCGCCGTGGCTGACCTGCCGATGTCACCGAAGGTGCACTACCACTCGATCATCGCCCGCGCCAAGGCCGATGGCCCACTTGAGAAGACCGATGACGGGCTGGTGCCCTACTGGAGTTCGCACCTGCCGCACGCGGATTCGGAGAAGGTGATCGTGTCCGGACACAGCGTGCAGGAAGCTACGCCGGCCATCGTCGAGCTGCGGCGGATCCTGCATGAGGACATGCAGGCACACGGGCGAACGGGAAAGTAAGCCGCCGTCCCGACAGATCAGGCACCGGCCGTACGCCGCGAGAACGTGCCATGCAGCGCCGCCGGAATCGCAAAGCCCTCCATGCGCACCTCGGGCCGATAGTCGGCGCTGGGGGTGAAGCGGAACTCGCGTGCCAGCAGCGCGCACAGCAATACCAGCTGTGCATTGCCGACCGCCGATCCCACGCAGGAACGCGTGGGGAAGCCATAAGGCACATAGATGCCGGCGGTACGCTTGCGCCGTTCGGGCAACCAGCGATCGGGATCGAACTGCAGCGGGTCATCCCAGTACTTCGCCGAGCGGTGCTGGATGAACGAGCTCAGCTCGAAGACCGTACCTTCGGCGATGGCCTGCCCTTCCACCTGCAGATCGCAGGCAGCCACCCGACGGTTGTTGAAGGGCGTGGAGTACAGCCGCATCACTTCCTTCAGGAAGCGCATCGTGCAGGGAATCCTGGCCATCGGCAGCGCGTGGATCTCCGCCTCCGAGAGCGGCGCGAATTCCTCCTCGATGCGCTGGCGCCAGTGTGGATGCATCTGCATCGCCAGCAGCAGGCAGGCGGCCATCATGCCGGGCACGCCGGAAATGGCGATCAGCTGCACGGTAACCAGGTAGGTGACCTTGTCCAGGCCGATGCGCTCTCGCAGGCTCAGCAATGACTGCGCGTAATCCAGCGCCGAACGTCCGCTGCGGACACGGTGCTTGAGTTCGGCGGCAATCGCCCGTGATTCGGCACGGCCGATGAGGAAGTTGCGCAGCAGGTGGCGCCGATGGATGACCTGCTCGACCTGGGTGGTGTAGCGCAGATGCAGGGCGCGTTCGATGGCTGCGGTGCCGCGGGCATCGAGCCCGTCGATCACCAGCGGGATCAAGGGGTGGGCCATCACTTTCCACACCGCCGGCGTGGCATCCAGCGCATGCCCGCACACCCCATCCAGAGCTTGCCTCATGCGCGACTGCAGTGCCTCCAGGGTCTGTGCTCCGGTGAGCTCAGCACTACAGGTGGCGATCAGGCTGCGCACTTCGGTCCAGCGCACGCGCTCGTGACGGCGGAACAGGTCGGCCAGCGACTCGACCACGAACAGGTGCTCGGAATTCTCCTTATCGACCTTGCCGGCCAGTTCCGGGCAGAACACCCCGATTCCACCGGTTTCCAGCTTCAGCACAGGCCCTTCGCGCTCCACGCGCGCAGCCAGGCGCTCGGCAGCAATGGCGCTGCCTTCATTCGACATCCCTTGCATGCAGTGCGTCTCCGGCAGGAAGGGACTCGAAAGACGAGTCCCTTCGTCTTGCTACCGCTCAATCGCGGGTTTGGCCCGCAGGATCAGAATTCGACCCACAGAGGCCAGGTATTCCACACGCTGCTCTTTTCGTTCGGATGAATATTCAGAGTGACGCGCAATGCTCGGGCGAATCTTTTCATTTTCATTCCTTTGCTTGCTGTGTGGTTATGCCGGGATTATCCCGGCACTGGCTAGATAACACGACATAATCCCACTGTCCAACCGGCCGGGTGGCGCGCTGCAGCATCCGGGTTGCGGCCGATTGAGGGGAATCCCTCATCGCGCCTGCGCACGCAGCCTCCTATGCTGGGCTCACTTTCCCCCAACGGAGGTCTGCATGAACACGCAAGAGCCCAGCCGCCAGCCCAGCCCCGATCCGGCCGAGCGCGATGCCTTCTTCCCGTCGCCGTATTCGCTGTCGCAGTTCACCTCGCCCAAGAGCGACCTGTCCGGCGCCGACTATCCGGATGCGCGCCGCGATGGCCGCTGGAAGGTGCTGATGATCGCCGCCGACGAGCGCTATCTGCCGACCGCCAATGGCCACCTTTTCTCCACCGGTAACCATCCGGTGGAAACCCTGCTGCCGATGTACCACCTGGACAAGGCCGGCTTCGACATCGACGTGGCGACGCTGTCCGGCAACGCCGTCAAGTTCGAATGGTGGGCCTTCCCACACGAGGACAGCGAGATCGGCGCCCTGTACGAACGCTACCAGGAACGCTTCCGCCAGCCGTTGCAGCTGGACCAGGTGGTGGCCGGCCTGGGCGCCGATTCGGACTACGCCGCCGTCTTCATTCCCGGTGGGCACGGCGCGTTGATCGGCCTGCCGGAGAGCGCGGCGGTGAAGGCCGCGCTGCAATGGGCCATGGCCGAGCAGCGCCACATCATCACCCTCTGCCATGGCCCGGCGGCGCTGCTGGCGGCGGGCGTCGACGACGCCGAGGGTGCCTCGCTGTTCCGTGGCTACCGCATCTGTGCCTTCCCCGACGCGATGGACCGGCAGACACCGGGGATCGGCTACATGCCCGGGCAGCTGCGTTGGTTCTTCGGTGAACGGCTGGCCCAGCAGGGGGTGCAGATCGTCAATGAGGGCATCGATGGCAGCGTGCTGCAGGATCGCCTGCTGCTGACCGGCGACAGTCCGCTGGCCGGCAACGCGTTGGGCAAGCTGGCCGCGCGTACGCTGCTCGATGCGCTGGCGGGGCGCTGAGCCAATGCCTGCGCTGGTGCCCGCGCTGCTGGAACTGGAACAGGCGCGGTCATTGCCGGCGGTGGGCGGCGTGCTGCGCGCCGCCGCCTCACCATTGGGCTACGACCGCCTGTTGGTGTTTGCCACCGGAACCGGGCTGGAGCGCGACGCACAGCGTGTGTACTGGATTGAAGGTGACTGGTTCGGCGACGGCAGCGATAGCGGACTCGCCCGCTACCTGCACGCCTGTCCGGTCAACCGCCATGTGCTGGACAGCAATGCGCCGTTCTTCTGGAGCAAGCGCCACGGCGTGCGTGGCGAGCGCTACCAGGTGGTGAAGCAGCCTCGCGGCGATGGCCTGCATGGGTTGCAGGTGCCGGTGTTCGGCCCGACCGGTCTGGAGGGTGCGGTCAGTTTCGCCGGCACCTCGATTGATGCGTCCGCCAGCGCGCGCCTGCTGCTGGAAATGGTCGGCACGTCAGTCTTCCGCGCGGCGCGGCGGCTTGCCGAAGCGCCGGCCGACATCCGCGCGGGCGCGCTGAGCGCACGCGAACGCGAGGTGCTGCGCTGGGTCGCCGCTGGACGGCGCCAGGCAGAGATAGCGGCCACGCTGGGGCTGTCTGCGCGCACGGTTGAGAACCACCTGCGGCGAGCGCGGCAACGACTGGGCGTGGCCACCACCGCGCAGGCAGTGCGCGCGGCAGGCCGCCGTGGCGAGATTGAAGATTGATCAGGATGGAGGCACTTCCTGCTGCCTGATCAGCGTGCGGCATACGCCCTGTGCATCTGCGCGATTGCAGAAGGCAGGCGACGGGATGAGCTACGACCCGTGATCGCCGGTGCGCGGTCCACCGGGCGGGGCGTTCATCGCCCGCCCGGCATCCGCGAGCCACCCATCCCTGCATAACGCTGCCCTCGCATTCGTGGCATGCTCTGTGAAACCGTTTTCATGGAATGGAGGGATTCCACGATGTTGTCGCGTTTCCGTCGCCCCGCGCTGTCTGCGCTGCTGGCGCTTGCCCTGCCTCTGACCAGCGCCTGGGCCGCAGCCCCTGCGCCGTTGAAGGTGATGTCGTTCAATGTGCGCACCCCGGCCGATACCGAACCCGGCAAGCGCTGGCCCGACCGTCGCGATGCGATGGTGAAGGTCATCCTCGACGCGCACCCAGCGGTGATCGGTACCCAGGAGCTGGTGCAGGAGCAGGCCGATTACCTTGCCCAGCACCTGCCCGGATACCGCTGGTTCGGCGAGGGCCGCCGCGGCGGCAGCGGCGACGAGCACATGGGCGTGTTCTACGACAGCAAGGTGCTGGCGATCGAGGAATCAGGCAACTTCTGGCTGTCTGATACGCCCGATGTGCCCGGCAGCATCACCTGGGGCAACCTGTATCCACGCATGGTCACCTGGGCGCTGTTCCGCCGCATCGATGACGGCCGCCGCTTCTATTTCATGGATACCCACCTGCCCTACCGCGACGAGGACGAACCACGCCGGGTGAAGGGTGCCGAGCTGATCGGCAGGCGCGTGGCCGGCCTGGCGGCCGACCTGCCGGTGGTGCTGACCGGTGACTTCAACAGCGAACCCGGCGGCGACACCTACAAGGCATTCACCCGCGTACTGCACGACACCCGTGCCCAGGTGAAGACACCGCAGGGCCCGCGACTGACCTTCCACGATTTCACTGGCAAGGCCACCGCGCAGCTGGACTGGGTGCTGGTGCGCGGTTTCCACGCGCGCAGCTTCCTGACCGATGACCGCCGCATCGATGGCGTGCTGCCATCGGATCATTTCCCGCTGGTGGTCGAACTGGACTGGCCGAAGCACTGACCCCGCACGGCAGCCGCAGCTACAGCGGCGGCTGCCGCGACAGCAGGCGATACAGGGCCTGATGCTGATCGCGCGCCTGGCAGATGCGGGCCCCTATCGCCAGGAACACCGCCACGCCGATCAGGCCCAGCCCCAGCATCGAATCCTGCAGGCGCAGGAAACCGACCGCTGCGGCCATCGTCGCCAGCACCAGCAGCACCACGACCGCCACTGACAGACCCGCACCCGGTGGACCCGGATCGCCGAACAACATCCGTTGGGTATCCCGCCTTCCGTCCGCCATTGCCTGTCCTCCCGAGTGCCTGACCCACTAGTTACACGGCGAGCCCGCAATCCGGCAGAGTCAGAAACGTCACGAAGGTGAAGACGTACGCGGAATGCACCGCGCTACCCTGCCGCGTACCCCTCGAACTGCGGAGCAGCACATGGCACACCAGAGCCGGCTGGCAGGATTCATCATCGACTGCCAGGACCTTCCCGCCGACGAAGGCGCCCGTTTCTGGGCCGCCGCGCTCGGCCTGCAGGCACAGGCGGCGCGTGCCGAAGGGGGCGCCGAGTATGCCGACCTGCTGGGCGCACCGGCGGGCCTGGACGTTGAAGTCCAGCGGGTCGATCACCCGTCACGGGTGCATCTGGACATCGAGAGCGACGACATCGATGCCGAGGCCGACCGCCTGGAGAAGCTCGGCGCGCGACGGATAGGCTTCGTCAAGCGCTGGTGGGTAATGGAAGCACCGACCGGCCATCGCTTCTGCATCGTGCGCATGCGCGAGCGCGAGGTGCCGGCCAATCAGTGGCCCTGAAAGAGCAAGGGGACGGAAGCCACGGCCTCCGTCCCCCCTGGAGTCATTGCACCTGCGCCACGCTCGGTTGCTGCGGTGATTGCCCCCAGCCGCCCAGCGCCTTGTACACGCCCACCACGCTGACGTTGACCTCGGACTCGGCCGCCGCCAACGCATCATCGGCTGCCAGCTGCGTGCGCTGCGCATCCAGCAGGGTCAGGAAGTCCTCCGAGCCCTCGCGATAGCGAATCTGCGCCAGCGATTCGGCACGCCGTGCCGCCTGCGCCTGCTCGACCACGATCGCCAACCGTGCCTGCTGCTTGGAATAGCGGGTCAGCGCGTTCTCGGTGTCTTCCAGGGCCAGCAGTACCGCCTGCTCATACTGCGCGGCCACGCCTTCGGCTTCAGCCTTGCTGGCGCGCAGGCGTGCACGCACGGTGCCGAAGTCGAATGCCGCCCAGCTCAGCGACGGGGTCAGCGACCAGGCCTTGTTGCTGCCATTGACCAGGCCGCTGGCATCGCCGCCGAGGAACCCGACGAAGCCGGACAGCGACAACCGCGGGAACAGGTCCGCCGTGGCCACGCCCACGCGTGCGGTCGCAGCCGCCAGTCGACGCTCGGCCACGCGCACGTCGGCACGCTGGCGCAGCAGTTCGCGGGTATCGCCCAGCGGCAGTGCCTTGGCGAAGGCCGGTACGTCGCGCGGCGCGAGCATGTCAGTCAGCACTTCCGGGCGCTGGCCGAGCAGCACGGCCAGCCGGTTGCGCGACTGCGCCTTGGCCACTTCCAGCAACGGGATGTCCGCCTCGATCGCCTTCAGGCGGGCACGGCTACTCTGCACATCCAGCTCGCTGCCGGCGCCCAGCTGCCAGCGCGCCTCGGTCAGCTTCTGCGTATCGCGCAGGTTTTCCAGCGTGTGCTGGGCCACCGCGATGCGCTTCTGCGTACCACGCAGCTCGAAGTAGTTGCGTGCCACTTCAGCGGCGATCAGGACCTGCGCATCGGCCAGGTTGGCCTGCTCGGCACCGAGGTCGGCGCGTGCGGCTTCAGCAGCACGGCGCTTGCGGCCGAACAGATCCAGCTCCCAGCCGGCGTCGAAGCCGAGCTGGTAGCTTTCACTGAACACCCGCTGCCCACCCAGCTGCGGATCGGGTTGCTTGCGGCGGTCATAGCTGCCGCCAGCGGTGACGTGCGGAGCCTGGTCGAGGCGGCTTTCCACGAACACCGCGCGGGCCTGGCTGACGCGGGCCACGGCCACGCGAAGGTCCAGGTTGTCCGACAGTGCGCCGTGCACCAGCTGTTCCAGCACCGGATCATCGAACTGCGCCCACCAGCTGGCGACCGGCGAAGCGGTACTGAACACCGGCTGCTGTGCGCTCTGGAGGACCACCGGCTCCTGCATCGGCGCCTTGTAGTTGGGGCCGACGCTGACACAGCCTGCCAGCACCAGGCTGGAGACGGCCACCGCCAACGTGCGGATCACCATGGCAGCACCTCGCCCAGGTAGGTGAAGCTGCCGCTGGCGCCGGATTCACCGATCAACGCCATTTCCACGCTGGAACGTGCGCCTTCGCTGATTTCGATTTCGCCGTTGCCGCCGTTCATGTCGGTCTTCACGTAACCCGGATGCACGGTGTTGACCTTGATCGGGGTATTGCGCAGTTCGTAGGCCAGGCTCAGGGTCCAGCTGTTCACTGCGGCCTTGGACGCGTTGTAGGCCGGAATCTTGAAGTCGTAGATGCCCGACGAGGGATCCGCGTGCAGGGTCTGCGAGCCGAGCATGCTGGACACATTGACGATGCGCCCGGACTTGGCCTGCTTGACCAGCGGCAGGAAGGCCTGGGTGACCGCCACCAGCGCATACACGTTGGTGTCGAAAGTGCGCTTCCAGGTATCGAGTGACTGTTCCGACGGTGCCTGCGCCGGGTTCTCGATCATGATGCCGGCGTTGTTGACCAGGATGTCGAGACGACCATGGCGCTGGCGCACCTGCTCGACCGCTTCGGCGATGCTGGCCGCGTCGGTCACGTCCAGTTGCAGGGCTTCGACCGGCAGGCCTTCAGCCTGCAGCTTCAGTGCCAGCTCCACGGCGGTCTCACGCTTGCGACCGGCCAGCAGCGTGTGCACGCCAGCCTGGGCCAGCTGGCGCACAGTTTCCAGGCCGATGCCACGGGTGGCGCCGGTGACCAGCGCGATCTTGTTCTGATGGGTGTTCATGGATGCATGCCTTGTGAGGGGAAAGCCGCCACCGGCCAATGACCGGCGGCGACGGGGTTCCATATCAGTGGTGGATGGTCGGCTCGCCGTGCTGCACCAGCTGTCCACCACCGTTGCGGGTGACGAACTTGCGCAGGGCCACGTAGAACACCGGGGTAAGGAACAGGCCGAACAGGGTCACGCCCAGCATGCCGGCGAACACGGTGATACCGGTCACCGAGCGCACTTCGGCGCCTGCACCGTGCGACAACACCAGCGGCACGGTGCCGGCGATGAACGCGATGGAGGTCATCACGATCGGGCGCAGACGCAGGCGGCAGGCTTCCAATGCCGCTTCAACGATGCCCTTGCCGCCCATCTCCAGCTCTCGGGCGAACTCGACGATCAGGATCGCGTTCTTGCACGCCAGGCCCATCAGCACCACCAGGCCGACCTGCACGAACACGTTGTTGTCACCACCGGTCAACCACACGCCGAACAGCGCGGACAGCAGGGTCATCGGCACGATCAGGATCACCGCCAGCGGCAGCGACCAGCTCTCGTACAGCGCGGCCAGCACCAGGAAGGCCAGCATGATCGCCACCGGGAACACGATGAAGGCGGCCTTGCCCTGGGTTGCCTGCTGGTAGCTCAGGTCGGTCCATTCGGTGGTCATGCCCACCGGCAGCACCTTGCCGGCGATCTCGGTCAGCTTGTTCATCGCCTCGGCGGAGGATAGCAGGCGCGGGTCGGCTTCACCGGCCAGGTCAGCCGCCGGATAGCCATTGAAGCGCAGCACCGGGTCCGGGCCGAAGGTCTGCTTGATGGTGACCATCGAACCGATCGGCACCATCTCGCCGCGGTCGTTGCGGGTACGCAGCTTGCCGATGTCCTCGACCGTCTCGCGGTACGGACCATCGGCCTGGGCGATCACCTGCCAGGTGCGGCCGAACTGGTTGAAGTCGTTGACGTAGGCCGAACCCAGGTAGGTCTGCAACGTGTCGAACAGCTCGGTGAGCTGCACGCCCTGTGCCTTGGCCTTGACGCGGTCCACCTCGGCATCGAGCTGCGGCACGTTGGCCTGGTAGCTGGAAATCGGGAAGGCCATGCCCGGGGTCTGCGCGACGGTGCCCTGCATGGCCTGCACCGCATTCTGCAGCGCGCCGTAACCCAGGTTGCCACGGTCCTCGATGAACATCTGGTAGCCATTGCCATTGCCCAGGCCGAGGATCGGCGGCGGCATCATCGCGAACGCGAAGCCTTCCTGCAGGCCGGCAATCTTCTGGTTGATCTCGGCATTGATCTGCGCCGCGGTGCGGCCATGGCGCTCGGCGAACGGCTTGAGCGGGATGAACGCCACACCGGTGTTCGGCGTATTGGTGAACTGCAGCGCGTTCAGACCGGGGAACGAGATGGTGTGAGCGACGCCATCGGTTTCCTGGGCGATCTTGGCGACCTTGCGCAGCATTTCATCGGTGCGGGCGATCGACGAACCTTCCGGCAGCTTCACACCGGCGATCAGATACAGCTTGTCCTGGGTCGGAATGAAGCCCGGCGGCACCAGCTTGAAGATCACGCCGGTACCGACCAGCAGGATCGCGTAGACCACGAACACCGCCCCGCGGCGGCCGAGGATGCGGGCCACGCCACGCTCGTATTTCTCCGAGCTGGACTTGAAGAAGCGGTTGAACGGACGGAACACCCAGCCGAACAGGCGGTCGATCAGGCGGCTCGGGCCGTCCTTCGGAGCGCCGTGAGCCTTCAGCAGGCGCGCGGCCAGGGCCGGCGACAGGGTCAGCGAGTTGATCGCCGAGATCACCGTGGAAATGGCGATGGTGACCGCGAACTGCTTGTAGAACTGGCCGGTGACACCGGACAGGAACGCCATCGGCACGAACACGGCACACAGCACCAGCGCGATCGCCACGATCGGGCCGGACACCTCGCGCATGGCCTGGTGTGCCGCGGCGGTGGGCGACAGGCCTTCCTCGATGTTGCGCTCGACGTTCTCCACCACCACGATCGCGTCGTCGACCACGATGCCGATCGCCAGCACCAGGCCGAACAGGCTCAGCGTATTGATCGAGAAGCCCAGCAGGTACAGCGCGGCGAACGTACCCACCACCGACACCGGCACCGCGATCAACGGAATGATCGACGCACGCCAGGTCTGCAGGAACAGGATCACGACCAGCACCACCAGGGCGATCGCTTCCAGCAGCGTGGAGACCACGGCCTTGATCGAGTCGCGCACGAAGATGGTGGTGTCATACACCGCTTCGTACTTCACATCGGCCGGCATGGTCTTCTGCATCTCGTCCATCGTCGAGATGACCTGATCGCGGATTTCCAGCGCGTTGGCACCCGGCGACTGGAAGATACCGATACCCACCGCGTTCTTGCCGTCCAGCTGCGAGCGCAGGGTGTAGTCGCCCGCACCCAGTTCCAGGCGGGCCACGTCGGACAGGCGCACGATCTCGCCATCGGTGCCGCTCTTGAGCACGATGTCGCCGAATTCCTTTTCGGTCTTCAGCCGGCCCTGGGCATTGATCAGGGTCAGGAACTTGCTATCCGGCAGCGGTTCGGCGCCGAGCTGGCCGGCCGAAACCTGCACGTTCTGCTCGCGCATGGCGCGCACCACGTCGCTGGCGGTCAGGCCGCGCGAAGCCACCTTGTCCGGGTCCAGCCAGGCACGCATGGCGTAGTCGCCGCCACCGAAGATCTGCGCATCACCGACGCCCGGAATACGCGCCAGCGCATCCTTGACGTGCAGGCGCGCGTAGTTGCGCAGGTACAGGGTGTCGTACTTGCCTTGCGGCGAGGTCAGGTGCACCACCATCAGGAAGGTCGGCGACTGCTTCTGCGTGGTCACGCCCTGCCGGCGCACGTCCTCGGGCAGCCGCGCCTGCGCCTGCGCCACGCGGTTCTGCACCTTCACCGCCGCCGCGTCCGGGTCGGTGCCCGGGCGGAAGGTGACGGTCATCTGCAGCACGCCGTCCGAGCCGGCCACCGACTTCAGGTACATCATGCCTTCGACGCCGTTGATGGCCTCTTCGAGCGGTGTGGCGACGGTCTCGGCAATGACCTTGGGGTTGGCGCCCGGATAGACCGTGCGCACGACCACCGACGGCGGCACCACTTCGGGGTACTCGCTGATCGGCAGGATTGGAATCGTGATCAGGCCTGCGGCGAAGATCACGATCGACAGCACCGCCGCGAAGATCGGCCTGTCGATGAAGAAACGGGAAAAGTCCATGGAGGAATTCCTGGGAAAGGCATTCGGCGGGCAACAGCCACCCTGCCCCTCGTCGATACGACGAAGGCAGGGAAGGCTGCCGCTGGCGCCGGCAGCTAAGCGGGGACGCGGATCAGGAGACGGCGGATCAGTGGTTCAGTGCGGCGGTGGCATCGCGGCCCGGTGCCGGCACGGCCTGCGGCTGCATTGCCACGGCCTTGGCCTGCACCGGCATGCCCGGCATGAAGACCTTCTGCACGCCGTCGATGATCACCTTGTCTCCTGCCGCCAGGCCGTGCTCGACGATACGCAGGCCTTCAGCGGTGCGGCCAAGCTGGATGTCGCGGCGCTGGGCCTTGCCATCCTTGTCGACCACGTAGACGTACTTGCGGTCCTGGTCGGTCAGCACGGCCTTGTCGTCGATCAGCAGCGCCTGGAACTGGCCGCTGCCAAGCAGCTGCACGCGGGCGAACAGGCCCGGCGTGAACTGGCGATCGGCGTTGTCCAGCAGCGCACGGACGCGGATGGTCCCGGTACTGCGGGCCACCTGGTTGTCGAGGAAGTCGACCTTGCCCGTGTGCGGGTAGCCTTCTTCACCGGACAGGCCGACCTTCACCGGCAGCGCGCTGTCACGCTCGCTCGGGCGCTCGCCCTTGCGTGCCATCTGGGCGTAGCGCAGGAAGGTGCTTTCGTCAGCATCGAAGTAGACGAACACCGTGTCCAGCGAGACCAGCGTGGTCAGCACGCTGGCGCTGTCGCCGGCGGTGACCAGGTTGCCGGCGGTGACCATCGCGCGGCCGGCACGGCCGTCGATCGGTGCCCGTACCTTGGTGAACTCAAGATTGAGGCGGGCTGCATCCAATGCTGCCTGCGCGGCCTGCACGGCGGCGCCGGACTGGTCGGCAGCCGCACGGCGCTGCTCGGCGGTCTCGGTGGAGATCGCCTGCTGCTCGGACAGCCGCTTGGCGCGCTCGGACTCGCTGCGGGCCAGCGTGGCCTGGGTACGGGCGCGGGCCAGTTCGGCGGCCGCCCGATCGTACTCGGCCTGGTAACTGCGCGCGTCGATGGTGAAGAGCACTTCGCCCTTCTTCACTTCCTGGCCTTCGACGTAGTTGACCTTGTCGATGTAACCGGACACGCGCGGACGCAGTTCAACGCTCTGCACCGCTTCGACGCGGCCACTGAACTCGTCCCACTGGCTGACCTGCTTGACCAGTACCGGCGCGGCGCTGACCTGCGGCGGCGGCGGTGCACCGCCTTCTTCGGCATGGCCGCCGCTGCAGGCTGCAAGCACGGCCGCAGCGAGGATCGACACGCCGGCCATCGCAATGCGATGGCCGAAACGATGTGGGGTGGTATTGGGGGAAGTCATGGCATGCATCCGTACGGAGGGGTGGTACAGCGATATGAGAACGTGTTGCAAAAATCGGCGGCGAATACTGCGACCTCAACCATGGTCGAGGTCAAGCGATGCCTGCGGTGTCGCGCCACAGCGGAGGAACTTCCAGGTGCAGCAGGCCACGCGGCAATTCGGCATCGCTGCTGTCGCAGCGGACGATGGCGCGGTTGTCGCGGCACCCGTCAAGCAGGGAGACCACACGACGACCGACCAGCAACGAGCTGGGCCACTCGATGCAGGCATTGGCCGCGTTGGCCGGGGTACACACCGGGCTGCAGACTTCCAGCATCTGCGCGCGCACGCCCAGCGCCTGCGCTTCCTGGTGCACCACCTGCGCGTACATGCGCAGTGCGGCGGTGGTGATCGAGGTCTCGCCGTAGCCCGCCCAGGGCTTGGCGTTGGCCGGGCTGCCGATCATCACGTAGCGGCGCGCATGCACGTTGTCCTGCAGCAGCGGCAGCAGGTGGCGCACGGCGTGCACGTGCGGCATCAGGTCGGCCTGCATCGCGCCCAGCAGCTCATCGCCGTTGCGGTCGATCACCCGGCCGCGACGGTAGGGGCCACCCATGGCCGCGATCACGGCGGCCAACGGACGCGGGCGCTGCGCGATGCGTTCGGCCAGCGCGCGTGCCGAGCCGTCATCGCTGAGCGAACCCAGCAGCGTCTCCAGTCCGGGCTCATCCGCGAACTGCTCATGCAGCGCGGCCAGCCGGCCCGGATCGCGGCCAACCACCAGCACCGGGCTGCCGGCTTCCAGCAACGCGCCGACCACGCCCTGGCCGACGGCACCGGTACCGCCAAGGACCAGGACTTCGGGCGTCAGTATCCCATTCACGGGACATTTCCTCCCAAATCCGGGATAGTCCCGATTCGACGCAGGCGGTCGCCCTTGTGCGGGACCAGGCGGATGGCACCGCCACGCTGCTGACGCATGGGCGCGGTAAACTCACGAAAGTCCTTGTGTACCAAGGAACTCGGACGGGCTTCGACGGTCATCGCCAGGTCCAGGGTGTTCTGGCCGGCGTTCCGGAGTCGAGCAAGAATGTTGCGCAGGCTCATGGCGGACGGGCTCCAATTAACGAATGGCGCCACGATAGACCTCAAACCTTTACTTGATTAGTCCTGATTAAGGGGAATAATCATCCCGCTCCCGGTCCAATCGTTCTGTCACGATTGTCCCATCCCCGACGTCCAGGATCCCCGACCATGTCCCACGATCTCAACGAGACGCTGATCTTCGTCAAAGTGGTCGAGCAAGGCAGCTTCATTGCCGCTGCCAAATCGCTCGGCCTGCCCAAGACCACGGTCAGCCGCAAAGTGCAGGAGCTGGAAACGCGCCTGGGCGCGCGCCTGCTGCACCGGACCACGCGCCGCCTCGGCCTGACCGAAGCCGGTTCGATCTATCACGAACATTGCCAGCGCATCGCACGCGAGCTTGAAGAGGCCGAAAGCGCGGTGAGCCAGCTGCAGTCCGGCCCGCGCGGCTGGCTGCGCTTCACTGTGCCCTACTCGATCGGCATCACCTGGATTGCGCCGCTGCTGGGCCAGTTCCATGCGCAGTATCCAGAGATCCGCCTGGACATGCACATGGGTAACGAGAAGCTGGACCTGATCGCCGGTGAAGCGGACCTGGCGCTGCGCGTGGGTGCCCTGCCCGATTCCAATCTGGTCGCGCGCAAGCTGGGCAGCCTGCGCACGCAGGTGTTCGCCAGTCCGGCCTACATTGAGCGCTATGGCGAACCGCTGCATCCGGAAGAGCTGCAGTTCCATCGCATCCTGGCAATGCGCAAGCCGTACCACACCGGCAATTCGCCGCGCTTCACCTGGCAGCTGGGCGAGAACGGCGGCGAGCTGCGCGATTTCCCGGTCACCCCGCTGATGACCGCCAACGACATGTCTGCGTTGAATGGTGCATTGGTCTGTGGCGAAGGCCTGCTGCTGACCGGTGATGTGATGGCCAAGCCGTTCGTCGAATCGGGCATGGTGCGCCGCGTGCTGGCCGGCTGGACCGGCCCGGAAGTGGACTTCAATGCCGTGTTCGCCGGCGGCCGCCTGGTCTCGCCGAAGGTGCGTGCGTTTGTCGACTTCCTGGTCGAGAAGCTCAACTTCGATGCCAACTACATGCTGGCGCAGTGCCCCGGCGCGAAGCTGGCACAGCAGCAGAAGGCACAGGAAGATGCCGCGCTGGAGAACAGTGGCAAGCGGATCCTGGAGAAGGTGGCCGCTTCGGCGGCGTAACCTGCAGCAAGAGCGCCTATCCATCTCCTGGTAGATGCCGACCTTGGTCGGCATGGCTTACAGAGGGAGTCGAGCGCGGCTCGACTCTGCATGCGCTGTCGGTGTGCCGAGCAACGCTCGGCACCCACAAAAATGCCGCCTGCAAGGGCGGCATTTTCGCTCCGGCCGATGGCCGGACCGGCTCAAGCAGTAACGCTACGCGTTATTGCTTGAGCGGAATCACGCGAATCTCGACGCGGCGGTTCTTGGCGCGGCCGGCATCGGTGCTGTTGTCGGCAATCGGGTACGCCTTGCCGGCGCCCAGCGTTTCGATACGCACGCTCTGCACGCCCTGGCCGATCAGGTACTGCGCGACCGAGTCGGCGCGTTCCTTCGACAGGCGATTGTTGACCGCGTCGCTGCCGATGCTGTCGGTGTGGCCAACCACCTCGATCATGGTCTGGTTGTACTCACGCAGCGTACCGGCCACGCCGTTGAGCGAGCCATAGAACTGCGGCTTCAGGGTCGCCTTGCCGAAGTCGAAGGTGATGCCGTCCGGCAGGTTCAGCATGATGTTGTCGCCCTGGCGCTGCACATCGATGCCGGTGTTGGCGGTGCGCTCGCGCAGTGCACGTTCCTGGCGATCCTGGTACTGGCCGACGGCGGCACCGCTGAGTGCGCCGATACCGGCACCGATCAGCGCGTGCTGGCGCCGCTCGGTAGCACTGTCGCCGGTCAGCAGGCCGGCCGCCACGCCGATGGCGGTACCGATCAGTGCGTTGCGGCCGGTCCGGTTCTGCTGTTCGGTCGGGTTGCCGTACTGGTCACTCTGCACATAGGAGCCGCCGGTGGCGCAGGCCGACAGGACGGCCGCACTCATCAGGGCCAGTGCGACGTTGCGGGTGGTGTTGCGGATCATGAGGTTCTCCTTGGTTTCCGGTCGGCCGGCGGCTTGCGGGCGCAGAGAGAATAAACAGCCGAATGCGATGTCGGGATGATGATCCGGTGCGCCGACAGGGCCGCGTTCAGCTAACTGACCGGATCGCTCGCGTCACCCTTTATCCCGCCCCCGACTGGCGGTATGCCGCCAGCGCAGCATCGCGGCCCTCTGCCAGGTCCACCATCGGCGTGCGTGGGTAGTCAGGCGCGTGTGCTGCCAGGAGCAGGGGATGCTGCCACGGCGCAAACCGCGCCTTCACCGGCAGTGCCGCCAGCTCGGGCACCCAGCGGCTGATGTAGCGGGCCTGCGGATCGAACTTCTCGGCCTGGGTGACCGGGTTGAACACCCGGAAGTACGGCGCGGCATCGGCGCCGGTCCCGGCCACCCATTGCCAGCCCATTGTGTTGTTGGCCAGGTCGGCATCGACGAGGGTGTCCCAGAACCAGCGCGCGCCATGCAGCCAGTGCGCGCGAAGGTGCTTGCACAGGTAGCTGGCCACGATCATCCGCACCCGGTTATGCATGTAGCCGGTGTGCCACAGCTCGCGCAGTCCGGCATCAACGATCGGCACGCCGGTGTTGCCGCGCTGCCAGTCGTGCAGTTGCGCTGCAGTCGGTGCCGCCCAGGGGAATCGGTCGAAACGCGGATTGAGGTTGTCCGTGGGCGTCTTCGGAAAGTGATGCAACAGGTGGTAGGCGAAATCACGCCAGCCCAGTTGCCGCAGATAGCCGTCGATGTCGGCATCGGTGCCGGCACTGCGCAGTCTTTCCAGCGCATGCGCGATGCGCCAGGGTGCGATTTCGCCGAAATGCAGGTGCGGCGACAGCCGCGAGGTGCCCACGCGGTCCGGCAGGTCACGCTGCTCGCGGTAACCGCGCAAGGCGCCGTCCTCGAACACCGACAGCGCCTCCAGCGCACCGGCTTCACCCGGCTGCCAGTACTCCCAGAAGCCGGTATCCCAATCCAGCGTCGGTGCAAGCTGGAGATCATCAAGTGCGAGGCTGTCGACCGCGTGCGGCGTCAGTGCCTCCGGTGCGGCCTGCAGTGCCGGCAGGCGCCAATGACTGAGCACGTTGCGCCAGTACGGCGTGAACACCTTGTACGGCTGTCCCTGCTGGGTGGCGATGTCCCAGGGCTCGAACAACAGGCTGCCATTGCAGCTCTGCGCGTCGACGCCCTGCTCGCGCAGCGTGCGCTTGATGGTAGCGTCGCGAGGCTGGGTGGCCGGCTCGTACTTGCGGTTCCAGTACACCGCCTCGGCGCCGGTCTGCTCGATCAGCAACTGCAGGGCCGGCAGGCTGTCACCACTGCGCAGCACCAGCGACGAGCCGCGCGCGCGCAGGTCCGCATCCAGCGCGGTCAGTGAACGGTGGCGCCACGCATCGGAGGCAGCACCCGGCACCCACTCGCCCTCCTCGTGCGGCGCGTGGACGTAGACCGGCACCACATCGTGGCCCGCGTCCAGCGCGGCCTGCAGGGCCGGATTGTCCTGCAGCCGCAGATCACGACGGAACCATACCAACGCTACCGACACAGGCAATGCCTTCGTTGTGGAAGGCGGCCATGATAGCCAGCGGTGGTGAAGGCGATGCGCGCAGACGCCGTCTGCTAGGCTGCATGGCCGCTGCCCGTTGGACTCTGACATGGATGATCTGCACGCCTCATTCGCCCGCTTCGGGCTGCTGCACGCCCAGCACGAGCGTGACTGGCAGGGCCCGTTCCCGCTGCCCCCGGTACTGGCACGCTTCTACGCGCAGGTCGGGCCGCTGGGCGAAGAGATCAATGCCCGGGTAGGCACCGCCGGCATCACCGTTCCCGGCCTTGATGTCTGGATACCGCCGCTGAAACGCCTGTGGAGCCATCAGGCCGGCTATCGATGGCATGGCATCAGCGGCGAACGGATCAACGACTGGCCCTCGAACTGGCTGGTGATTGCCGATCGCAGCGCTGATCCGTTCATCCTCGATCTGGACGACGGCCGTGTGCTGTTCAGCCATCACGGTGCCGGCCTGCTGGATGCCGTCGAAATGACTGCCGACGTGCCGACCCTGATGGCGGCTCTGGCTGCAGCGGGTACGGTGTACCTCGATGCCGGCGATGACCTCTACAACGACGATGACGATGGCGGCATCCGTCCTGAACACCAGGAGGCAGCCGTACAGGCGGTGGCCCGGGTACTGGGCGACCGCCTGCAGGCCGAATCGTTCATCGAGACGTTGCTGGACTGAATCCACGCATGGCGTGGATCTACCTTTCGAAGCGGTTCATCGCTTCGCTGATCAGCGCCCGCGCCTCGGCGGCGTTGCCCCAACCGTTGAGCTGGACCGGGTTGCGCCCGGCCGGCAGGTCCTTGTAGACCCGGAAGAACGCCTCGATGCGCTGTCTTTCGATCTCCGGCAGATCGGCCAGGTCGCGGATGTTGGCGTAGGTCGGGTCAACCTTGTCGGTCGGTACGCCGATGATCTTCTCGTCATGCTCGCCGCCGTCGATCATCTTCAGGTAGCCGATCGGCCGGAAGCGTACGATCACGCCCGGATGCAGGGGTTCACGGGTCAGCACCAGCGCGTCCAGCGGATCGTTGTCGCCAGCCAACGTGCGCGGCATCGAACCGTAGTTGGCCGGATAGGCGACCGGCATCGACTGGAAGCGGTCCACATGCACCAGGCCGTCTTCCTTGATCTCGTACTTGGTGAAGCTGCCGGCTGGAATCTCCACCGCCAGATTCACTTCCTGCGGGGCTTCCCTTGGTTGGGCCACCAGGAACGGATGCAGCACGGTATCGGCAGCGGTCACCGCTGTCGCGAGCAGGAGCAGGGCCCCGCCGATGGCAGCCATGGGGACAAGACGGCGTACGGTTTTCATCTGGATCTCCTCATTCCCAGCAGCGATCGGCGCGGCCCTTGGCAGTCTGCGCACGCGGGCAATCACGCGGCGTGATGCGGCCTTCGGTCAGCTCCATGCGCTGTTTTCCCCCCTTGGCATCGCGGCGCAGTTCGAAGGCATCGTAGAGACGTCCGGTCACGGTGCGCGCTTCATAACGCAGGCGCTGCGGGTCGATGTTCAACACCTGGAACAACTGGGTGTCTTCGGCCACTGGGTTCATCGTCCTGCGCGCTTCATCGGACAGGCGGTACTGCTTCGGTCCGGCTACAGTCACCACGTACTGCGGCGTTGCGGCCTGCCCTTCGCCACGGCGGCCATAGGTGTGGTCGTGGCCCTGCAGCACCAGATCGACGTTGTGGCGGCGTACCACCGGCAACAGCGCGTCACGCAACGCGGCGTTCTCGCGCCCTTCGCGCGGCGAGTAGAACGGCTGGTGCAGCAACACGATGGTCCACGGCTGCGGATTGCCGGTCAGCACCTTGTCCAGCCATTGTGCCTGTGCCGTAGCGGTGCCGAGGTCGAGTGCCGATGTGCCGTCTACCACGGCCACGCGCACGCCCTGCGAATCGAACCAGTAGCTGCTCTGCTGCGCAGCGCTGGCACCATTGCCCGGCAACGCGAACGTGACCGGCCAGTGGCGGCCCAGCACGCGGCGCTCCTGCGGGGTGTCCTCGAATTCCTCGAAGTACTCATGATTGCCTATGGCCGGCGCCACGAACGTTTCCTGCGCCAGCCAGCCGACGGCGGCAAACCATTCGCCCCACTCGCTGTCATCCACGTTGTCGCCGCCGCTGACCAGGTCGCCGGCAAACAGGCTCATGCGTGCCTGCGGTGCGGCCTTCTGCGCGGCACGCACCACGCGACTGACATGGCTGACGTTCTTGTTCTGGGTATCGCCGAAGTAAAGCAGGGTCAGCGGCTGGTCGGTGGCAGCCAGCGTGCGCAGCTGGTTCCATGCACTCCAACTGCCGTTTCCCTGCACACGGTAGACGTACTGGGTATCCGGCTGCAGGCCATCGATATCTGCACGATGGTGGTGCGACAGGCCGTTCTCGGTCTGCAGCGCGCGGGTCGTCGCACGAACCTGGCGGATGCCTTCGATGGCCGGCGAATCTGCGGCCATTGCGATCTCCAGCAGCGGCGCCTGCACGCTGCCATCGGTGCGCCAGGCCACTGCGAACCCATGGCTGGGATCGACCGCCGGCGAGGCGACGATGCGGTCCGGCACCGTCGTCGCTGCGTAGTGGCGGCTACCTGCCGGCACCTGGGTATTCGGTTCGGCCGCCGCGAACGACAGCGACGGCAGCGCCAGCAGCAGACCCAGGGCCAACGTGCGCATCACGCGCTGCCGGCTCATGCGCCACACTCCAGCGGCAACGCCAGTTGCTTGGCGATGCTCTCCCAGTCGAACGCCACCACGCCCTGGTCGTCATGCACGGCATACAGCGCACCGTGCGGGAAGCGCGTGCTGGCTTGCTGCATCATCCAGATGCCATCGGTGTTGGCCACGGTATTGCCCTGGAACGCGCCGACCGGCTTCAGCGTGTGCCGGTCGAACAGATGGAACACGCTGCGCTGCTTGCCCTGTTCGGTGGTGATCCACCAGCCATCCTTGCCGCAGGTGCGCAGGGCCACGCCTTCGGCCTGTGCCTTGAACACGTCGCGGCCGAAGGTGGTGCCGGTGAAGCGGCCCGCGAGGGTGTAGACCTTGAACTCGCTGGCGTAGCTCTCGTCCTCTTCGGCGATCAGCAGGCGGTCGTTCTCGGGATCGCCCCAGATCGACTCGACCACGCGCAGCGCACCAGTCTCGGTGGTATCGCCGATGCTGGCCACCAGCTTCGCGTCGACCTTCTCACCATTGCGGGTCACGTGATACTGACGCACGCGCTTGTCCAGCTCGGCCAGCGGCGGCAGGATGTCGCGCCCCTGTGCATCCTCGCCGTTGTCCCAGGAGTCGGTGACGTAGACGCTGTAGCCATCGGCACGGCGGTCGACCCACAGCCCGTAAGGCTTGCGCAGGTCGTCCGCCGCGAACGTCGCCAGCGGCGCGAAGTCCGGCAGGCGCAGTACCTGCACGCGGCGATTGTCGCGCTCCACGATCCACAGCAGGTCGTCGGTCACCGCGATGCCGTTTGGGCGGTCGAACTGCCCCGGTGCGGTGCCGCTGCTGCCGACGTCACGCAGGTGCTGGCCGGTGCTGCCGTCGTAGACCACCAGCTTGTCGGTGGCCTTGGCAGTGGCGATCAGCCACAGTACGCCGTCCGGCGCGCGCCAGGCCGCCGGCGAATCGATGTTGTCGGCCGGGGTCATCGGTGACAGGAACGCTTCGGCGATGGTGGCCACCTCGCGCTCGCCACTGGCGGCCGGCGAGGCCGCTCCCGCAACCGGATCGTTGCCGGTGGCCGGCGTGCAGCCGGCGACCAGCGTAGCCGCCAGCGCGGCGGCCAGGACAGTGACGCCACGCCCCATCACAGCGCCACCTTCAGGCCCAGCGCATAGGTGCGGCCGTACTCTTCCAGCTGCAGGGTGCGCGAACGGGTGCCCTGGTACAGCTCCAACGGCTTGTCCAGCAGGTTCTGCGCCTCGAAGTACACGCTCACGCGCGGGGTGAACTTGTAGTCAAGCGAGAAATCGAGCTGGGTGTTGGGTGCCACGTAGATGTCGAATGCGCGCCCCTTGCCGATGCTGTCCAGGTACTCGCTGCGGTACACGGCCGCCAGGCGCGTGCTTACACCATACTTTTCATAGCCGATGTGTGCGCTGTAGACATGCTTGGAAGCGCGCGGCAGCGTGAAGTCCTCGCCCGCACGGTCCTTGATGCCGGCATCGAACTTCGTATCCAGCCAGGTGCCACTGGCGCCGACCAGCAGGCCATCCAGGCCGTCCGGCAGGAAGGCCAGCTGCTGCTGCCAGTTGAACTCCGCACCACGCACGGTGGCCTTGCGACCATTGATCGGCTGCGTCACATCGAATCCACCGTAGGCCGGATCATTGGTGCGCACGGTTTCGACGATGTAGCCATCGATCGACTTGTGGAACAGGCCCAGCGAAACGATGCCGCTGCTGCCGATGTACTTCTCCACCGACAGGTCGATGTTCTTCGACTCGTACGGATCCAGTTCCGGGTTACCCAGGCGCACTTCCTCGTCACCACGGCTGTAACCCACGCGCGGCGAGACGTCGCCGAAGGATGGGCGCGATACGGTCTTGTTGGCCGAGGCGCGCAGCACCCAGTCATCAGCCGCGTCATAGCGCAGGTGCAGGCCCGGCAGCACGTTGGTGTAGCTGCTGTTGGCCACGCGCGGGGTGAGGGTGAAGCTGCGGCCGTTGGCGGCCACGTCCACCTGGTTGCCGGTCGCCTTGAAGCGGGTGTTCTCCACGCGCACGCCGCCGATGAGGCGCAGCGCGCCCACGTCCCAGGTACCCATGGCGTAGCTGGCGAAGATGTCTTCGCTGGCCACGTAATCCTCTTCCAGCGACGTCATCGCATTGCCGCCGACGTCCTGCGGGCGGGCGCTGTACTGGCTGCCATTGGCCGCCCAGAAGGCACGCATCGCCGCCGAATCCATGCCGTCGCCGAAATTGCCGTGGCGATGTTCGGGCGAGGAGGTGGTCCAGCCCGCCAGCGCCACCTTCGGGCCGACGCGCAGTTCGCGCTCATCCACATTCACGTCGCGGTCGCGCCAGCGGCCCAGCAGACCGAACTTGATGCTGCTGCTGTCGCCGTCGAAGCGCACGTTGACCTGCGCGCTGTGCTCCTTGTCGTTCACCTGCTTGGGCGATAGCACGAAGCGGTCGAACGCGTAGTTGCTGTTGTCCAGCCACTGCGGGTTGTCGAAGCTGTAGCTGGGCAGCCGGCTGCTCTGGTCCAGGCTGCCGTTGAACGCCTTGCCGTTGAGCTTGAAACGCGCCTCCATCTCGTCGTTCACGCGCTCTTCGGTACGGGTGTAGCCGATCCGGTAATCAACCACGGCGTTGGTCAACTTGTTCTCGCCGCCCAGGCTGGCCGCGAAGGTGTTTTCCTTCTTGGTGCGGTAGCGCATGCGCTTGTCGATCGAGTCCTTCGGCATGCCATCCAGGCGGTACTGGTCGGTGCCGGTCTTGACCATCTTCGCGTCGTCGAAGTTGAAGATCACGCGCTGGCGGGTCTCCGCATCGTCGAACTGGCTGTACAGCGTGCGCAGGTAGTACCTGCTGTCTTCGTCCGGCCGCCAGTCGAGGTTGAGGTTGGCGCCGATGCGCTTGCGCTCGATCTCGTACTTGCGGTGCTGCAGGTTGATCGCGGTCACGTCACCGGGGGCGGCATCGTCCTCGCCGTCGTACTCCACTTCGGTGTTGTCCGACTCGAACCGGCGCTTCTGGTAGTTCACGCCCAGCGCCACGCCGAAGGTGTCGTTGAACACTTCGCTGTAGTTGAAGGCCGCCTTCGGGCTGGTCTCCCCGGACAGCTGCTGGTGGCTGCCCTCGATCTTGCCACGCAGGCTGCGACCGTCGCGGTCGAAGGCCGAGGCCGATTCCACCAGCACGGCACCGCCGATGGCATCACCGGGCATGTCCGGGGTCGGCGACTTCACCACGCGCAGGCGTTCGGTGGAATCGGACGGGATCACGTCCAGCGGCGCGGCACGGCTGGAATCCTCCGGCGTGCCCACGGCGATGCCATCCACGCTGACGCTGTTGAGATTGGCGTCCAGGCCACGGATGACCACGAAACGGCCCTCGCCCTGGTCACGGGTCACGCTGATGCCCGGCAGGCGCTGCAGCGACTCGGCCACGTTCTTGTCCGGGTACTGGCCCAGGGCATCGGAGGACACCGCGTCTTCGATGGCGTCGCTGCCGCGCTTGAGGTCGACCGCGCGGATCTGCGATTCGAGCTGGGCGCGCACCTCGATACGGTCCAGGTCGACCGCGTCGGCCGCCACGGCGCCGGTGGCGGCTACCGCCTGCTGCCCGGCGGCCTGCAGCGGGGCGGCAGCCCCCATCGCCAGGGTCAGGGTGATGGCAACGGCCAACGGAGTCTTGATATGCACTGGGAATCCCCATTCCTGTTAAGAATGGGTCTGCACGGTATGTCCGCAAGGTTGCATGGCCGTGACATGCCTCTGCACATTTCATGTACAGCGGCCCCGGGCCCGGTTTGGGCTTCGCCCCGCCAATCCGGCAAAATGGCGGCCTCTCTCCCTATTCCCCTTCCCCGACCATGAAGATCGTCGAAGTGCGCCACCCGCTGGTGCAGCACAAGATCGGCCTGATGCGCAACGCTGCGCTCAGCACCAAGGATTTCCGCGAACTGGCCAACGAGCTGGGTACGCTGCTGGCCTACGAGGCCACCGCCGACCTGGATACCGAGCCGCACACCCTGGCCGGCTGGGCCGGCCCGGTGACGGTGCAGCGCATTGCCGGCGCCAAGATTACCGTGGTGCCGATCCTGCGTGCCGGCCTGGGCATGCTCAGCGGCGTGCTTTCGCTGATTCCGGCCGCCCGTGTCAGCGTGGTCGGCCTGCAGCGCGATGAAGAAACCCTGCAGCCGGTACCCTACTTCGAGCGCCTGACCGGCCGCCTGGAAGAGCGCGACGCACTGATCCTCGACCCGATGCTGGCCACCGGCGGCACGCTGATCGCCACCATCGACATGCTCAAGCGCGCCGGCGCCCGTCGCATCAAGGGCATCTTCCTGGTGGCCGCGCCCGAAGGCATCGAAGCAGTGAAGGCCGTGCATCCGGACGTGGAAATCTACACTGCGGCCATCGATGCCCAGCTCAACGACAAGGGCTACATCCTGCCCGGACTGGGCGACGCGGGTGACCGCATCTTCGGCACCCGCGTCGGCTGATCCGGCGAACCGTGGTCGGATCCCTCTCCGCAGGAGAGGGCTCTGACCCGACAACCGTTCGCCGGCCCGCTTCGCCGCGTCACGTGAACGCCCGTGGACGCGGGTGTGGCCGACGCGTGATTCTTCACGTGGCCTTACCGGTCGGAAGCGAATGCTCCGCGCACCCGCCACCGCTTGGAGCTCCCGATGAAAGCCTCTTTCCTGCTGGCCGCCGTCCTGCTGGTCGGCCTGCCCCTGACTGCGAATGCCACCACCCCGCAGCAGCAGCGCATGGCCGAATGCTCGGCCAAGAACAAGGGCTTGAAGGGGGATGCCTACAAGACCGCGCAGAGCTCCTGCCTCAGCGGTCATGCCGCCGAAACCAAGCCGGTCAATACGCAGCAGGAACGCATGCGCAAATGCAACGCTGACGCAGGCGCGAAGAAGCTGGCCGGCGATGCGCGCAAGACCTTCATGAGCAGCTGCCTGAAGGCGTCGTAACGACGAGTGATGTAGAGCCGAGCCCACGCTCGGCTCTGCCATTAACCCAGGGCGCGCGCCTTCAGCTCGCCCTGTTCGTGCAGGGTCACGAAACGTCCCTTGTCATCACGGCCCAGCTGCGCCAGCGCCACCTGCGGGTCGTGGGTGAAGAACAGCCGCACGTTGCGCGCCAGCTTGTCTTCAAGGAACTGCCGTTTCTCATCGATCAGCAATTCGGCATTGCGGTCATAGCCCATGGTGATCGGCACGTGCACCCATGAACGACCTGGGATGAGGTCGGCACAGAACACCACGCCACCGTGCGCATCTTCACCGGCATGCGCGTGGCCAACGATCTCGGCCAGCATCAGCCCCGGCGTATGCCCATCGCTGTAGCTGAAGCGCACGCTGCGGCCGAGCGCCTTCGAGTACTCCCCCTCCACTACTTCCAGGCGGCCACTGGCCTGCAGCAGGCCGGGCAGCTCAGGAATGAAACTGGCCCGATCGCGCGGGTGTGGCCGCACGGCGCGCTGCCAATGCTGCGCACCAACCACATAGGTTGCGTTGGGGAACAGCAGTTCGGGCTCACGCCCTTCGCTCCATGCGGCAAGCAGGCCACCGGCATGATCGAAGTGCAGGTGGCTGAGCACCACCACGTCGATGTCCTCGTGCTCGAAACCCGCTTCGCGCAGTGAATCGATCAGCACGTGCTGGCTTTCCTGCACGCCATAACGCTCGCGCATGCGCGGGTCGAAGAACGCACCGATACCGGTTTCAAACAGTACTGTCTTGCCTTCCAGCGGACTGGCAAGCAGCGCACGGCAGGCCAGCTCGATGCGATTGAGCTCGTCCGGAGCCGCCCATTTTTCCCACAACGCACGCGGCGCGTTGCCGAACATCGCGCCGCCGTCCAGGCGCTGCGAGTTTCCACGAATAGACCAGAGTTTCATGCGTCGATTATCGGCGCCGGACTGTTAAATAATCGCTAGAAAGGAAACAGGAAACCCCGCCGGTAGGCGGGGTCCTGGTGATCTGCCAGATTGCCGGCCAGTGGCCGGCACCGCCACATCAGTGGGCCGGCACGACCTGGGCACTGCCCACCGGATTGCGCGGGTCGCTGCCGCCGAACAGCTTGTTCGCCTTGCGGTCCCATTCCACGGTCTGCAGGTTGCCCCACACGTGGCTGGAACCGCGACCGCCGGCGGCGACATTGCCCGGCAGGTCGATCCTGTGGCCCATCGCCTGCAGCTGCTTCACCGTCGCCGCGTCGAACGCATCGTCCTCGGCTTCGATCAGATCCGGCAGCCACTGGTGGTGGTAGCGCGGCAGCGCGGCAACCTGCTGCGCGTCCAGGCCGGCGTCGTAGCCGAGGATGCCCAGCAGCACCATGGTGATGATGCGGCTGCCACCCGGCGTGCCCAGCACGATCACCTTGTCGCTGTTTTCCATGAAGGTCGGCGTCATCGAGCTGAGCATGCGCTTGCCCGGCTTCGGCGCATTGGCCTCGTAGCCCATCACGCCGAAGGCATTGGGCGTACCCGGCTTCAGCGCGAAATCGTCCATCTCGTTGTTCAGCAGCACGCCGGTGCCCTTGGGAATGAGCCCCGAGCCGTACAGCAGGTTGACGGTCTGGGTGGCGCCGACGCGGTTGCCGTCGCGGTCGATGATCGAGAAGTGCGTGGTCTCGTCGTCTTCCAGCGGCGTCGGATTGCCCGACAGCAGGTCGCTGGGCGTGGCCTTCTCCGGATGGATGGTCGCGCGCAGGCCCTGTGCGTAGTCCTTGCTGGTCAGTACCTTCTGCGGGATCTGCACGAAGTCCGGATCGCCGAGGAAGAACGTACGGTCGCGGTAGGCGCGGCGCATCGACTCCACCACCAGGTGGGTACGGTGCGCCGGATCCATCTTCCTGATGTCCCAGCCTTCCAGGATCTGCAGCATGCTGGCCAGCGCGATGCCACCGGACGACGGCGGCGGCGCGGTGGTGATCTTCCAGCCGTTGTAGTTGAACACGATCGGCTCGCGCTGCTTCACGCGATATCCGGCCAGCTCTTCGGCGGTCCACCTGCCGCCAGCCTGCTTGACGCCTGCCAGCAACAGCTTTCCGGTCTGGCCCTTGTAGAAGCCGTCGAAACCTCCAGCGGCCAGGCGCTCCAGCGTCTGCGCCAGCTCCGGCTGCCTGAACAGGTCACCGCTGGCGATCGGCTTGCCGTTGCGCAGATAGACTTCACGCGTGCCGGGATAGCGCTCCATCACTTCACGGCGCGACGCATAGCCCTTGGCCATGCGCTCGTACACCGGGAAGCCTTCGCGCGCGATGCGGATGGCTGGCTGCAGCGATGCAGACAGCGGCAGCTTGCCGTGCTTGGCCGACAGTTCGACCAGCGCTGCGGGCAGGCCGGGAATACCCGCCGACCACGCACCGTTGACCGAGCGGTCGCGGTCGAGGTTGCCCTGCTTGTCGAGGAAGGCCTGCGGCGTGGCCGCCGCCGGCGCGGTCTCGCGCGCGTCCAGCATCACGTCCTTGCCGGTAGCCGCGTCATGCAGCAGGAAGAAGCCCCCACCGCCCAGGCCGGAACTGATCGGCTCGACCACCGCCAGCGTGGACGACACCGCCACCGCAGCATCGAAGGCGTTGCCGCCCTGCGCCAGAATGTCGATGCCGGCCTGGGTGGCCAGCGCGTGGCCGCTGGCAATGGCTGCGCCGTCGGGGCGCTCGGCACGGGCCGGGCTGTCGGCCCAGGCGATCGGACTCAGCAGCAGGCCGAGCAGCAACAGGGGGCGGACGATCAGCGTCTTCATTCGGATGGGGGCTCCGCATAGAGTTCGGGGTGATCGTGCTGCAGTTGGCGCAGCTTGGCCAACAGCTGGTCTTCCGTTTCCACGATCTCCGGATCCGGGTCGATGCACTCGACCGGGCAGACGACCACGCACTGTGGCTCGTCGAAATGACCCACGCATTCGGTGCAGCGCGCAGGGTCGATCACGTAGATGGTTTCACCCATCGCAATGGCCTGGTTCGGGCAGGCCGGCTCGCAGACGTCGCAGTTGACGCAGAGCTCGTTGATTTTCAGCGACATGGCGATACTCCTCGCCCGCGCCTTGGGACAAAGGACCGGCCAGCGCGGGCGCGCGGGCCGGTCAGGTCATCAGCGGCGCCGTTGCAGGACGCCGCCGGGGCCATGCCGGAGCATGGCCGCCATGGCTCGGTATTACTTGGCTTCGACGAAAATGTACTCGGCACCGGTCGGCTGGATCGCAGCCTGCACGCGGGCGTTGTCGGCCGACTGGCCGATGAAGACGACGCGCACGCCCTTCATCGAATCCGGCGACACGTCCTTGAACACGGCCTGGATCATGTCAGCCATCTTGCCCGAGGCCGACGAACCAAAGGCCAGCATGTTGCCCGGCTGCACGCCACGGGCCACGGCCTGGGTCGCGCTCTCGGTCTGGCGCTCGTACTTGGCCTGGAAGTCCGGGTCCGATTCCGGGGAGAGGTAATACAGGAACGGGCTGTTGGTGATGTTGCCCATGTTCTGGATCGCCACTTCCTGCAGGTACTTCTTCCAGCCGGCATCGTCGTCCTTGGACGGAGCGACCAGGGCCTGCTTGGCCTCGTCGATCGGAGCGGCCTCTTCCTTCTTGCAGGCGGTGAAGGCCAGGGCCAACGAAGCGATCAGCATCGCGCGCATGGTGGTGTTCATGGATTTCCTCCCGGAATGGTGCGTGGTGTTGTACGTAATGGGGTGCAGGTACGGCGGGCTTACGACTGTGACGCCTTCGCTTCGCGGACCTTGCGCAGGGCTTCGAGCACCGCAGCCGGCACGAAACCGGACACGTCGCCGCCCAGGCGCGCGATCTCGCGGACCAGCGAGGACGAAATGAAGCTGTGCTGCTCGGCCGGGGTCAGGAACAGGGTCTCGACCTCGGGGATCAGGTGGCGGTTCATGCTGGCCATCTGGAACTCGTACTCGAAGTCGGACACCGCGCGCAGGCCGCGCAGCAGCACCCCGCCCTGGACCGAACGTACGAAATGGGCCAGCAGGGTATCGAAGCCGATGACTTCGACATTGCCATGGTGGGCCAGGGCGCCACGCGCCAGCTGCACGCGCTGTTCCAGCGGCAGCGCCGGGCCCTTCGACGGGCTCTGCGCCACGCCGACCACGACCTTTTCGAACAGCGGCGCGGCCCGGCTCACAAGGTCGATGTGACCGTTGGTGATCGGGTCGAACGTGCCGGGATAGACGGCAATGCGGCGGTTGGCCACGGTCATGGGCGGTAGCAGATGTTCAGATGAGGTCAAAGTGTAGCAGTGGCACGGCGGTACAGGGCAAAGCGCACCTCACGGGTGCTGCCCTCGCGGTGCAGCAGCCAGCCCTGCGGCAGCACCGGCACGTGGCCGGCCGGCGATTCCAGGTACAGCCAGGCATCGGCTGCCAGGTGCCGCAGCAGCTGGGCCAGCACGTCCTGCCACAGGCCATCGGCGAATGGCGGGTCGATGAACACCAGATCGGCCTGCTGCGCCTGCGCACCCTGCAGCCAGCGCAGGGCATCGGCCTGCACGACGCTGATCTGGTCGCTGGCCTGCAGCTTGGCCACGGCGGCGGTCAGGTTGCGTCCCAGCTGCGCATCGCGCTCGACCAGGGTGGCGTGGGCGGCACCGCGCGAGACGGCTTCCAGCCCCAATGCGCCGCTGCCTGCGAACAGGTCCAGGACGCGGGCCCCGCCCAGCTTGGGCATCAGCCAGTTGAACAGGGTCTCGCGCACACGGTCGCTGCTGGGCCGAAGCCCCGGCAGGGTCGGCACCGGCAAGCGGGTATTGCGCCAGCGACCGCCGATGATGCGGACCTGGCCGTCGTTGCCCCCACGGCCGCTCATTGGCGCCCCCGGCGGGGGTTGTTCGAGAAATTCAGCATGAGCGGGATTGTAGTCGTCCGGGCGGCGCCCGGAACCCGCAGAGGCCGAAGCAACAGCCAGAGCAACGGCAAAAGCTGGTTTCCTGGGGGTAGGCGGGGTAGGTCAGGCTGTCGGGGACGCCGTAAACCCGTCCATGGGGGCTTGGCCGCGGCATCCATGCCGCGGACACCCCCACAACCTGACCCACCCCGCCTTCGACAGTTTCCTGCGATCTGTCGGAACGTCATCTTGGGGTCAGATCCGTTTTCCTGCGGAAAACGGATCTGACCCCAGTTTTATTTCGATATCTGACAGATGTGTCGACCAAGGTCGACACCTACCAACAGCCGCGTGAACCTGTCAGAGGCGGGGCACTGTGGGTTCGCGGGGTGTGAGCCGCATGGATGCGGCGACCAAGGCTACATGGACGTACTTGCGCCGTCCCCGCGAACCCACAGTGCCCCGCCATCCCACGGAATGCCCGCTGTTGCTGTTGCTGTTGCTGTTGATCTTGCCTCTGCGGGTGCCGGGCGCAGCCCGGCCGAACAACCCCTTGATTTCGGGACAATCACCCCTACCCCTTGACGAGGCCGCACGCGCTGGCGCGGCATTGCACATGGAGCCCTATCGATGACCGAGACCACCCAGACCGAAACCCTTGGCTTCCAGACCGAAGTCAAGCAACTGCTGCAGCTGATGATCCACTCGCTGTACTCCAACAAGGAAATCTTCCTGCGCGAGCTGGTCTCCAACGCTGCCGACGCCGCCGACAAGCTACGCTTCGAGGCCCTGACCCAGCCGGCGCTGCTGGAAGGCGACAGCGAGCTGCGCGTGCGCGTCAGCTTCGACGCCGCGGCCCACACCATCACCATCGAAGACAACGGCATTGGCATGAGCCGCGCCGAAGCCATCGCCCACCTCGGCACCATCGCCAAGTCCGGCACCGGCGACTTCCTGCGGCAGCTGTCCGGCGACCAGAAGAAGGATTCGCAGCTGATCGGCCAGTTCGGCGTCGGCTTCTACAGCGCTTTCATCGTCGCCGACGAAGTGGAAGTGACCTCGCGCCGCGCCGGCCTGGCTGCGGTCGAAGGCGTGCGCTGGACCTCGCGTGGCGAAGGCGATTTCGAAGTGGCCACCGTCGACAAGGCCGAGCGCGGTACCCGCATCGTGCTGCACCTGAAGGACGGCGAGCACGACTTCGCCGATGGCTGGCGCCTGCGCAGCATCCTCAAGAAGTACTCGGACCACATCGGTTTGCCGATCCAGATGCCGAAGGAAGGTGGCGAAGAAGGCGCCACCGTCGAGTGGGAGACCGTCAACCGCGCCAGCGCGCTGTGGACCCGCCCGCGCACCGAGATCAGCGACGCCGAGTACACCGAGTTCTACAAGCACGTAGCGCACGACCATAGCGACCCGCTGGCGTGGAGCCACAACAAGGTCGAGGGCAAGCTGGAGTACACCTCGCTGCTGTACGTGCCCGGCCGCGCGCCGTTCGACCTGTACCACCGCGATGCGCCCAAGGGCCTGAAACTGTACGTGCAGCGCGTGTTCGTGATGGACCAGGCCGAGCAGTTCCTGCCGCTGTACCTGCGCTTCATCAAGGGCGTGGTCGATTCCAACGACCTGTCGCTGAACGTCTCGCGCGAGATCCTGCAGTCCGGCCCGGTCATCGATTCGATGAAATCGGCGCTGACCAAGCGTTCGCTGGACATGCTGGAGAAGCTGGCCACCGACAAGCCCGAGCAGTACGCCACGTTCTGGAAGGAGTTCGGCCAGGTGCTGAAGGAAGGCCCGGCCGAGGACTACAACAACCGCGAGAAGGTGGCCGGCCTGCTGCGCTTCGCCTCCACCCGTGGCGACGGCGATGCGCAGAGCGTGTCGCTGGCCGATTACATCGGCCGCATGACCGAAGGCCAGGACAAGATCTACTACCTCACCGGCGAGAGCTACAGCCAGGTGCGCAACAGTCCGCACCTGGAAGTGTTCCGCAAGAAGGGCGTGGAAGTGCTGCTGCTGACCGACCGCATCGACGAGTGGCTGATGGGCTACCTGACCGATTTCGACGGCAAGGGCTTCGTCGACATCGCCCGTGGCGATCTCGACCTGGGCGCACTGGAAACCGATGCGGACAAGCAGGCACAGGAAGCGGCAGCAAAGGACAAGCAGGGCCTGGTCGAGCGGCTCAAGACGGTCCTGGGTGACGAAGTGGCCGAGGTGCGCGTGTCGCACCGCCTGACCGATTCGCCGGCGGTGCTGGCCATCGGCGAGCAGGACCTGGGCCTGCAGATGCGCCAGATCCTGGAAGCCAGCGGGCAGAAGGTGCCGGACAGCAAGCCGGTGCTGGAGATCAACCCGGGCCATCCGCTGATCGCCAAGCTCGACGCCGAAGCCGATGGCGCGCGCTTCGACGACCTCGGCCGGGTGCTGTTCGACCAGGCCGCGCTGGCCGCCGGTGACAGCCTGAAGGATCCGGGTGCCTATGTGGCGCGCCTGAACAAGCTGCTGCTGGAGCTGTCGGCCTGATCGAGGCGGTGGTCGCCGGGCATGGCCCAGCGGTGCCTTGGTAGAGGCCAACCTTGGTTGGCGCCCCAAAAGCGTGCCAACCAAGGTTGGCACCTGCCAGGGCGGGTAAGCATGCCAACCAGGGTTGGCACCCACCAGGGGCGGCGGTTCGCGCCTGCCGAGGGGCTCAGGCTTCCCGATCCAGCAGCGAACCCAGCAACGGGTCCTGGCGGCGGATCACCGAGGCATTGGCGGCGAAGGCCACTACCTCGGCTTTCGCCGCCAGCAGATCTCCCAGCGGTGCACCGACATCGGCGCCGGCGGCAGTCACCGAGGCCTGCACCCCGCCCTGTCCAGTGGCACCGCGCTGCAACTGCAGGCGCTGCGCATCGGGGGTGGCCAGATCGGCCACGTTGTGCGCTGCCACCTGCACGCCCTGCTGGGCCGCACGCATCCCGCCGAGGGCGATTCCCATCACGTTGTTCATGGCGGTCTCCGGGCCGCTCCGCGCAACCCTCCGGACCGGTTAACGGCCGGCCGGCCGCGACCTTGAGTCCACATCGGCCCGACAGGCCCGAGTGGTAGCATATCCCTCTGATTTCAGCGCCTTTTGCCAATGCTCAGTTTTTTCCGCCGCAAGAAGCCCCAGGATGCCCCCACCACGGAGGCGCCCAAGACCCAGCACTACTCGGCTGAAGAGCTGGCGGCGGCGTTCCCGTCGGCCGCCCCGGCCGAAGACGCACCCACCGCTGCGGTGGTCGAAGCCGATGCACCCGCACATGCACCGGAACCGGCCCCGGTCGCCGAAGTGCCTGCCGTGCCAGCTGCGCAGCCGGCCACCGCGCCCGAGGACGTCCAGGCTGAAGCGCTCGCTGCGGCCGCTGTGCTGGCTCCTCTGGCTCCGGTCATTCCGGTCGAGGAACCCACCGCCCCGGCCACCGACCTGCCTGCGCTGGTGGATGCCCCGCCGGCGCCCGCCGGCAAGCCCGGCTGGCGCGAGCGCCTGCGCAACAGCGTCATCGCGCGCAGCTTCGGCGGCCTGTTCTCGCGCAACCCCAAGCTCGACGACGATCTGCTGGACGAGCTGGAAACCGCCCTGATCACCGCCGACGTCGGCGTGGGCGCCACCACCGATCTGGTCGAGGGCCTGCGCAAGCGCATGAAGTCGCGCGAGTTCGCCGACGCCAATGCGCTGCTGGCCGCGCTGCGCGCCGAACTGATCGCGATCCTGCAGCCGGTGGCCAAGCCGCTGGTGATCGACCGCAATGCCAAGCCCTTCGTAGTGCTCACCGTCGGCGTCAACGGCGTCGGCAAGACCACCACCATCGGCAAGCTGGCCAAGCGCTTCAAGGATGACGGCCACAGCCTGATGCTGGCTGCCGGCGATACCTTCCGCGCCGCCGCCGTGGCCCAGCTGCAGGCCTGGGGCGAGCGCAACGGCGTGGCCGTGGTTGCGCAGGGGCAGAACGCCGATGCCGCTTCGGTGGCATTCGACGCGCTGCAGGCCGGCAAGGCCCGCGGCACCTCGGTGCTGATCGCCGATACCGCCGGCCGCCTGCACACCCAGTCCGGGCTGATGAACGAGCTGGGCAAGATCCGCCGCGTGCTCGGCAAGATCGACCCCACCGCCCCGCACGAGGTGCTGATGGTGATCGACGGCACCACCGGCCAGAACGCGCTGTCGCAGCTGCGCCAGTTCAATGCCGCAGTGAACGTGACCGGCCTGGTGGTGACCAAGCTGGACGGCACCGCCAAGGGCGGCGTGGTGTTCGCACTGGCCCGCGAGTTCGGCATTCCGATCCGCTTCGCCGGCATTGGCGAGCGCCCGGAAGACCTGCGTGTATTCGACCCGGAAGCCTTCGTCGACGCCCTGCTGCCCGAAGCATTGGGCGCCTGATACACCGTGCAGCCACGCATGGCGTGGCTCTACTGCGATCTGGTAGAGCCACCCCATGGGTGGCTGCCTCCTTCCGGAACACTCATGCCCCGCCAGCCGCACGCCAGCGCCGACACTGCCAAGGAAGACGACTTCGTCGCCCGCCTGCTGCACTGGTTCGACGACCACGGTCGCCATGACCTGCCCTGGCAGCACCCGCGCAGCCCCTATCGGGTCTGGTTGTCGGAGATCATGCTGCAGCAGACCCAGGTGGCCACGGTCATCCCGTACTTCCAGCGGTTCCTGCAGCACTTCCCAACCCTGCCCGAGCTCGCCGCCGCCAGCAATGACGCGGTGATGGCGCAGTGGGCCGGGCTCGGCTACTACGCCCGCGCACGCAACCTGCATGCCGCCGCAAAGCGCTGCGTGGAACTGCACGACGGCGACCTGCCGCGCGATTTCGATGCATTGCATGCCCTGCCCGGCATCGGCCGCAGCACCGCCGGTGCGATCCTCAGCCAGGCATGGAACGATCGGTTCGCGATTCTCGACGGCAACGTCAAGCGCGTGCTCAGCCGCTACCACGGCATCGACGGCTTTCCCGGCCTGCCGGCCATCGAGAAACAACTGTGGGCGATTGCCCAGGCGCACGTCGCGCAGGTGCCGGCCGGGCGCATGGCCGATTACACCCAGGCGCAGATGGATCTGGGCGCGACGGTATGCAGCCGGGCCAAGCCGGCCTGCGTGATCTGCCCGCTGCAGGACGCGTGCGTGGCGCGGCGCGAAGGCCGCACCACTGAACTGCCCACGCCCAAGCCCAGCAAGACCCTGCCCGAACGCGAAGCGGTCGCCCTGCTGCTGCGCGACGCCCAGCAACGCGTGCTGCTGCAGAAGCGGCCGGACACCGGCATCTGGGCGCAGCTGTGGACGCTGCCGCAGGCCGAGGCCGGCAGCGACCTGCAGGACTGGTTCGACGCACATGTCGACGGCTCGCTGGAAGATGCAGAGGAACTGCCGGTGCTGCAGCACACCTTCAGCCACTACAGGCTGCACCTGCAGGTATTGTCACGGAAGGTGCGCGGCCTGCGTGTGGAAGAACCCACGCTGCGCTGGGTCGCCAACGACGAGCTACCCGCATTGGGCCTGCCGGCACCGATCCGCAAACTGCTCGACGGCGCCACGATCAAGACGCCGAAACGAAATTCCAGCAAACCCCGCAACCACGAGTGAATGCCATGCCCCGAACCGTCTTCTGCCAGTACGAACAACGCGATGCCGAGGGCCTGGACTTCGTGCCCTACCCCGGCGAGCTGGGCCAGCGCATCTTCAACAACATCGGCAAGCAGGCCTGGGCCGCGTGGCTGGCCCACCAGACCATGCTGATCAACGAGAACCGGCTGTCGCCGCGCACGCCGGAACATCGTGCGTTCCTTGAAGGCGAACTGGTCAAGTTCCTGTTCGAGAAGGACGCGGAAAAGCCGGCCGGCTTCACCCCGGAAACCTGACAACCCAAAAGGGGACGGAGGGGATTAAGTCGTTTGTGGCACAAACGACTTAATCCCCTCCGTCCCCTTTTTCGATCATTTCGCCGGTGCGGTGTTTTCCTCGCGCTCCTGCACCTGCGCCTGGCGCAGCTCCTGCTCGGACGCGCGCAGCGCCTTCACATCCAGCTTGCGGATGCTGTTGATGAAGCACGGCAGGCGCGGGCCGCCGGTGGGGTCGCGCACCAGCACTTTGTCAAAGCGCGACGACACACGGCCCATGCTGCTGGTCAGACCGATGGCGGTCGCATACGGCAGGTCCTGGCAGGGACCATTCAACTCCAGCAGATAGGCTTCGCTGGGACGGGTCCACACCGCCAGCGCACTGTCGCCCAGCTCGGTCCAGCCATTGAGGCTGCCAAAGAACTGCATGTCGTTCTGCGGCGCGCCGGCGTGGGCACGGTACAGATCCAGTTTCTCGGTACTGCTGAGCCGGCCGGTCGTCGCACAGGCGGCCAGTGCCAGGCAGAGTCCGGCCATCAGGATCGGGGTCTTCATGGCGATCTCCTCGGGGAACTGTCGCCATCATGCGCCTGGGCTGGCAACGCCGGCGCGACGGCTCGCGCCCCATTCAGCCGCCGGTCGGCGGCTACTGGCCGGACCACGGTAGACGCCAACCTTGGTTGGCGCTTGCCCTGCAGGAGCAGCCGACCAAGGCCGGCCTCTACCAAAGCGGTCCCAGCACTCAGACGTCGGCGTGGGCCAGCGCGTGCAGGCGCCCTTCGCGCAGCTCCAGCACCCGGTCCAGGCGCCGCGCCAGGCTGCGGTCGTGGGTCACCAGCACCAGGCTGGTATGGCGCGCGCGGTTGAGTTCCAGCATCAGCTCGAACACGGTGCCGGCGGTGCGGTCATCCAGGTTGCCGGTCGGCTCGTCGCCGAGCACGCAGGCCGGATGGTTGACCAGCGCACGCGCCACTGCGGCACGTTGGCGTTCGCCGCCGGACAGCTCGCCCGGCTTGTGGTCCAGGCGATGGCCGAGGCCGACCGCTTCCAGCAGCGTGGTCGCCCGGCTGCTCGCCTCGGCCACGGCGGTGCCGGCCAGCAGCACCGGCATCATCACGTTTTCCAGCGCGGTGAATTCCGGCAGCAGGTGATGAAACTGGTAGACGAAGCCCAGCGCCTGGTTGCGCAGCAGACCGCGCGCGGTATCCGACAGCGCCGACATGCGCTGGCCGGTCACATACACTTCGCCGGCAGTCGGAATGTCCAGGCCGCCCAGCAGGTGCAGCAGCGTGCTCTTGCCGGCACCGGAGGCACCGATGATCGCCACCGTCTCGCCAGCAGTCACGGTCAGGTCCAGCCCATCGAACACCGGCGTCTGCATGCGCCCTTCGGCATAGGTCTTGCCCAGCGCTTCGGCGCGGATCACTTCATCGCCGCGGTTGACGACCTTATTCATAACGCAGGGCCTCCGCCGGCTGGGTGCGTGCTGCCCGCCAGGCGGGATACAGGGTGGCCAGGAAGCTCATCAGCAGCGCGACCACTGTGATCGCCACCACGTCGCCGGTCTGCATGTCGGTCGGCAGGCCGGTGATGTAGTACACATCCTCCGGCAGCAGCTTGACGTTGAACACGCTCTCGATGGCGCCGAGGATGCGTTCCAGGTTGAGGGTCAGGGTGATGCCACCGATCAGGCCGGCCAGCGTGCCGAAGATGCCGATCAACGAGCCCTGCACCATGAACACCTGCATCACCCCGCCCGGGGTCAGGCCCAGGGTGCGCAGGATGGCAATGTCGGCCTGCTTGTCGGTCACCAGCATCACCTGCGAGGACACCAGGTTGAAGGCCCCCATGGCGATGATCAGCGACAGCAGGATGCCCATCACCACCTTCTCCATGCGCAGCGAGTGGTAGAGATTGGCGTTCTGCTGCGTCCAGTCACTCACGCGATAGGCGCCACCGAGGCTCTGCGCCAGATCCACGCCCACTTCCAGCGAACGGTCCATGTCGTGCAGCTTCAGCCGCACGCCGGTGGCGCCGTCGCTACGCAGCACGCGCTCAAGGTCCTGCATGTTGGCGAAGCCGACGCCGCGATCGACCTCGTTGTACCCGGCCTCGAAGATGCCGCTGACGGTGAAGCGCTTCATCCGTGGCACTGCACCGGCAGGCGTACCCTGCACTTCGGCAAAAGTCACCAGCACCTGGTCGCCAACGTCCACGCCCAGCCAGATCGCCAGCTCCTTGCCCAGCAGCAGGTTGAAGCTGCCCGGCTTGAGGCTGTCATAGCTGCCCTTGGTGACCTTCCTGTCGATCACCGAGACTTTCGGCTCCAGGGCCGGATCGATGCCCTGGATGATCGCACCCTGCACGCGCGGGCCGCTGATCATCGACTGGATCTCGATGTACGGCGCGGCACCCGCCACGCGCGGATCCTTGCGGGCGACATCGACCACGCGCATCCAGTCCGGCATCGGTTCACCGTCGCGGCTGATGGTGGTGTGTGCGGTCATCTGCAGCAGGCGACTGCGGATTTCCTTCTGGAAACCGCTCATCACCGCAAGAGTGGTGATCAGCACCGTAACGCCGAGCGCGATGCCCAGGATCGATGCCATCGAGATGAAGGAGATGAAGCCGTTGCGGCGCTTGGCGCGCAGGTAGCGCAGGCCAATGGCCACGGGAATGGGTTTGAACATGCAGGCACGCCGGTCAATTCAGCTTATGGTGCCATCGACCGGGGCTGACGGGAAACGCTGCGTGCGGCCACGGCCAGTCGCAGTTCACGTCGCTGCCCGGAATCGAGCACATCCGGCCAGAACAGCAGGCGCCGGCGGCGCCGATCCTCACGCCAGAGCAACAACAGCCATGGGCCACGCACCACCAGCCTTGGCGTATCGACGTCCCGCCCGGCCACCTGCAGTGGCCCGGGAAGCGGAGGCAGAAGCACCTGCACGCGCGGCCGGCGCTGGCGCCAGGCCAGTTCGGCCAACCCGACGCCCCAGGCCAGCAGCAGCGCGGGCATCAGCAGCCGCGCAGGCAGATCGGAGGCACGCAGCAACCAGGGGGCGGCCAGCAGCACCACGACCTGGGCGGCGGCCTGCAGCCGCGAGGGGCGCCACTCAAGGCTTGAGGGCGAGGATCTTCTGCATGAGGGGGATCGCGTGCGCATGCGGGCAGGCCTCATAGCCCATGAACCAGCGCCACAACTTATCGTCCTCGCAGTCGAGCAGGAACAGGAAAACCTCGCGCTCTTCGGTCGGCGCAGTGCGCCATTCGTGGTCCAGGTAGCGGCCAAACAGCTGGTCCAGTTCTCGCATGCCGCGGCGGCAGCGCCAGCGCAGCTTCTTCAGCAGGACATCGTCTTCCATCGTGCTTCTCCAGATACAGCAAAGCCACGCATGGCGTGGCTCTACTGGGTGGTGCAGCCTCGCGTGGCGTGGCTCCACCGGGTACTGCCAGGCCTGTATCAGGCGCGGCGCTCCATCATCAGCTTCTTGATCTCGGCGATCGCCAGCGCCGGGTTCAGGCCCTTCGGGCAGGTCCGGGCACAGTTCATGATGGTGTGGCAGCGGTACAGCTTGAACGGATCTTCCAGATCGTCCAGGCGCGCGCCGGTGTCCTCATCGCGCGAGTCGATGATCCAGCGATAGGCCTGCAGCAGGATCGCCGGGCCCAGGTAACGCTCGCCGTTCCACCAGTAGCTCGGGCAGCTGGTCGAGCAGCAGGCGCACAGGATGCACTCATACAGGCCGTCGAGCTTCTTGCGGTCTTCCGGCGACTGCAGGCGCTCACGGTCCGGCGGTGCCGGGGTCTGGGTGCGGATCCACGGCTTGATCGAGGCGTACTGCGCGTAGAAGTGGGTCAGGTCCGGAACCAGATCCTTGACCACGTTCATGTGCGGCAGCGGGTAGATCGGCACTTCCTTCTTGCCGCAGTCCGAGATGGCTCGGGTGCAGGCCAGGGTGTTGGTGCCGTCGATGTTCATCGCGCACGAACCACAGATGCCTTCGCGGCAGGAGCGGCGGAAGGTCAGGGTCGGGTCGATCTCGTTCTTGATCTTGATCAGGGCGTCCAGGACCATCGGGCCACAGGCGTCCAGATCGACTTCATAGGTATCGGTGCGCGGGTTGCTGTCGTCGTCCGGACTCCAGCGGTAGATCTTGAAGGTGCGCACATTCTTGCCGCCGTTCTTGACGGGGAAGTGCTTGCCCTTCGTGATCTTGGAATTCTTGGGGAGTGAAAACTCGGCCATGGCTGCTCTCGTTGGCTCAGGCGGCCCGCGCCCGTGGGCGCGGATTGCATGGTAGGCGGGGTCGGATCAGTACACGCGCGGCTTCGGCGGCACCACGGACACGTCGTCGGTCAACGTGTACATGTGCACCGGACGGTAGTCGAAGCTGCACTTGCCCTTCTCGTCGACGCTGACCAGGGTGTGCTTCTGCCAGTTGACGTCGTCGCGGTCCGGATAGTCCTCGTGCGCATGCGCACCGCGGCTTTCCTTGCGCTGTTCAGCCGAGTTGATCGTCGCCACCGCGTTGAGCAGCAGGTTGTTCAGCTCGTAGGTCTCGATCAGGTCCGAGTTCCAGACCAGCGAACGGTCGGAGACCTTCACGTCCTGGAACGAGTCGAAGATCTTGTCCATCTTCTCGCAGCCTTCCTTCAGCGTCTGGCTGGTGCGGAAGACGGCCGCGTCGGCCTGCATGGTGCGCTGCATGCGGTCGCGGATGACCGAGGTCGGGGTATCGCCGTTGGCGTGGCGCAGCTTGTCCAGCAGGCCCAGCGCCTTGTCGCAGGCATCGGCCGGCAGCGGCTTGTGCGCGGCGCCCGGCTTGATGGTCTCGGCGCAGCGGTTGGCCACCGCACGGCCGAACACCACCAGGTCGAGCAGCGAGTTCGAGCCCAGGCGGTTGGCGCCGTGCACGGACACGCAGGCCGCTTCGCCGATGGCGTACAGCCCCGGCACCACGGCGTTGTCGTTGTCGCCGACCTTCTGCACCACTTCACCGTGGTAGTTGGTCGGGATGCCGCCCATGTTGTAGTGCACGGTCGGAATGACCGGGATCGGCTGCTTGTGCACGTCGACGCCTGCGAAGATGCGGGCGCTCTCGGCGATGCCCGGCAGCTTCTCGTCGATCACGCCCGGGCCGAGGTGGGTCAGGTCGAGCAGGATGTGATCCTTGTGCTCGCCGACGCCGCGGCCTTCGCGGATCTCGATGGTCATCGAACGGCTGACCACGTCGCGCGAGGCCAGGTCCTTGTAGTGCGGTGCATAGCGCTCCATGAAGCGCTCGCCGCTGCTGTTGCGCAGGATGCCGCCTTCACCGCGGACACCCTCGGTGATCAGGCAGCCGGCGCCGTAGATGCCGGTCGGGTGGAACTGCACGAACTCCATGTCCTGCATGGCGATGCCGGCACGCATGGCAAGGCCGCCACCGTCGCCGGTGCAGGTGTGCGCCGAGGTAGCGCTGAAGTAGGCACGGCCGTAGCCGCCGGTGGCCAGCACCACGCCCTGGGCGCGGAACAGGTGCAGCGTGCCATCGGACATGTCCAGGGCCAGCACGCCGCGGCAGGCGCCTTCGTCGTCGAAGATCAGGTCGAGCGCGAAGTACTCGATCATGAAGCGCGCATCGTGCTTCAGCGACTGCTGGTACAGGGTGTGCAGCATCGCGTGGCCGGTACGGTCGGCCGCCGCGCAGGTACGCTGCGCCGCCGGGCCTTCGCCGTACTTGGTGGTCATGCCACCGAACGGACGCTGGTAGATCTTGCCTTCGGCGGTGCGCGAGAACGGCACGCCGTAGTGTTCGAGTTCGATGATGGCCGGGATGGCCTCACGGCACATGTACTCGATGGCGTCCTGGTCACCCAGCCAGTCCGAACCCTTGATGGTGTCGAAGAAGTGGTAGCGCCAGTCGTCCTCGCCCATGTTGCCGAGTGCGGCCGAAATACCGCCCTGGGCGGCGACGGTGTGCGAACGGGTCGGGAAGACCTTGGTCAGGCACACGGTCTGCAGGCCCTTGGCGGCCAGGCCGAACGTGGCGCGCAGGCCGGCACCGCCGGCGCCGACCACGACCATGTCGTACTTGTGTTCGGTGATCTTGTAAGCGGACATCTAATCTGGATTCCTGTGTAGGTGCCTGGGCTCAGGCAACGCCGAGGGCGATGCGGCCCACCGCAAACACACTGACGATCATGCCGAGCACGGCGACGAACTTCACCGCGGTCTGCAGCACCAGGGCCAGCAGCGATTCGTGGATGTAGTCTTCCAGCACGACCTGCATGCCGAGCTGCGCGTGCCAGAACATGGCGATCAGCAGGCCGATCAGCGGCACTGCATTCCACGGCTTGGCCACGGCGGCGGCGGCGGTCGCGTAATCCGAGCCCAGCAGGCCCAGTACGAAGACCAGGAACCAGATGCCCAGCACCACCAGCGCGGCGGCGGTCAGGCGCTGGTGCACGAAATGCTCGGTGCCGGTCTTGGCCGAGCCCAGGCCGCGCACGTTCTTCAGCGGGGTACGGAACTTGCTCACGCGGCACCTCCGAACATCACATAGGCCCACACCAGCAGGGTGATCACCAGGCTGCCGATGACCGACAGCCAGCTGCTGCGGATGAAGGCAGGGATGCTGAAGCCGATGGCGAAGTCCTGCACTACATGGCGGATGCCATTGCACAGGTGATAGGCGAACGACCATGTCCACGCGAACAGGAACACGCGGCCATACCAGGCCCCGGCATGGCCGGTGAAGCAGTTCCAGGACTCGGGCCCCATCATCAGGGCCAGCAGGCCGGCAGCGATGATGAGGGCACCAACAGACAGAAAGATGCCAGTGGCTCGATGCAGGATCGAGGTGGCCATCTGAATCTGCCAGCGATACACCTGAAGGTGCGGGGAAAGTGGGCGTTGTCTGGTCGCCATTCGCTGGGCTCGTTGTCTCGGCTGGGCGGCACGCGGCCGCGTTGGCTCAATGCTGATCAGAAATCGATGCAGCGTCCGTTTTTCTCCCAATCGCCATACCGCACCGGATCAAGTCCGCCGCGGCCGCCGAATTCCTCTGCTTTTTCCTGTTCCACGGGCACGGGTGCCGCGGGGACCAGCGGGGCTTCAGATTCGTCGTCGGGAGTGGGGGTTGTTTGGCCTATCATGTTCGGTCTCGCAACGCACAAATTTTAGACCTCGTTCACGTGCCTGACAACCTGCCCCCTGCTTTCGTCGGATATCCGCGCCTGCCCGGCCACCAGCTGCTGAGCCTGCAGGGCCCGGATGCGGCCGCCTTCGCCCACGCCCAGTTCAGCAGCGATGTCACCGCCCTGCCCCTGCTGCACTGGCAGTGGAGCGCCTGGCTGAGTGCCAAGGGCCGCACCCTGGCAGTGTTCCAGCTGCTCCGGCTGGCCGACGATCACGTGATGCTGGTGCTGGCCGACGGCGATGCCGATGCGATTGCGTCGCAACTGCAGCGCTTCGTGTTCCGTCGCAAGGTGCAGGTACAGGTGCGCAGCGATCTGGCCGTGGCCGGTGCGTTCACTGCGCCCGAGGCTGCCAGCGGCGCCGCGATCGCGCACGCTGCAGGTGACGGCTGGGAGCTGGACCTGGGCAGCGACGCCCTGCCGCGCACCCTGCGCATCGGGGCGGCGGCTGCCGTTGCATCCGGCAGCGAAACCGATGAGGCCGCCTTCGCCCTCGCCTGGCGCCAGGCCGACCTGCGCTACGGATTGCCGCGCTTGGACGAAAGCCAGCGCGAAGTGTGGACCCCGCAGCAGCTGGGCCTGGACCGCCTGAATGGCTACAGCGTGAAGAAAGGCTGCTACCCGGGCCAGGAAATCGTCGCCCGCACCCACTTCCTCGGCAAGGCCAAGCGCGCGGTGCAGCTGCTGCATACTGCGGCACCGGCACAGGCCGGCGATGGCGTGCTGCAGGACGGCGCGACGCTGGGCACGATCGCCAGCGTAGCCGGTGACCTGGCGCTGGCGGTGCTGCCGCTGGAAGCTGGCGACGCCGAGCTGCAGGTGGGTGATGCCATTGCGCAGCGCGTGCCGCTGCTGGATGGCCTGGCCCGCTGAATCTGACGCGCCCTCATCCACGCACGGCGTGGATCTACTGACCGACCCGGTGGGTGCGGACCGTTGGTCCGCACTGCAACGAAGTAGCCGAGCATGGGCTCGGCTCTACAGAATCAGAGCCGCTCGCCGGTTTCCGGGTTGAAGAAATGCAGGCCCTGCGGGCGAATCGCCACGCGGATCTGCTCGCCCACTGCTGGCAGCGACTGCGGTGCCACGCGCATGGTCAGCGCATGCTGGCCACTGCTCAGATTGACGAAGATCTCGTTGCCGACCGGCTCGATGCCTTCGATGCGCGCGGTGAATGCATGCGCATCATCGGCAGCCGCCGGCTGCAGGTGCTCCGGGCGCACGCCCACCGCGATCGGCTTCTGCAGCCACGCCGGATCGATCGTCGCCTGGCCCAGCGGTGCACGCCATTCGCCGTCGACCACGCTCACGCCGCCGGCATCGCCCTGCAGCGTGCCACGCAGCACGTTCATCGCCGGGCTGCCGAGGAAACCGGCCACGAACAGGTTGGCCGGGCGATCGTACAGCGCCATCGGCGTATCGATCTGCTGGATGATGCCGTCCTTCAGCACCACGATGCGCTGGCCCAGGGTCATCGCTTCGACCTGGTCGTGCGTCACGTAGATCATGGTGGTGCCCAGCTTGCGGTGCAGCTGCGCGATCTCGGTACGCACGCTGTGGCGCAGCTTGGCGTCGAGGTTGGACAGCGGCTCGTCGAGCAGGAACACCGCCGGCTCGCGCACCAGCGCCCGGCCCAGTGCCACGCGCTGGCGCTGGCCACCGGACATCGCCTTGGGCAGCTTGTCCATCATCTCGGTCAGGCCCAGCGTCTGCGCCGCCTCGGCAATGCGCTTGTCGATGGTCGCCTTGTCATGCCCGCGCAGCTTCAGGCCGAAGGCCAGGTTCTCGGCCACGGTCATGTGCGGATACAACGCGTAGCTCTGGAACACCATGGCGATGTCGCGATCCTTCGGCGCCACGTCGTTGACCACGCGATCACCAATGGTCAGCGTGCCACCGCTGATCTCTTCCAGGCCCGCCACCATCCGCAACAGGGTCGACTTGCCACAGCCGGACGGACCGACCAGCACCATCAGCTCGCCATCGGCGACCTCGAAGGTGGCGTCCTTCACCGCGACCTGGCCGTTGTCATAGACCTTGCGCACACCCTGCAACTGCACTTTTGCCATATCACCTATCCGGTCCGCCCGAAGCCGGGCTGTCTTTTGGGACTGCCTCGGCCCTCCCGATGGCAGTGATGATTGCGCGCCTGCCGCATGACGGCGAGCACTGCAATCGAATACAGTTGCCCATTCTGCCATGTAAACGTTTTCACGTGGCACTATCCGATGATCGGTGCGCACCGATCTGCGTCGGCGGTTGAACGAAGGTTCCGCCGAGGTAGTGGTTTCGAATGGAACGGTCTTCCGCAACCCCGGAGATCGCCCCTGACGAACCTCGGACAGGCAGTTGCGCGGATGTCCCCCGAACCCAGCCATGAAGCGATTGACAACGATGTCACCCGGATCTGAAACTCGAGCGATGCACGACACCCTCTTCCTGTTCGGTGCCACAGGTGATCTGGCCCAGCGCTACCTGTTCCCTTCGCTGCTTCGCCTGCTTGGCGACGGCCTGCTGCCGGAGGACTTCCGCATCCGCGCACTGGCCCTGTCCGGGCATGACACCGAAGCCTTCCATGACATCCTGCGGCCGCGCCTGCAGCAGGCCATGCCGATGGCCACGCAGGACGACATCGCTGCCCTGCTGCGCCGTATCGACTACCGTTCGGTGGACCTGCGCGACGTCGACTCGGTTGCCGCTGCGGTCTCCGACCTGGTGCACCGCAAGTGCGTCAGCTACCTCGCCATTCCGCCGGGCCTGTACATTTCCACCTGCGAAGGCCTGGCCAAGGGCGGCGCCCTCGCCGCGCCGGCACGCCTGATGCTGGAGAAGCCGATCGGCAGCGACAGCGAGAGCGCCGAGGAAATCATCAGCACCATCGGCCAGTGGATCGACGAGGACCGCGTGTTCCGCCTCGACCACTACCTTGGCAAGGCGGCAGTGCAGAACCTGATCGCGCTGCGCTTCGGCAATACGCTGCTGGAAGCGGTGTGGAACCGCAACTACATCGAATCGGTGCACATACTGGTGGCCGAGAGCGAAGGCGTGGACGGCCGTGACGCCTACTACGCCCGCTCCGGCGCGCTGCGCGACATGGTGCAGAGCCACATCCTGCAGCTGCTGTGCATGGTGGCGATGGAACCGCCGGCGTCGCTGGAGGCCGACCGCATCCGCGACGAGAAGGTCAAGGTGCTGCGCGCCCTTCGCCCGCTCGACGCGAAGCACGCCGCGCGTGACAGCATCCGCGGCCGCTACACCGCCGGCACCATCAACGGCCAGCCGGCGCAGGCTTACCAGCCGCCGGAAGGCAGCGACGTGGAAACCTTCGCCGGTGTCACCGCGCATATCGACAACTGGCGCTGGAGCGGCGTGCCGTTCCATCTGGTCACCGGCAAGCGCCTGCCCGAGCGCACCACCCGCGTGGTGGTCACGCTGAAGCCGGTCACCCATTGGCTGTTCGAGCGCCCGCAGCGCGCGCAGGCCGCACCGAACCGCCTGGTGTTCCAGCTGCAGCCGCAGGAAAACATCGAACTGGGCCTGATGAGCAGCCTGGCCGGCCCGGAATGGGGCGCGCTGGAACTGCATCCGCTGGAACTGGAACTGTCAGTGCCAACCGGCCTGCATCGCCGCATCGCTTACGAGCGCCTGTTCCTGGATGCCTTCAATGGCAATCACACGCTGTTCGTGCGCGACGACGAAGTGCGTGCCGCGTGGGCCTGGATCGACAGCGTCGCCGACGCGTGGAAGGACGCCAAGCTGCCGCTGGAGCCCTACCCCGCCGGCCAATGGGGCCCGAGCAATGCCGGCGAGTTCCTGCCGCAGGGCGTGGACGCACCGGACAGCGGAGCGTCGGCATGAGCGCCAGCTCGCAGCCGGTGCTGGTGGCCGACATCGGCGGCACCAACGCCCGCTTCGCCCTGGCCGACACCTCGCAGGACGCGCCGCTGCGGAAGGACAGCATCCGCGAATACGCGGTGGCGGAGTTCCCTTCGCTGGGTGATGCCGCGCGCCACCATCTGGAACAGATCGGCGCCAGCGCAAGCCGCGGCGTGTTCGCAGTGGCCGGTCGCGTTGATGGCGATGAAGCGCGCATCACCAACCATCCGTGGGTGATCTCGCGCAACCGCACCGCAGCGATGCTCGGTTTCGACGAACTGCACCTGATCAACGACTTTGCCGCACAGGCGATGGCGATCTCACTGCTGCAGCCCGAGGACGTGGTCCAGGTCGGCGGTGCCGCCTGGGTTCCGGGCAAGCCGGGCCAGCCGCGCAACTACGCAGTGATCGGGCCGGGTACCGGCCTCGGCGTGGGCGGCCTGATCATGCGCCACGGCCGCTGCTATCCGCTGGAAACCGAAGGCGGCCATGTCAGTTTCCCGCCGGGAACTCCGGAAGAGATCCGCATCCTCGAGATCCTGTCCGAACAGTTCGGCCGCGTCTCCAACGAGCGCCTGATCTGTGGCCCCGGCCTGGTCAACATCCACCGCGCCGTGTGCGAGATGGCCGGTATCGACCCGGGCCAGCTGCAGCCGGTGGACGTGACCGCCCGTGCCCTGCACGGTGATCCGCAGGCAATGCGCACCGTGGACGTGTTCTGCGCCGTGTTCGGCGCCATCGCCGGTGACCTGGTGCTCACCCAGGGCGCCTGGGATGGCGTGTTCCTGACCGGTGGCCTGACCCCGAAGATGCTCGATTCGCTGCAGCACTCCGGTTTCCGCCAGCGCTTCGAACACAAGGGCCGCTTCTCCTCGATCATGGCGCGCGTACCCTCGTTGGCGGTGATGCATCCCCACGCCGGACTGCTGGGCGCCGCCGCCTATGCCACCGACGCCGAACGTGACGCACCAGGAGTTGCCGCATGAACCCCAGCTTCCACGACAACCGCATCGAGTTCATCCAGCACAGCGACGCCGACGGCTGGATCGAAGCGGTGGCCGCTGAGATGGCACGCACCCTCAACCACGACATCAATGAAGTGGGCCGCGCCCGCATCCTGTTGTCCGGCGGCACCACGCCGGCCCCGGTCTACCAGGCACTGGCCGAGCTGGACGTGCACTGGGACCGGGTTGAAGTGAGCCTGGCCGACGAGCGCTGGCTGTCGCCGCAGGACCGCGACAGCAACGCCTGGCTGGTGCGCGAGCACCTGCTCAAGCGTACCGAGGGCGCCCACTTCGATCCGCTGGTACGGATCGGCAAGCCACTGCCTGAATGCGTGTACACCGCCAACCTGCAGGCGCAGCACAGCCAGCCGCCGAGCCTGGTAGCGCTGGGCATGGGCAACGACGGGCACACCGCCTCGCTGTTCCCGGGCTCGAAAGACCTCGCACGCGCACTGGAAAGCACCCTGCCCTATGCCGCGCTGGATGCCACCGGCTGCCCAGGCGCGAACCAGTGGCCGCTGCGCATCACGCTGACCCCGCACGGCCTGCGCCAGTGCCGCCAGCGCCTGCTGCTGCTGCGTGGCAAGCAGAAGCTGCAGGTACTGCGCCAAGCGCTGGACAGCAACGACGCCCAGCAGTATCCGATCCTCAATGCGATCAACCTGGAAGGCGCGCGCCTGCGCGTCCACTGGGCTGATTGATGTCGGCGGCGGCGCCGTGCCGCCGCTTGCCTCTCGCCACCATGAACGCCGGTAGCCAATGAGCCTCCATCCTCAACTGCAAGCCATCACTGAGCGCGTCATCCGCCGCAGCGCCGCCTCGCGCGCCGCCTATCTGGCCGCGATCGATGCCTCCCTGCGTGAGGGCCCGTTCCGCAGCCGCCTGAGTTGCGGCAACCTCGCCCACGGGTTCGCCGCCTGCGGCGGCACCGACAAGAGCCGCCTGCGCGGCGGCGTGACGCCGAACCTGGGCATCATCACCGCCTACAACGACATGCTGTCGGCCCACCAGCCGTTCGAGACCTATCCCGAACAGATCCGCGACATCGCCCGCGAGCTGGGCGCCACCGCACAGGTCGCCGGCGGCGTCCCTGCGATGTGCGACGGTGTCACCCAGGGCCGTGGTGGCATGGAGCTGTCGCTGTTCTCGCGCGATGTCATTGCCCAGGCCACGGCCATCGGCCTCAGCCATGACATGTTCGATACCACCGTCTACCTCGGCGTGTGCGACAAGATCGTGCCGGGCCTGCTGATCGGTGCGCTGGCCTTCGGCCATCTGCCGGCGGTGTTCGTACCGGCCGGCCCGATGACCCCGGGCATCCCGAACAAGCAGAAGGCCGAAGTGCGCGAGCGCTACGCCGCCGGTGAGGCCACCCGCGAGGAGCTGCTGGAAGCCGAGTCCGCGTCGTACCACGGTGCGGGCACCTGCACCTTCTACGGCACGGCCAACTCCAACCAGGTGCTGCTGGAAGCCATGGGCGTGCAGTTGCCGGGCGCATCGTTCGTCAATCCGGGCACGCCGCTGCGCGACGCCCTGACCCGCGAGGCAACCGAACGCGCGCTGGACATCACCGCACTGGGCGACGACTTCCGCCCGCTGGGCCGGATCATCGACGAGCGCGCGATCATCAACGCGGTCATCGCGCTGATGGCCACTGGCGGTTCGACCAACCACACCATCCACTGGATCGCGGTGGCGCGTGCGGCCGGCATCGTGCTGACCTGGGACGACTTCGACGAACTGTCGCAGCTGATTCCGCTGCTGGCCCGTGTCTACCCGAACGGCGAGGCCGACGTGAACCGTTTCGCGGCCGCTGGCGGCCCGGCCTTCGTGTTCGGCGAGCTGATCAAGGCGGGCCTGATGCACGGCGATCTGGTCAGCGTCGCGCGTGGCGGCATGTCCGACTATGCGCGCGAGCCGCAACTGCGTGACGGCCGGCTGGTCTACCTGCCGGGCCTGGAACACAGCGCCGATGACGAAGTGGTTCGTGGCGTCGACAATCCGTTCGAGCACCAGGGTGGCCTGCGCCTGCTGCGTGGCAACCTCGGCAAGTCGCTGATCAAGCTGTCGGCGGTGAAACCGCAGTACCGGACGATCGAAGCACCTGCGGTGGTGGTCGATGCACCGCAGGTATTGAACAAGCTGCACGCCGGTGGCCTGCTGCCGCAGGACTTCGTGGCGGTGGTGCGCTACCAGGGCCCGCGTGCCAACGGCATGCCCGAACTGCATTCGCTGGCACCGCTGCTGGGCCTGCTGCAGAACCAGGGCCGGCGCGTGGCGCTGGTCACCGACGGCCGCCTGTCCGGTGCGTCGGGCAAGATCCCGGCGGCCATCCATGTGACGCCGGAAGCGGCGCGTGGTGGCCCGCTGGCCAAGGTCCGCGAGGGCGACATGATCCGCCTCGACGGCGAGGCCGGCACGCTGGAAGTGCTGGTGGACGCGGCGGAATGGGCAGCACGTCCGCTGGCGCCGAACACCGCGCCGGCCGCGCATGACCTGGGCCGCAACCTGTTCGCGATCAACCGTCGCGTGGTGGGCCCGGCCGACCAGGGCGCGATTTCGATTTCGTGCGGGCCGGCGGCGGCCGATGGCGGGCCGTGGGAGTACGACGCGGAGTATGAGCTGGGGCACGATGCCGCAGCGGCGGCGGCGCCGCATGAGGCGAAAGACGCCTGACGCGAAAAGCCGCGGCAGGCTTCCCGGCTTGGGCAGTAGAGCGCCCTGGCCGGGACACGCCGTAAACCCCCTACGGGGCCGGCCCAACCGCTGGCGGTTGGGCGTTCGGGCGCTTGCAAAGCGGTGCTTCGCAAGCAAAGCGCCCTCACCCATGGGGGCTCGATCGCGGCATTCATGCCGCTCACAGTCCCGGCCAGGGCGCTCTACTGCCCTTGGACAATTCCCGGCGCGTCATTTGCGCTGCGGCCACTGAATCAAGAAGAGCAAAGGCAAGGGCAAAAGCATGGGTATCGAACAACATCAGGTGAAGGCGGCGGAGCTGTTGCATGCGGCGGGCATCCTGCCGGTGGTGACGATTCATACGCTGGACCAGGCGCGAGCGGTCAGTGCGGCGCTGCTGGAAGGTGGTCTGCCGGCGATTGAGCTGACGCTGCGCACGCCGGTGGCGATGGAAGCGCTGGCAATGCTCAAGCGCGAGCTGCCGGACGTGGTGGTGGGTGCCGGTACGGTGCTGACCGTGGAGCAGATGCAGCAGTCGATCGATGCGGGTGCTGACTTCCTGGTGACCCCGGGGACGCCGCCGGCGCTGGCTGATGCACTTGCCGCTGCGCCGCTGCCGGTGGTGCCGGGTGCGGCGACGCCGACCGAGCTGCTGTCGCTCTACGCCCGCGGTTTCCGCGTGTGCAAGCTGTTCCCGGCCACAGCCGTGGGCGGGCTGGCGATGATCAAGGGACTGGCCGGCCCGGTTGCCGACCTCAAGCTGTGCCCGACCGGCGGCATCACCGAGAACACCGCCGCCGAGTACCTCGAGCAGAAGAACGTGGTCTGCATCGGTGGTTCGTGGATGGTGCCGGGCAACTGGATTGCCGACGGCGAATGGGACAAGGTGCGCGCCAGCGCCGCCGACGCCGCGAAGATCATCAAGCGCGTGCGCGGCCACTGACATGAAGATCGGGGTCAGAGCCCTTTCCCGCCGGGAAAGGGATCCGACCCCAGGCTGCGAGCGCGCACAGCGCGCGACCCGCTCCTGCTCTTCAATCTTCATTCCGCGGTGGCGGCGCACGGAAACTGTCGGTGGCCCTGCGGAGGGATTGCGCAGGGGCGTAAGCGCCATGGATGGCGCGCCGAGCCTTCAGGGATGGATTCACGGCGTCCCCTGCGCGGTCCCTCCGCAGGGCCAACCCCAGAAATCCAACCGCACCACCGCGAGGGGCTCAGCCGTTGGCCGAAACCCTTACAACGGCCGCGCCGGATCCACCAGCCCGTACTGGCTGGCCATGCGCGCCAGCGCGATGTTGTCGTGGATCCCCATCTTCTCGAACAACCGCGCCTTGTGCGTGTTCACCGTCTTCGCACTCAGGCTCAGGCGCCGCGCGATGTCTTCCTGGCGCAGGCCCTGGGTCAGCAGCAAGGCTACTTCCAGTTCGCGCGGCGACAGGCTGTCGAACGGCGATCCATTGCCCTCCACCGTCGACAGGGCCAGGTTCTGCGCGATGCTGGTGCCCAGGTAGCGACGGCCCATGGCCACATCGCGCACCGCGCGCAGCAGCTCCTGTGCATCGCAGCCCTTGCCGATGTAGCCCGCGGCCCCCGCCTCCAGCAAGCGCTTCGGCAGCGGCCCGTCTTCCAGCACCGATACGATCACCACGCGGGTGTTGCGGTGGCTGCGGACGATGCGCTCGGTCACTTCCATGCCACTCACACCGGGCAGGTGCAGGTCGCACAGCACCACGTCCGGCAACAGCTGGCGGACGTCGCGCAGTGCGTCTTCACCCGTCTCGGCTTCGCCCACCACCTCGATGTCGGTCTCCCCCGACAGGATCATCTTCATCCCGGTGCGGACCAGCGCATGGTCATCCACCAGGTAGACTCGAATCGTCATTCACGTACCTCTTCGAATGCGGCCATTGCAGGTCAAGCTAGGCAGGGCGCCGATACCCCTGCAAGCGCGTCCGGGACGCGATCCAGGCGTTCTGCCTTGCGCATCACAGTAACGCGCGTTGTGCTTGCCCCCTGTCTTGCAGAATCTGCTGCAACGAAACAACTGATCTATTACGTAGACGCCCCGGAAGGGTCATCCACGTCACCCCCCTGTGATGATGCTTCGCTGGCCGTCGCTGGCGGCGAATCCCGACGTCGCCAAGGATGCCGGCGACTGAACATGACCAGATAGCACCCTACCACCCAAACCAGCGCGGCACACCATCCGGCCAGGATGTCCGAGGGATAATGCACGCCCAGATAGACCCGTGAGACGCTCACCAGCAGGCTGAACGGGGGCGCCAGCAGCAGTACCGGCCAGCGCCAGCGGGTATTCCAGGCCAGCAGCACCAGGGTCGCGGCGAGGGTCATCGAGCCCATGGCGTGCCCGCTGGGGAAGCTGAACGTCGATTCCGGCGCAATCGACTCCCACAGGCTGGGGCGCTGGCGCTGGAAGAAGTGCTTGCTGCCCATGTTCAGCAACGCCGATCCCACGAAACTGACCGCGACGAAGGTCGCCTCGCGCCAGCGCCGGTAGCCCAGCAGCGCACCGATGATCAGCACGTCAGCAGGGATCAGGAACCACTCGTAGCCCAGTTTCGAGATGAGCACGAAGAAGCGGTCCAGCCATGGCGAATGCAGGCCATGCATCTGCCACAGCAGCGGCGCATCGAAATGGAACGATTCAAATTCGTGCACTTCGTCAGCCAGGGCGACGAAGCCCGCCAACGGCAGCAGTACGCCACCGAACAGCAGGACCAGGCGCCAGGCGTTGCGCGCCATCCAGTGGCGGAAACCGGAGGCCGACTCCAGAGCGGCGAGGATCGCAGGCTTATCCGGCGCTTCGGACATATTTGTGTTCGACGTAATCGTCGATCAGGGCGACGAACTCCTGGGCGATGTTGTCGCCACGCAGGGTCACCTTCTTCTCGCCATCGACGAATACCGGTGCTGCCGGCGTCTCGCCCGTGCCCGGCAGGGAGATGCCGATGTTGGCATGGCGCGACTCACCCGGCCCATTGACGATGCAGCCCATCACCGCCAGGGTCATGTTCTCCGCACCCGGGTGGTGGATCTTCCACAGCGGCATCTTCTCGCGCACATGGTTCTGCACCACTTTGGCCAGTTCCTGGAAGAACTCGGAGGTGGTGCGGCCGCAGCCCGGGCAGGCCGTGACCAGCGGCGTGAAGGCGCGCTGGCCGGTGGTCTGCAGCAGTTCCTGGGCGACGATCACTTCCTGCGTGCGCGACTGGCCCGGTTCCGGGGTCAGCGAGATGCGGATGGTGTCACCGATGCCTTCCTGCAGGAGCACGCTCAGCGCTGCCGACGAGGCGACGATGCCCTTGCTGCCGATACCGGCTTCGGTCAGGCCCAGGTGCAGGGCGAAGTCCGAGCGCTGGGCCAGGTCGCGGTACACCGCGATCAGTTCCTGCACGCCACTGACCTTGGCCGACAGCACGATCCGATCGCGCGGCAGGCCCAGTTCCACGGCCTGCTCGGCCGAATCCAGCGCCGAACGGATCAGCGCCTCACGCAGCACGCGGCCGGCGTCCCAGGGCTGCTCGCGCAGGTTGTTCTCGTCCATCAGCCTGGTCGCCAGGGCCTGGTCCAGCGAGCCCCAGTTGGCACCGATGCGCACCGGCTTGTTGTAGCGGATCGCGAACTCGATCAACTGGGCGAACTGCAGGTCCTTCTTCTTGCCGAAGCCGACATTGCCCGGGTTGATGCGGTACTTGGCCAACGCTTCCGCACATGCCGGTTCGGCGGTGAGCAGCTGGTGGCCGTTGTAGTGGAAGTCACCGATCAGCGGTACATCGATACCCATCATCGCCAGCTTGTCGACGATGCGCGGAATGGCCGCAGCGGCTTCCACGGTGTTGACGGTCAACCGCACCATCTCCGAACCTGCACGCCACAACTCGGCCACCTGCTTCACGCTGGAGGCCACGTCGGAGGTATCGGTGTTGGTCATCGACTGCACCACCACCGGCTTGCCTCCGCCTACGGTGACCCCGCCGATCTGGACGGCATGGGTCTGGCGACGGGGCCAGGCGGTGGCATCGGAGGGGGGAGTCGGGCGGGTGACGGCGTCGTGCATGGGCGCATTCTACCGCCCACTCCCGCATTCGGGGTGACTCGCATTCAGCCTGCGGCACGGCTGCGGCCGATTGTCGCAGGCATGTACACGCATGAACGCATACGATGAGCGTGAATGACCGGTCCCGACGCCCCGTTTCTCCGTACCCTGTGCAGCCTGCGCTGGCTTGCCGTAGGCGGCCAGGCCGCCACCATCCTGGTCGCGACCTGGGTGCTGGGCCTGCCGTTGCCGCAGCTGCCGTTGTGGGCCGGCGTGGCGGTGCTGGCCCTGTTCAACGTCTATACCCAGCTGCGCCCGGAAGCGGCCGACACTGCGCCGCTGACCGCATTCGGCCATATCCTGGTGGACGTGATCATCCTGACCTGGATGGTGGGCTGGAGCGGCGGCATGGCCAACCCGTTCAGTTCACTGTTCCTGATCCTGATCGCGCTGGCCGCCTTCGCCCTGCCCCTGCGCTGGGCATTGGCGGTCGCGCTGGCCTGCCTGCTCGGCTACGCCGCCAGCGGCATTTTCGGGCAGGCGCTGCCGGACGGCTACTTCCGCTCTCAGGACCTCAATCGCTGGGGCGTGGTCGCAAACTTCCTGATTTCCGCCACAGTGGTGCTGGCCTTTTCCACCCGCCTGGCACTGGCCCTGCGGGAGCGCGAACTGGAACTGTCGGCGCTGCGTGAGCGCTTCGCCCGCAACGAGGGCATCGTCGCCCTGGCCACCCATGCCGCCTCGGTCGCGCATGAGCTGAACACACCGCTGGCGACCATGACCCTGCTTGCCGACGATGTCGCCGAGCGCAGCGAAGAGCCTGAAGTGCGCGAAGACATGGAAACCCTGCGCGAGCTGCTGGTGCAGTGCCGGGAACGTGTGCTGGCGCTGGCCGCACCAGCCTCGGCCGACGCGCCGGGCCGCAGCCATTCCAGCGCCCAGCAGGTACTTGAACAATGGCGCCTGGTGCGGCCGACCATCGACCTGCACCGCAATGACGATGCGCCGCTGCGGCTGCCGCTCGACCCGGGCGTAGGCCATCTGTTGATGGTCCTGCTCAACAATGCCGCCGATGCCGGCGAGAAGGCCGGCCGGCCGCGCGTGGACCTGGACCTGCGCATCGAGGGCGACGACCTGATCGGCGAAGTACGCGACTACGGCCATGGTTTCGACGCCCGTGCCGCCGTGCTGCCGGGCAAGCTGTTCGGCAGCAGCAAGAGCGAGGGCATGGGCGTCGGCCTGGCCCTGTCCCATGCCACCATCGAACGCCTCGACGGCGAGATGTGGATGCGCCCGGCCCAGGGGGCCGGCAGCCGCGTCGGCTTCCGCCTGCCGCTGGCCCCACGCGAGGAAACCCCATGAGCGCCTCAACCCTTGGTCTGCTGGTCGACGACGACGAGCTGTACCTGCGCACCCTGCAGCGCAGCCTGGCCCGCAAGGGCCTGGAAACACAGACCGCACAGGATGCCGCCAGTGCCCTGGCACTGGCCCGCCAGCATCCGCCGGCGTTCGCGCTGATCGACCTGAAGCTGGGCAGCGATTCCGGCCTGGCGCTGATCCAGCCGCTGCGCGCACTGCGCGCGGACATGCGCATCCTGCTGGTGACCGGCTATGCCAGCATCGCCACCGCAGTGGAGGCGATCAAGCTGGGCGCGGATGATTACCTGCCGAAGCCGGCCACGGTGCCGATGATCCTGCGCGCCCTCGGTGAAGAGGACGACGGCCCGGCCGACGATGGCGAAATGGAAGTGCCCGATGCGATGACGCCGATCAGCCGCCTGCAGTGGGAACACATCCAGCAGGCGATGCACGAAACCGGCGGCAATGTCTCGGCCGCCGCGCGCCTGCTCGGCATGCACCGGCGTTCGCTCCAGCGCAAGCTGGCCAAGCGGCCCAGTCCGGAACGCGATCCGAGCCGGTGAGACGCCACGCCACGCGCCGGTAGTGCCGGCCGCTGGCCGGCAACCTCATGAACGCTGGACACGTCACCGGAATGCCGGCCAGCGGCCGGCACTACCCGGGCATCAGCGCTTCAGCTGCGCCAGGATCTCGCGGGTCATCGGGTCGGCAACCGCCACATCCTCGCCCTGCAGCGCCGGCAGCAGGCCACTGGCCAGCTGCTTGCCCAGTTCGACACCGAACTGGTCGAAGGCGTTGATGTTCCAGATCACCGACTGCACGTACACAGCGTGCTCGTACATGGCGATCAGTGCACCCAGCGCCTGCGGGGTCAGCGCGTCGAGCAGGATCAGCGTACTCGGCCGGCCCCCCGGGTAGTCGCGGTGCGGATCTTCGCTGCCCTGGCCATTGGCCAGCGCTTCGGTCTGCGCCAGCAGGTTGGCCAGCAAGGCCTGGTGATTGATCGTATAGGGATCATCGTTGTGCACACAGCCGATGAAGTCGGCCGGAACGACGCTGGTGCCCTGGTGCAACGCCTGGAAGAAGCTGTGCTGCACATCGGTGCCCGCCCCACCCCACCACACCGGCACGGTGTCGACGGTGACCGGCTGGCCGTCGCGCTGCACGCGCTTGCCCAGGCTTTCCATCACCAGCTGCTGAAGGTAAGCCGGCAGCAGCGCCAGGCGCTGGTCGTAGGTCATCACCGCGTGCGTGGCATGGCCCAGCAGGTTGCGGTTCCAGATGTCGGTGAGGCCATGCAGCACCGGCAGGTTGTGCTCCAGCGGTGCATCCAGCGCATGCGCATCCATCTGCGCCGCGCCTTCCAGCAGCTGTTCAAAGCGCTCGAAACCGATCGCCAGCGCGATCGGGAAACCAACCGCCGACCACAGCGAATAACGGCCACCGACCCAGTCCCACATCGGCAGCACGCGATCGGCGGCGATCGCGAAGGACTTGGCAGCGCGCTCCGGATTGGCGCTGACCGCATACAGACGCTCGCTGCCGCCCAGCCAGTCGTGCAGGATCTGGCCGTTGAGCAGCGTTTCCTGCGTGCCGAAGGTCTTGGAGATGAGGATGCCGGCGGTCTTCGCCGGATCCAGCGTGGCCAGCGTGCGCTGCATGGCGGCGCCGTCCACGTTCGACACGAAATGCACGCGCAGGCGCGCACCGCTGACCGGGCGCAGCGCATCGGCTACCAGGCGCGGGCCGAGGTCGGAACCCCCGATGCCGACACTGACCACATCGGTCACGCCGCTGTCTTCCAGCGCGCGCACCAGCACGCCCATGCGCTGGCGGATGCCACGCGCGGTGGCATAGGCCTCGGCTGCCACCGGCGCATCGACCACGTCGCCACGCAGCGCGGTATGCAGCGCGGCGCGGCCTTCGGTCAGATTGACCTGCTCGCCACGGAACAGCCGGGTGATGGCGCCACCGACATCACGCTCGGCAGCCAGCGCCAGCAACGCCTGCAGCGCCGCGGCATCGTATTTCTGCCGGGCGAAGTTGACGTACAACGGACCGACCCGCAGCGCCAGGTCCTGCACGCGGCCGGGTTCGGCGGCGAGCAGGCTGGGAATGCTTGCGCCCTTCAGGCGCTGGGCGTGGGAATGCAGCGAGTCGAATCCGTTGTTCGTTGTCATGCGGCCTGGGTCGGGATCGTGTCGTTGGTGTGGGTGATCTGGTTCTTGCCATCAACGTACACCAGCTTCGGCTTGAAGCTGTCAGCTTCCTGCTCGGTCATGCTGGCGAACGCGGCGATGATGATGATGTCACCGACCTGCACGTGGCGCGCGGCGCCACCGTTGAGCGAGACAACGCCGCTGCCGGCTTCGGCGCGGATGGCATAGGTCGAGAAGCGCGCACCGTTGGTCACGTCCCAGATGTGCACCTGTTCGAACTCGCGGATGCCAGTGGCAGCCAGCAGGTTGTCATCGATGGCGATCGAGCCTTCGTAGTTCAGCTCGGAATGGGTGACGGTGGCGCGGTGGATCTTGGTCTTGAGCAGGGACAGGTGCATGGGGGCGCTGCAACGGCAAAGGAAAGAGCGGATTCTAGCACCCGCACAGCGCCGGGCATTACGGCCGGCAACCTGTTCAGGTAGGCGGTGAAACCAGGGGCGGATCCCTTTTCCCCTGGGAAAGGGATCTGACCCCAAGCATCGCGCGGCGCCGCCGGAACTCAGAACTCCAGGTTGTCGATCAGCCGGGTGGTACCCAGCCGTGCGGCGATCAGCGCCACCCGGCCGCCGCCGTCGAAGGTCGGCTCGGCCAGCTCCGGAGTGCGCAGCACCGCGTAGTCAACCTGGAAACCGGCCGCCTGCAATGCGGCAGTGGCCTCAGCCTCGATGCGATCACGTGCCTGCCCGGCCACGTAGCCTTCGCGCATGCCCAGCAGGGTCCGGTGGATGGTGGTCGCGACCGGACGCTGTTCGGCGCTCAGGTACTGGTTGCGCGAGCTCTTGGCCAAGCCATCCTCGTCGCGCACGATCTCCGCACCAACAATCTGGATCGGGAACGACAGCTCGGCCACCATCTGCCTGATCACGGCAAGCTGCTGGTAGTCCTTGCGACCGAACACGGCCACCTCCGGCTGCACCTGCAGGAACAGGCGCGCCACCACCGTGCAGACGCCATCGAAGTGCCCCGGGCGGCTGGCACCTTCCAGCACTTCACTCACGCCCGGCGCGTGCACGCGCGTGGTCTTGTCCACGCCCAGCGGGTACATCGCCTCCACGCTGGGCAGCCACACCGCATCGCAGCCAGCCTGCTCCAGCCCGGCAACGTCGGCCTCGGGCGTGCGCGGGTAGCGGCTGAAGTCCTCGTTCGGCCCGAACTGGGTCGGGTTGACGAAGATGCTCGCCACCACCTTGTCGGCATACTGGCGGGCCAGGGCCACCAGCGAATGGTGGCCCCCATGCAGGTTGCCCATGGTCGGCACCAGCGCCACGCGCAGGCCCTCGCGCTTCCACTGGGCGATCTGCCCGCGCAACGCGCCGAGCTCGTTGAAGGTCTGGATCATTGGGCGTAGGCGTGCTGTTCGTCGGGGAAGCTGCCGTCGCGCACGGCGTCGGCAAATGCGCGGGTGGCACCGGCCACCGAGCCGCCTTCGGCAAGGAAATCCTTGACGAACTTGGGACGGCGATGGCCACTCTCCAGGCCAAGGAAATCGTGCAGCACCAGCACCTGGCCATCGCACTGCGGGCCCGCACCAATGCCGATGGTCGGCACATCCACCGCAGCGGTCACTTCGGCAGCGACCGGGGTCGGCACGCATTCAAGCACCATGATGCTGGCGCCTGCGGCGGCCACGGCCTTGGCATCCTCCACCAGCTGGCGCGCAGCATCGCCGCGGCCCTGGATCTTGAAGCCGCCCAGGCGCAGCACCGATTGCGGGGTCAGGCCCAGGTGCGCGCAGACCGGAATCTCGCGCTCGACCAGGTAGCGGATGATGTCGACCTTGAAGCCGGCACCTTCGATCTTGACCATCTCGGCACCGGCCTGCAGCAGCTGCAGCGAGGCATCCAGCGCGCGTTCCGGGGTGGCATCGGCACCGAACGGCAGGTCGGCCACCAGCAGCGCACGCTGCAGCACGCGGGCCACGGCGCGGGTGTGGTAGACCATGTCGGCCACGGTCACCGGCAGGGTCGAATCATGACCCTGCACGACCATGCCCAGCGAATCGCCGATCAGGATCAGGTCAACGCCGTTTGCGTCGAAAGTGCGGGCGAAGCCGGCGTCGTAGGCGGTCAACATGACCAGCTTCTGGCCATTGCGCTTGGCCTCGGCCAGGGCGGGAACGGTCCAGGGCTTGCTGTCTGCGTGGGTGCTCATGTGCTGATAACCGGGGAGATAACCCGGTCATTATCACCCTATCGGCGCAATCCCGCAGGCATCCACCCGCACCACTGCATCCCGCACGCTGCCATGACCGGGAATGGCCAGATCAGGCGCGATTTCGGCCAGTGGCACCAACACGAAGGCACGCTCGTGCAGGTAGGGATGAGGTACCTGCAGGCCGGGCAGGTCGATCACCTGCGTGCCGTACAGCAGCAGGTCCAGGTCCAGCGCGCGCGGCCCCCAGTGCACCGCCGGATCGCGCACGCGGCCAAAGCCCCGCTCCAGCGCCAGCATGGCATGCAGCAACTCATCGGCTGCCAAGGTGGTTTCGACCGCAGCCACGGCATTGACGAACGGCGGCTGGTCTTCATTGCCCCAGGCCGGGGTTGCATAGAGCCGCGAGGCCTGTCGCAGGCGCGTTCCCGGCAGGCCGTCCAGCGCGGCAATCGCCGCGCCCACGGTCGCGGCCGCGTCGCCAAGGTTGGCGCCGAGGCCGATCCAGGCGAGGGTCATCGCTTACTCGCCCGCCGCAGCAGCACCGGGACGTCGACGGCGACGGCGGCGCTTGCGCGGTGCCCCGCTCTCGTCATCGCCGTCTTCACTGTGCATCGCATCCAGCGACGACTCCAGCTCGCGACCGGACTGCGCCTGTACTTCGCGCCAGAACTCGACATCCACTGCATGCTCGGACGAAGCGACCTGGCGCAGGCTGAGGAAATCGAACGCGGCGCGGAAGCGCGGGTGGGTCAGGGTACGGAATACGCGCTTGCGCTGGCGCGAGCTGAAGCGCGACTGCAGCAGCCAGATCTCCTGCATCGGCAGCGAGAAGCGGCGCGGCAGCGCGATGGTGCTGAGCTGCTGCACGGTGACCCGGTCGGCGGCGCGGCGCTGCGCCTCTTCCGGTGCCACTCCCTGCTTGAGCAGGGTCGCCTGTGCGCGGCAGAACGCCGGCCACAGCAGCAATGCGAACAGGAACGCCGGCGAGACCGGCTCGTCGTTGGCCACGCGAGCATCGGTGTTGGCCAGGCCCTCGACCAGCATGCGGCGCAGCGCGCCGGTGCGGTTGGACTTCAGCGCCCTGGCGCTCTCCGGGAACAGCACGTCGAGCAGGCCGTAACGTTCAAGGCCTTCGAAGCTGGCCACGCCGTGCCCGGACAGGAACAGCTTGAGCACTTCCTCGAACAGGCGCGCCGGCGCGGCTTCGTTGAGCAGGCCGGCCAGGTGCGGGATGGGCGCGGCGGTACCCTCTTCGATCTGGAAGCCGAGCTTGGCCGCCAGGCGCACCGCACGCAGCATGCGCACCGGGTCTTCCCGATAACGCTGCTCGGGATCGCCGATCAGTTTCATCAGGCGCGCCTGGACGTCTTCGAAGCCGCCGGTGTAGTCGCGCACCGAGAAGTCCTCGATGGCGTAGTACAGGGCGTTGCAGGTGAAGTCTCGGCGGACCGCGTCGTCTTCGATGGTGCCGTACACGTTGTCGCGCACGAGCATGCCGTTTTCCATCTCGCGGTCGCCGCTGCCGTCATCGCTGTTGGCACGGAAGGTGGCGACTTCGATGATTTCGCGGCCGAACACAACGTGGGCGAGGCGGAACCGACGACCGATCAGGCGGCAGTTGCGGAACAGCTGCTTGACCTGTTCGGGCGTGGCATCGGTGGCCACGTCGAAATCCTTGGGTTGGCCATTGACCAGCAGGTCGCGCACCGCGCCGCCGACAAGGTAGGCGCCGAAGCCGGCATCGCGCAGGCGATAAAGCACGCGCAGGGCGTTCGGGCTGATGTCCTTGCGGGAGATCGTGTGCTGGTCGCGCGGGATGACGCGCAGGCTGAACGGTGATGTAGCAGGGGAAATGATGTTGGCGCTTCCGGTTGAAGTTTCGGGATTGCCCAATGGCATCGAGGTGCATATACTAGCGCTCCTGCCTCGGCAGCGACACAGTTACGCTCCCTTCGTCTAGTGGTTAGGACGTGGCCCTCTCAAGGCTAAAACAGGGGTTCGAGTCCCCTAGGGAGCGCCAGTCGCCGCAGCAGGAACCGAAAAAGCCCGCCTTGTGCGGGCTTTTCTGTTTTCCGGGATTTGCATTGGCATCGATCGGTTTGGTCGCAGTAGCGCCTCCCTTTTCCTGCGTTGAGGGGGCGGGCCACCCTGGCCTGGACACGCAAAAGCCCATCCATGGTGCTCGATGGCGCCATCCATGGCGCCAACGGTCCAGGCCAGGGT
>NZ_JBYBLQ010000012.1:0-126702 GCF_059337855.1 Stenotrophomonas maltophilia complex sp. Om-AH-Sm3 | reverse complement strand
CGATGGCGCCATCCATGGCGCCAACGGTTTTGGAGAGGGCCATCCGCCCCCTCTCGACAGTTTCCTGCGGGCGCGGACGGGAAGGGCGGAATCAAAGGCAGAAGCAAAGCAAAAAGGCAGCCACTGGCTGCCTTTTTTGCTTGTTGGGGTCAGATCCCTTTGCGCAGCAAAGGGATCTGACCCCGGCCTTTGACCCTGCCTTTGCTCATCCCTCCGCCGCGGGGAGGCCGGAAGGGCCGGGTTGGCAGGGCTGCCCGGGACCGTTGGCGCCATGGATGGCGCCATCGAGCCCCCATGGAAGGGTTCACGGCGTGTCCCGGGCAGCCTTGCCAACCCGACCCACGCCATGAAGCCCATCGAGGCAACGCCTTGAACCTTACAGCGCCTCGAAAATACCCGCCGCGCCCATGCCGGTACCGATGCACATCGTCACCATGCCGTACTTCTGCTGGCGACGACGCAGGCCGTGCAGCAGGGTTGCGGTACGGATCGCGCCGGTTGCACCCAGCGGGTGGCCCAAGGCAATCGCGCCGCCCAGCGGGTTGACCTTGGCCGGGTCCAGGCCGCAATCGCGGATCACTGCCAGCGACTGCGCGGCGAAGGCTTCGTTGAGCTCGATCCAATCCAGCTGGTCCTGGGTCAGGCCGGCCTGCTTCAGTGCCTTCGGGATCGCGGCGATCGGGCCGATGCCCATCACTTCCGGGCGCACCCCGGCCACCGAGAAGCTGACGAAACGGGCCAGCGGGGTCAGGCCGTAGTCCTTGATCGCCTGTTCCGAGGCCAGCAGCACGGCACCGGCGCCATCGCTCATCTGCGACGAGTTGCCAGCAGTGACGGTGCCGCCGAACTGGCCGTTGCGGAACACCGGGCGCAGCTTGGCCAGGCCTTCAGCCGAGGAATCCGGGCGCGGGCCCTCGTCGGTGTCGGCGATCTTGTTGCGGGTGATGATGCGCTGGCCGTCGGCCAGGTCCGGCAGGTGCGAGACGATCTCGTACGGGCTGATTTCGTCCTTGAACTCGCCGTTCTGGATCGCGGCCATGGCCTTCTGGTGCGAGGCCAGGGCGAACGCGTCCTGGTCTTCGCGCGAGACCTTCCACTCTTCGGCCACCTTCTCGGCGGTGATGCCCATGCCGTAGGCGATGGCGACGTGGTCGTTGTCGAACACGCTCGGTGCCATGGCGATCTTGTTGCCCATCATCGGCACCATCGACATCGACTCGGTGCCGCCGGCCAGCATCAGGTCGGCGTTGCCCAGGCGGATCGCGTCGGCGGCCTGCGCCACGGCCTGCAGGCCAGAGGAGCAGAAGCGGTTCACGGTCTGCGCGGCGATGGTGTTCGGCAGGCCGGCCAGCAGCACGCCGATGCGGGCCACGTTCATGCCCTGCTCGGCTTCCGGCATGGCGCAGCCGATGATGGCGTCATCGATGCGGTTGACGTCCACACCCGGGGCCTGGGCGACGACGCTGCGCAGCACGTGCGCAAGCATGTCGTCGGGGCGGGTGTTGCGGAACATGCCCTTGGGCGCCTTGCCAACCGGGGTACGGGTGGCGGCGACGATGTAGGCGTCCTGGATTTGCTTGGTCATTGCAATGATCTCTTGAATAGGGGTTGGAAGAGGTTGCCGGCCAGCGGCCGGCACTACCGATGTCTTCCGTCAGTTCCGCAGCGGCTTGCCGGTCTTGAGCATGTGCGCGATGCGGGCCTGGGTCTTTTCCTGCTGGGCCAGTTCGACGAAGTGCTTGCGCTCCAGGGTCAGCAGCCACTCTTCGTCGACCAGGGTGCCGCGGTCGACCTTGCCACCACACAGCACGGTGGCGATGCGCTCGGCGATCTCGTAGTCGTACGGGCTGATGAAACGGCCTTCCAGCATGTTGACCAGCATCATCTTGAAGGTGGCGATGCCCACGTCACCGGCGACCTGGATGCGGCGTGCCGGCAGCGGCGGGCGGTAGCCGGCTTCGGCCAGGGCGCGTGCTTCGGCCTTGGCGATGTGCAGGGCCTCGTAGCTGTTGAACACCACCTTGTCGGTGCTGCGCAGCAGGCCCAGCTCCTTGGCGTTGACCGCCGAGTTGGACACCTTGGCCATCGCCACGGTCTCGAAGGTCTTCTTCAGTTCGGCGAACACGTCGCCACCCGGACCGGCGGCCCGCGAGGCGCGCACGGCCAGCTCCTTCAGGCCGCCACCGGCCGGCAGCAGGCCGACGCCGGCCTCGACCAGGCCGATGTAGCTTTCCAGGAAGGCCACGGTCTTGGCGCTGTGCATCTGGAATTCGCAGCCGCCACCCAGCGCCAGGCCACGCACGGCGGCCACCACCGGCACCAGCGAGTACTTGATGCGCTGGCTGGTGCGCTGGAAGTTGGCCACCATTTCCTCGAACTGGTCGACCTTGCCGGCCTGCAGCAGGCCCAGCGCGCCGGCCAGGTCGGCACCGGCGGAGAAGGGTTCCTTCTGCTGCCAGATCACTAGGCCCTGGAAGTCCTTCTCGGCGCGGCTGACGCATTCCTGCAGGCCATCCAGCACCTGGTCGGACACGGTGTTCATCTTGGTCTTGAAGCTGACCACGGCGATGCCATCACCGTCGTGCCACATGCGCAGGCCGTCGTTCTCGAACACGGTTTCGCCCGGCGCGAACTGCTCGCCCAGCAGCGGATCCGGGAAGCGCTGGCGCTGGTACACCGGCAGCGACGAACGCGGCAGCTTGGCGTTGCGCGACGGGCTGTAGCTGCCTTCGGCGGCGTGCACACCGTCGCGGCCATCGAACACCCAATCCGGCAGCGGGGCGCTGCTCATGCTCTTGCCGGCCACGATGTCATCGGCGATCCACTGCGCCACCTGCTTCCAGCCGGCAGCCTGCCAGGTCTCGAACGGGCCCAGCGACCAGCCGTAACCCCAGCGGATCGCCAGGTCGACGTCGCGTGCGGTCTCGGCGATATCGGCCAGGTGGTAGGCGCTGTAGTGGAACAGGTCGCGGAAGGTCGCCCACAGGAACTGTGCCTGCGGGTGCTGGCTCTCGCGCAGCTTGGCGAACTTCTCGGCCGGGTTCTTGATCTTCAGGATCTCGACCACTTCCGGGGCGGCGGTGCGGTCGGCCGGGCGGTAGTCCTGCTTCTCCAGGTCCAGGACGACGATGTCCTTGCCGACCTTGCGGAAGATGCCGGCGCCGGTCTTCTGGCCCAGCGCGCCCTTGGCAATCAGCGCGTCCAGCCACTTCGGCGACTTGAAGAATTCATGCCACGGGTCATTCGGCAGGGTATCGCCCATGGTCTTGATGACGTGGGCCATGGTGTCCAGACCGACCACGTCGGAGGTGCGGTAGGTGGCCGACTTCGGGCGGCCGACCAGCGGGCCGGTCAGGCCGTCCACTTCATCGAAGCCCAGGCCGAACTGCTGGGTGTGGTGGATGGTGGACAGGATCGAGAACACGCCGATGCGGTTGCCGATGAAGTTCGGGGTGTCCTTGGCATACACCACGCCCTTGCCCAGGGTGGTGACCAGGAATGCTTCCAGGCCTTCCAGCACGGCGGCGTCGGTGGTGGTGGCCGGGATCAGCTCGGCCAGGTGCATGTAGCGCGGCGGGTTGAAGAAGTGCACGCCGCAGAAGCGGTGGCGCAGCTGCTCGGGCAGCACGTCGGCCAGCTTGTTGATGCCCAGGCCCGAGGTGTTGGAGGCCAGCACCGCGTGGTCGGCCACGAACGGGGCGATCTTCTTGTACAGGTCCTGCTTCCAGTCCATGCGCTCGGCGATGGCCTCGATGATCAGGTCGCAGTCCTTCAGCTGCTCCAGGCCGGACTCGTAGTTGGCCGGGGTGATGGCTTCGGCCAGCGACTTGCTGGCCAGCGGCGCGGGGCTCAGCTTGCCCAGATTGGCGATCGCCTTCAGCACGATGCCGTCGGCCGGACCTTCCTTCGCAGGCAGGTCGAACAGCACGGTGTCGACGCCGGCGTTGGTGAGGTGGGCGGCGATCTGGGCACCCATGACGCCGGCACCCAGCACGGCGGCGCGGCGGACTAGCAGGGAATTGGACATGGTGTAGGGCCTTTGTTGGTCAGCAGTTACTGGGTGGAATCAAACGGAAGCGGGCAGGGCGCTGGCGCGTGCGGCGGCGCGGAACCCGGCTTCGGCGAAATGGATCAGTTCGTGGGCGGCATGGGCACGATGCGCCGCTTCGGTGACACCGGCGGGACGCTTGATCAGCCCGAAGTCGGCCATCGCATAGGTGAGCGAGCCGGCCAGGAAGTCGAGGCGCCAGTACAGCTCCTCCTTGCTCAGGTCCGGCACGCATTCGCCGATGGCCTTGCCGAACGCACGCAGCACGTGGCCGTAGTGGTCGGACAGGAACTTGCGCAGGTTGTCGTTCTTCTCGGCGTAGGCGCGGGCGATCACGCGCACGAAGGCGCCGCCGTTCTGGCGGTCCTGGGCCAGCGCCAGGGCCGGCTCGACGAAGGCGGCCAGCACCGGACGCAGTTCGCCAGGGTGCTCGGCGCGTGCGCGTTCGAGCTGCGACAGGCGGGCGCCGGTCATTTCGTCCATGCGGCGGCGGAACACCTCGTTGACCAGGTTTTCCTTGGAGCCGAAGTGGTAGTTGACCGCTGCGATGTTGACGTCGGCCTGGCTGGTCACCTGGCGCAGCGAGGTACCGGCGAAGCCGTGCTGTGCGAACAGCTCCTCGGCCGCGCCGAGGATCCGGTCCTTGGTCGAGAAGTGGGCGGGTTTGGCCATCGGCGGGCAGACCTTAATCAAACGATTGTTTGATACTAGGACCAGACGGTAGCGTATGGCATTTTGCAGTGCAGCAAAATTGCCCGGGCCGGTCAGATTTCACTCAGGTGGGTGAATGCGATGGGGTGGGGTCGGATCCCCGAATGGGGCTCCGACCCCAACGGTGGGTCCCGGAATGGGTCAGAGCCCCTGCGGGAATCCGACCCTTGGCCGCGACGGGGTTGCCGGCCGGCGGCCGGCACTACCATGCCGCGGCTTTATCTTTTACAATTCGCCTACGTTTATCAGGCTAAGCCCGCGTCCCGACGCGGGTTTTTTTCATGTTACCCTTCGGGCCATCAGCGGCCCGATTCCATTGGAGACATCCCATGGCGCTGGAGCGCACCCTTTCGATCATCAAGCCGGACGCCGTTGCCAAGAACGTCATCGGCGAAATCTACGCCCGCTTCGAGAAGGCCGGCCTGAAGGTCGTGGCCGCCAAGTACAAGCAGCTGTCCCGTCGTGAAGCCGAAGGCTTCTACGCCGTGCACCGCGAGCGTCCGTTCTTCAACGCGCTGGTCGAGTTCATGATCTCCGGCCCGGTGATGATCCAGGCCCTGGAAGGCGAGAACGCCGTCCTGGCCCACCGCGACCTGCTGGGCGCCACCAACCCGAAGGAAGCCGCGCCGGGCACCATCCGCGCCGACTTCGCCGAATCCATCGATGCCAATGCCGCCCACGGCTCGGACTCGGTCGAGAATGCCGCGATTGAAATCGCCTACTTCTTCGCCGCCACCGAAGTCGTCTCGCGCTGAGAGTAATGCCGTGAACGAGGTCGTACAGTCCCCCGCCATCCAGCCGCTGCCGAAGTCGGCACCCGCGGCTGGCAAGCAGAACCTGCTCGACCTTGATCGCGCGGGCCTGGAGAAGTTTTTCGTCGAGGTTCTCGGCGAAAAGAAGTTCCGTGCCCATCAGGTGATGAAGTGGATCCACCATCGCTACGTCACCGATTTCGATGAAATGACCGACCTCGGCAAGGTCCTGCGCGCCAAGCTGCAGGCCCATGCCGAGGTGCTGGTTCCCAACATCGTGTTCGACAAGCCCTCCGCCGACGGTACCCACAAGTGGCTGCTGGCGATGGGCGTGGATGGCAAGAACGCCATCGAGACCGTGTACATCCCGGACAAGACCCGCGGCACGCTGTGCGTGTCCTCGCAGGTCGGTTGCGGCCTGAACTGCACGTTCTGCTCCACCGCTACCCAGGGCTTCAACCGCAACCTGACCACCGCCGAGATCATCGGCCAGGTGTGGGTTGCCGCACGCCACCTGGGCAACGTGCCGCACCAGATGCGCCGCCTCACCAACGTGGTGATGATGGGCATGGGCGAGCCGCTGATGAATTTCGACAACGTCGTGCGCGCCATGAGCGTGATGCGCGACGACCTGGGCTACGGCCTGGCCAACAAGCGCGTGACCCTGTCGACCTCTGGCCTGGTGCCGCAGATCGACCGCCTGTCTGCCGAAAGCGACGTGTCGCTGGCGGTGTCGCTGCATGCGCCGAACGACGCGCTGCGCGAGACGCTGGTGCCGCTCAACAAGAAGTACCCGATCGCCGAGCTGATGGCCTCGTGCGCACGCTACCTGCGCGCCAACAAGCGCCGCGAGTCGGTCACCTTTGAATACACCCTGATGAAGGGCATCAACGACAAGCCCGAGCATGCCCGCGAGCTGGCCCGCCTGATGCGCCAGTTCGACAACGCGGTGCAGGCCAAGGATTCGGGCAAGGTCAACCTGATCCCGTTCAACCCGTTCCCGGGCACCCGCTACGAGCGTTCGGAAGAAGCGCACATCCGCGCCTTCCAGAAGATCCTGCTCGACAGCAACGTGCTGACCATGGTCCGCCGCACCCGTGGCGACGACATCGACGCCGCCTGTGGCCAGCTCAAGGGCCAGGTGATGGACCGCACCCGCCGCCAGGCGGAGTTCAACAAGACGCTGCAGGCGGGGAAGGGGAGTGATGCCGCGGCCTGACCGCCTCTGGCTGGTTCTGTTCGCAGGCGTGCTGGCCGTTGCGGTCGGCGGCTGCAAATCCCATCCCAAGGCCAAGCTCGGGCCGAGCCAGGCACCGGTCTATTCGGTGGGTGACCCGGAAAGCGTGCGGCGCGAAGTGCGCTGGCGCGACCTGTTGACCCTGGCGACCCGTGACCTGCAGGTCGGTAATCTCGACGCCGCCGAGCGCAAGGTGCGCGAAGCGCTGAAGCTGGCGCCGGAGGCGCCCGATGCGCTGGTGCTGCACGCTGGCATCGATGACCGTCGTGGCCGCACCCGCCAGGCGGGCGAGAATTTCCGCAAGGCCGCCGAGCTGGCGCCGCAGCGCGGAGACGTGCTCAACAACTACGGTGCCTGGTTGTGCCAGCAGGGCCAGCCGGCCGAATCGCTGGTCTGGTTCGACCGGGCGCTGCAGGCGCCGGGCTATGCCACCCCGGGCGAAGCGCAGGCCAATGCCGGCAGTTGCGCACTGGACGCTGGGCAGCTCGAACGTGCCGAGCGCGACCTGCGCGCGGCACTCGTCGCTGCGCCGGCCAACCCGGTTGCGCTGGAGTCGATGGCCCAGCTGAGCTTCCGCCAGGGCCGCTACATGGAGGCCCGGGCGTTCGCCGAACGTAGGATTGCGGCTGCACCCGCAACGCGTTCCGTGTTACAACTTGCGTCTCAAATCGAAGTGAAGCTGGGCGATCGGGCGGCATCTGATCGTTATCTGCAGCGGATTCGACAGGAATTTCCGCAGGAAGCGGGCTCCTAACTCCAGGGTTGATGCATTGTGATTGATGACCAGACTGTGAGCGCTCTCGAGACTGCGGCCGGCTGCGGCACCCGCCTGCGCCAGGCCCGTGAAGCGGCCGGACTGACCCTCGAAGATGTCGGCTCGCGCCTGCGCATGCCGGTCCAGGTGGTCAAGTCGCTGGAAGAGGAACAATGGCAGAAGCTGGGGGCGCCGGTGTTCGTGCGCGGCCAGCTGCGCAGCTATGCGCGCCTGCTCGACGTGGACGTGGGCGAGCTGCTGGAACAGGCCCAGGTCGGCCCGGTGGTTCCGCCCACCCTGGTCAGCCATACCCATACCCCCCGTGCGCGCCGCATTGCCGAGAACCTCGGTCGGCGCGTGCTGTATGTCGGCATCACCGCCGTGCTGGCGGTGCCGGTGTGGTTCGCCACCCGTGGCCACTTCGACGGCAGCGCGACGCCGTCGCCGAGCACCGCCTCGCTGGACGTGATCCCGGCCGCCGTGCCGGTCACGCCGTCCGCAGCCGGTAGCGAGACGGCCGCCCCGGCCGAAGCGACCACGGCCCCGGCCAGCAAGCCGGCGGCCACCCCTTACGTCGCCTCGCTGGCCCCGGTGCCGCGCCCGGCGCCGGCCCCGGCTGCCGGCAATGCGCTGGAAATGCAGTTCAGCGGCGACAGCTGGGTCGACATCGGCGGCCCGGACGGCAGCACCGTCGAGAAGGCACTGATCAAGTCCGGCGAGACCCGCAGCTTCACGCCGGGCCAGGTGACCCGGGTGACCCTGGGCAACGCCTCGGCGGTCCAGGTTCAGCAGAACGGCGCTATCGTCGATCTGACCCCCTACCAGCGAGCCAACGTGGCACGCTTTCAGGTATCCTCTGAAGGCTCCGTAGTCCCGGTTTCGCACTGAGGCGCGGTTTCACCACCTTCGATTAAACCCAATGGTCCCTCCCGACGGGCGGGGCGAGAGTACGCATGGCGATCGACGATCTGCTCGACGAGCACGAACAAAGTGAACGCGTCCGCAGCTGGCTGCGGAAGAATGGCGCCAGCATCCTCGGTGGCGTAGTCATCGCCATCGGTGCCATTGCCGGCTGGCAGTGGTACCAGAAGGAGCAGGGCAGCAAGCTGGCCTCGGCCAATGTCGAGTACCAGAAGGCCCTGCAGGGCCTGCAGCAGAACAAGCTCGACGACGCCGCCAAGGCGGTCAAGGCGCTCGAAGCCGGTCCGTCCAGCATCTACGGCGACCTCGCGGCGCTGCAGCTGGCCAAGGCCCAGGTCGACGCCGGCAAGAACGAAGAGGCACTGGCCACCCTGCGCAACGTGAAGGTCGAAGGCGACCTGCAGCGCGTGGTCGACCAGCGTGTGGCCCGCCTGCTGGTGGCCACCGGCAAGAGCGACGAGGCCATCAAGCTGCTGGGCAGCGCCACCGACAGCAGCAGCCTGGAAATCCATGGCGATGCGCTGATGGCGCAGGGCAAGCGTGACGACGCCCGCGTACAGTACGAGAAGGCGCTGAAGACGCTGGACGTGGCAGCGCCGCAGCGGCGCCTGCTGGAAACCAAGGTTATGGACGCCGGCGGCACCGTTGCCGCCCCTGCGGAGTCGGTTTGATGAGTCAGAAGGTCATGATCACCCGCGTCGCCACCGTGCTCCTGATGGGCATGGCCCTGACCGGCTGCGGCACCATGAAGGGCTGGTTCGCCGGCAAGGACGCGGCGGCGAAGAAGGCACAGGAACCGGCTGAGCTGGTCAAGTTCGAGCCGACCGTGAAGGTCAGCAAGATCTGGTCGGTCAACCTCGGCAAGGGCGAGCGTCGCATCGGTGTGCGCCAGGGCCCGGCGGTGGCCAACGGCCACGTGTTCGCTGCGGCGATCACCGGTGGCGTGCACGCCATCGACCTGCAGACCGGCAAGAAGGTCTGGACCTGGGAGCCGAAGAAGGAAAAGAAGAAGGCCAAGCTGCGCCTGTCCGGCGGCCCGGGTGTCGGTGAGAACCTGGTCGTGATCGGCACGCTGGATGGCCAGGTCATCGCGCTGGACATCAACGACGGCAGCGAGAAGTGGCGCGCCCGTGTTCCGGGTGAAGTCATCGCCGCGCCGGCCGTTGCCCAGGGCATGGTCTACGTGCGCAGCAACGACGGTCGTGTGACCGCCTTCGATGTCGGCAACGGCACCCAGAAGTGGTTCAACCCGAGCGAGCTGCCGGCGCTGACCGTGCGCGGCAACGCGCCGGTGGTGACCGGCCCGGGCGTGTTGTTCATCGGCAAGGACGAGGGCGCGGTTGCGGCCCTGGCCCAGCAGGATGGCCGCACGCTGTGGGAACAGAACCTCGGCAACGGCGAAGGCCGCACCGAGCTGGAGCGCATGGCGGACGTCGACGGCGCACCGGTGCTCGATGGCAACACCCTGTACGTGAGCAGCTTCAAGAACCAGACCATGGCCATCGAAGGCCCGACCGGTCGCCCGCTGTGGGCGCGCGACCATGGCGGTGCCGGTGGCGTGGCGGTATCGTCCGGCAATGTGTTCGTGACCGACAACAAGGGCGGCGTGTTCGGCCTGGACAAGGCCAGCGGCGCAGCCATGTGGTCGCAGACGGCACTGGCCCGTCGCTCCCTGACCGGCCCGGCACTGCACGGCGACTACGTCGTGGTCGGTGACTACAAGGGATACGTGCACTGGTTGCAGGCCTCCGATGGTGCGATGGCGGCACGGGCAAAGAGTGGCGGTGACGCCCTGCTGGCCCAGCCGGTCGTCGTCGACGGGGTGCTGCTGGTGCAGAACGTGGATGGCAAGCTGACCGCCTTCCGGTTGGCAAACTAAAAAATTGGAGTAATCGCGATGCTGCCTCTGGTCGCCCTGGTTGGACGGCCGAATGTCGGCAAGTCGACTATTTTCAATGCGCTTACGCGCACCCGTGACGCGCTGGTCCATGACCAGCCCGGCGTCACCCGCGACCGCAACTACGGTGTCTGCCGCCTCGACGAGGACAACCATTTCCTCGTCGTGGATACCGGCGGTATCGCCGGGGAAGACGAAGGCCTGGCCGGCGCCACCACGCGCCAGGCCCGTGCGGCCGCGGCCGAAGCCGACCTGATCCTGTTCGTCGTCGATGCCCGCGAGGGCACCTCGGCGCTGGACGACGAGATCCTGGCCTGGCTGCGCAAGCTGTCGCGCCCGACGCTGCTGCTGATCAACAAGATCGACGGCACCGACGAGGACAGCGTGCGTTCCGAGTTCGCCCGTTATGGCTTCGGCGAGATGCTGACCGTCTCGGCCGCGCATCGCCAGGGCCTTGACGACCTGCTGGACGAAGTGATCCAGCGCCTGCCGGAAGAAGGCAGCGGCGAAGAGCTGGACAACGACCCGAACCGCATCCGCATCGCCTTCGTCGGCCGCCCGAACGTGGGCAAGTCGACCCTGGTCAATCGCATCCTCGGCGAGGAGCGCATGATCGCGTCCGACGTGCCGGGTACCACCCGCGACTCGATCGCGGTGGACCTGGAGCGCGACGGCCGTGAGTACCGCCTGATCGACACCGCCGGCCTGCGCCGCCGTTCGCGCGTGGATGAGGTCGTCGAGAAGTTCTCGGTGGTCAAGACCATGCAGTCGATCGAGCAGTGCCAGGTGGCCGTGCTGATGCTCGACGCCACCGAAGGCGTGACCGACCAGGACGCCACCGTGCTCGGTGCCGTGCTCGACGCCGGCCGCGCGCTGGTGATCGCCATCAACAAGTGGGATGGCCTGACCGAGTACCAGCGCGAGCAGGCGGAAACCATGCTGTCGCTGAAGCTGGGCTTCGTGCCGTGGGCCGAATCGGTGCGCATCTCGGCCAAGCATGGCTCGGGCCTGCGTGAGCTGTTCCGTGCGGTGCATCGTGCGCACGAATCGGCGAACAAGACCTTCACCACCAGCGAAGTGAACAAGGCGCTGGAAGTGGCCTACGAGACCAACCCGCCGCCGACCATTCGCGGCCACGTCTCCAAGCTGCGCTACGTGCACCCGGCCGGTTCCAACCCGCCGACCTTCATCGTGCACGGTACGCGCCTGAAGGAACTGCAGGAGTCGTACAAGCGCTACCTGGAGAACTTCTTCCGCAAGCGCTTCAAGCTGATCGGCACGCCGGTGAGCTTCATCTTCCGCGAGGGTACCAACCCGTACGAGGGCAAGAAGAACGTCCTCACCGAGCGGCAGGTCAAGGCCAAGCGGCGCTTGATGAAGCACGTCAAGGGCAAGTGATTCACGGGAAGGCGGCCGCAGGGCCGCCTTTTTCATTTGAACGCACCATGATGGAGCACTTGCCCAAGGAAATCTGATGGGCGTTGAAACGGGCAGTGGGCTTGGTGCTTTGGGTCGCGTTGCCTGTCTGGGACGGGCGGCTGGAGACTGGTGATCGACGCCTGAAATCCTGCTGTTCGCCGGTTCCAATGGCGCAGGGATGCACGGCAATGTGCAGTACGCGGAGCTTGGGTCGCGGGTATGCAATTGCCCAGTCATGTTGCTTCGTCGAACGTGTCATCCTTCATTGAGCTCACAAGCAAACAGCTCACAAGTAAACAGCTCACAAGTAAACAGAGGGAGTATGGACGCGCATGTCGCAGCCAAGCATGGATATGGAGCTTTCGAATGTGTCTATCGTGACCAAGGTCTACAGTTGGCGCGGTGTGCATGTCGCTTATCAGGCCAATAGTTCCTGGATTCCTTGCGCCGAAGGAAATCGGCATTTTCAGGCTCTCCGTGAGAGAATTGCAAACAAGATCTGCGAAGAAGTAGAGCCTCATATCACGTGTGCTACTAAGGTCTATTCTTCTGATGGGCGCGTCACAGGATATGACTGGGACGGGGGCTTTATTCCTCATGAATCCCAGAATCATCTGTTCCAACTCCTTCGCGCAGCGATCGAATCTGGAGTTTGCCGGGTAAATGAACCCCTAGTGGTCGATGCGCGTATCTCAAAGATCGATAGCCTTATTTTTTGCGTCGTTCTGGAACGGGGGTGGCAGCATCTGGCAGGTCGGCTGGAGACGTTGATTGAACATCGAGCCAGCCCCGAAAGTGATCCAGTCGCATTGCAGGTGCGGCTCCACAATCTGCCGGCCGAAGCGGGTGATGTATTTCCCTTGGTCTGCGAAGCAGTGGGAGCCGAGCTGCCGGAGCATCCGATTCCTCTGAGAGTCCTCAAGGCAGCGATGATCGAGATAGAGATCTCTGCTAAACAGTTACTCAAGATTTTCAGGGGGGAGCTTGCGCGCATCGAGGAGCGGGTCGCGCCTTTTGTGAGTGATCAGTTAGAGCAGCATTTGGCGCGCTCGGGAAGAAGCAAGGCAAGGGGGCCATCAATCGATTGGCTGATTCATATGGCTCCCTATTACCTCACTTACGTCATTGCTGATGCAGCCAATGTTGCGCTTCAAGCGTTCGCACTTGAGTATGGGGGGAACGTGCCTGGGCACGTAACAGAAGATGCGCTGTTACGTTCTAATCTCACATTTGCGAGACGCGACGACGGCCAGATAAGGATTCAGGGGTTTGCGAGCCAGAACGATGCTTCGTTTCAGGTTCAAGGGCGTTGGGAGGGGAGAGCGGCTTTATCAACCGTATCCGGGGAACATGGCCGCAGGGTTGTCGATCTTGGATTCGTTTCTTCTCGGGCTCGGCAGCTCTTCCAGTCAGGGTTTGCGGCGGAGGCTTTGGTCGTCGTGAACGCAGCCTTTGAAGTAGTGGTCGAGCGTTATCTTGTCCTTGCCGTGGCGAGCGACATCGGTGCAGTAGAAGAGGTGAAGATCCAAGGGCACCGGCAACACCTCAGATTGCTACATAAGGTCGTTTCAGCCGAAACAGAGCCGAACTTGCGAGGCGCGGAATTTAAGGAGTTCGTTTCGGTGATGATTGAGGTGAATGCGATGCGCAATGACTACCTCCATCAGCTGGTGCCTCCCAGCCGAGATCCTTGGAAGCTTGCAAAGCTTGATCGAATTGTGGGGCGCGTGCTGCCGTTTCTAACGGATCCGTTTCGCACAATGAGTACTCTCGGTTGTCTTCTTCAACATGGTGTACCGCAACAGGAGACAACAAGCCTTCTTCTGGCCGAGCTCAAATAGTTGAGGCGGTCAGGTGCATGGGCAGCTGTTGCCGCCGGTCCACGAGGGTATCTCCTCAGCCGGCTTCGGCCCTCGTTGGTGCCGGATACAGAACGCTACTGAATTCGCGCAGCGCCTAGTGGACATCGCCAGGGTAGCAATTCCCAAAGTGGATAATGGGCGGAAGTCCAGCGGCTGCATGCAGGACCGCCAGTGCGACCCGCGTGGTTTCCGCAGCCGGGGAAGGCAGGTGGCGCATCATGGCGTATCTTGGGGTCCGAACCCTCTTATGTGAACAGGGTTCGGACCCTGTGCCTGGCCGTACTTTTGCGATAATTCGTGCATGAGCATCCAAGAGCTTTCCCCCGCGCAGGCACGCGAGCGCCTGGCCCACGGCGCCGTGCTGATCGATGTGCGCGAGGCGCATGAACGGGCCGGCGGCATGGCCGAGGGCGCGCGCGGCGTGGCCAAGGGCGAGCTGCAGGCCGACCCGGCCGCGCATCTGCCGCGGCGCGACCAGGAGATCCTGCTGATCTGCCAGAGCGGCAAGCGCTCGGCCGATGCCGTGCAGTTCCTGCTGGAGGCCGGCTACACCCAGGTCGCTTCCGTGACCGGCGGTACCGTGGCCTGGCGCGAGCAGTCGCTGCCCTTGGTGCAGCCGCTCGCCAGCGCCGCCGACCGCGATTTCTTTGATCGCTATTCGCGCCACCTGCTGCTGCCGGAGGTGGGCGAAGCCGGCCAGCGCCGGCTGCAGCAAGCGCGCGTGCTGGTGCTGGGTGCGGGCGGGCTGGGTGCCCCGGCCGGCTTCTACCTGGCCGCCGCGGGGGTAGGGCACCTGCGCTTCGCCGACCACGACCGCGTGGAGCGCAGCAACCTGCACCGGCAGATCGTGCATACCGAGGCCAGCGTCGGCCAGCTCAAGGTCGATTCCGCACGCGAGCGCCTGCTGGCGCTGAATCCCTCCATCGAGGTCGAGGCGGTGCCGGAGCGGGTGACCTCTGAGAACGTGGATGCGCTGCTCGAGGGCGTGGACGTGGTGCTGGATGGCTCGGACAACTTCCCGCTGCGCTACCTGCTCAACGACGCCTGCATCAAGCACGCCAAACCGCTGGTGTATGCCGCCATCGAGCGCTTTGACGGCCAGGTAAGCGTGTTTGACGCCGGCCGCCAGCGCGGCGTGGCGCCGTGCTACCGCTGCCTGTTCCCGGAACCGCCGCCGCCGGAGTTCGCGCCGAACTGTTCCGAGGCCGGGGTGCTGGGTGTGCTGCCTGGCCTGGCCGGGGTGCTGCAGGCCACCGAGGTGCTGAAGCTGCTGCTGGGCATCGGTGAGCCGCTGGTGGGGCGGCTGCTGCGCTTCGATGCGCTGGGCATGCGCTTCCGCGAGACCGGCATCCGGCCGGACCCGCATTGCCCGGTGTGTGCGCCGGGCGTGCCGTTCCCGGGGTATATCGATTACGCCGCGTTCTGCCGGGGTGGGTGAATCCGGCCGGGCATCATCCACGCATGGCGTGGATCTACCGACGCATTAGTAGATCCACGCCATGAGAGGATGGATGTATCGGGTTTCGGGATGATGTTGGGGGTCACTCCCGGCATCGTTCCACCGCCAAGACAATCCGGCGCAACATGCGTGCTATTGCCGACATCTGCATTGCTCTATTGTTGAACCCGATTCTGGATCTTGGGGAACACACCGCATGGCGGTAGAAGCAGCGACCAGCGAGCTGGTCAAGGTCGTGGCCCTGCTGGGCGCGGCGGTGGTGATGGTGCCTTTGTTCCGCCGGGCCGGCCTGGGCTCGGTGCTGGGCTACTTCGCCGCTGGCCTGGCGATCGGACCGTTCGGGCTGGGCTGGTTCTCCGACCCGCAGGCGATCCTGCATACCGCCGAGCTCGGCGTTGTGATGTTCCTGTTCGTGATCGGCCTGGAAATGCGGCCCTCGCACCTGTGGAGCCTGCGCAAGGAAATCTTCGGGCTGGGCACGCTGCAGATCGTCACCTGTGCGCTGGTGCTGACCAGCATCGCCAAGCTGTTCGGCCTGCCGTGGCAGGTGGCCTTCATCGGCGCCACCGGCTTCGTGCTCACCTCCACCGCGGTGGTGATGCAGCTGCTGGCCGAGCGCGGTGACATCGCGCTGCCGTCGGGGCAGAAGATCGTCTCCATCCTGCTGTTCGAAGACCTGCTGATCGTGCCGTTGCTGGCGCTGGTGGCGTGGATGGCGCCGGGCGCGGGCAGTGCCGATGGCGAGGGCTCGCGCTGGCTGTCGGTGGCGATCGGCGTGGGTGCCATCGTCGGCCTGGTGCTGGTCGGCCGCTTCCTGCTCAACCCGCTGTTCCGCGTGCTGGCCGAATCGAAGGCGCGCGAGGTGATGACCGCCGCCGCGCTGCTGGTGGTGCTGGGCGCGGCGCTGCTGATGCAGCTGTCCGGCCTGTCGATGGCGATGGGCGCGTTCTTGGCCGGTGTGCTGCTGAGCGAATCGACCTTCCGCCACCAGATCGAGGCGGACATCGAGCCGTTCCGCGGCATCCTGCTCGGCCTGTTCTTCCTCAGCGTCGGCATGGCGCTGGACCTGGGCGTGGTGGCCGGCAACTGGCAGCTGATCCTCGGCCTGGTGCTGGCGTTGATGGCGGCCAAGGCGCTGTGCATCTACGTGGTCGCGCGCGTCATGGGCAGCGACCACGCGCAGGCGCTGGACCGCGGCGTGCTGATGGCGCAGGGCGGCGAGTTCGCCTTCGTGCTGTTCTCCGCCGCCGCCTCGGCCGGCGTGATCAACCTGGAGATCAATGCCAACTTCACCGCCGTGGTAGTGCTGTCGATGGCGCTGACCCCGCTGGTGGTGCTGGTCTACAAGCGCATCGCGCCGAAGCCGACGGTGAACATGGATGGCGTGGACGAGGCCGACGGCCTGTCCGGCAGCGTGCTGCTGATCGGCTTCGGTCGCTTCGGCCAGGTCGCCAGCCAGTCGCTGCTGGCGCGCGACGTGGACGTGACCATCATCGACAACGATGTGGAGATGATCCAGAGCGCGGCGCGCTTCGGTTTCAAGATCTACTACGGCGACGGTACGCGGTTGGACGTGCTGCATGCCTCCGGCGCCGCGACCGCGCGTGCGATTGCCGTATGCGTGGACAAGGCCGAGGCAGCCGACCGCATCGTCGAACTGGTGGCACACGAGTTCCCGCAGGCCAAGCTGATGGTGCGCTCGTTCGACCGCGAGCATTCGCTGCGGCTGATCCATGCCGGCGTCGATTTCCAGATCCGCGAGACGTTTGAGTCGGCGGTATTGTTCGGCCAGGCCGCGCTGGTGGAACTGGGTGCGGATGAAGATGACGCGGTGGAGATTGCCGAACAGATCCGTCGCCGCGATGCCGAGCGCTTCGAGCTGGAGATTGCCGGTGGCGGTCTGAATGCCGGCGCCAAGATGGTGTTCGGCAACTCCGGCCAGGGCGTGCCGACGCCGACGCCGTTCACCGCGCCGAAGCGGGCAAGCAAGACGTTGAACCCGCAGGACGTGCCGGAAGAGGAAGAGTAGAGCCGAGCGTAGGCTCGGCTCTACAAGGGCGGGGCGGTCGGTTGTAGAGCCGAGCCCATGCTCGGCTGCTCTTCGGTCGGGTTGCGATAAAGCCGCGCTGCGCGCGTGAGCCGAGCGTAGGCTCGGCTCTACACGGGCGGGGCGGTCGGTTGTAGAGCCGAGCCCATGCTCGGCCGCTCTTCGGTCAGGTTGCGATAAAGCCGCGCTGCGCGCGTGAGCCGAGCGTAGGCTCGGCTCTACAAGGGCGGGTCGGTCGATGCCGTGGCGGTGGGCGAGGGGGCCTGAATCAGGGACAATAGCGTCCCCGCCGCCCCACGCCTGCCCCCGATGACCGATTCCGCCGCCCCGCATCCTGCCCGCATCCTTGATGGCCGCCGCATCGCCGAGGACCTGCTCGACAGCCTGAAGGTGCGCGTCGACGCCCGCGTGGCCGCCGGCGGCAGCCGCCCGGGCCTGGCCGTGGTGCTGGTCGGTGGCGACCCGGCCTCGACCGTGTACGTGCGCAACAAGCGCCGTGCCGCCGAGAAGGTCGGCATCGAAGCACATGACTACGACCTGCCGGCCGGCACCACCGAGGCCGAACTGCTCGACCTGATCGACCGGCTCAATGCCGACCCGAAGATCCACGGCATCCTGATCCAGCTGCCGCTGCCGGGCATCCCCGACGCGCGCCGGCTGATCCAGCGCATCGACCCGCGCAAGGACGTGGACGGCTTCCACCCGGAAAACGTCGGCCACCTGGCCCTGCGCGAGTTCGGCCTGCGCCCGTGCACCCCGCGCGGCATCACCACGCTGCTGGGCCACACCGACCAGCCGGTGCGCGGCCGCAACGCCACCATCGTGGGCGTGAGCAACCACGTTGGCCGCCCGATGGGCCTGGAGCTGCTGATCGCCGGCTGCACCGTGACCAGCTGCCACAAGTTCACCCCCAAGGACGTGCTGGAACAGGCCGTGCGCAACGCCGACATCCTGGTGGTGGCGGTGGGCCGCCCGGGCATCGTGCCGGGCGAATGGGTGAAGCCGGGCGCAGTGGTGATCGACGTGGGCATCAACCGGTTGGATGACGGCCGCCTGGTGGGCGACGTCGGGTTTGAGGCGGCGGCCCAGCGGGCCAGCTGGATCACCCCGGTGCCGGGTGGTGTGGGCCCGATGACCGTGGCCACGTTGATGCAGAACACCCTGGAAGCGGCGGAAGCGCTGAGCTGACCTGCGATTGGGGAGATCTGCTGTTGGTGGGTGCCGACCGTTGGTCGGCGCAATGCTGGGGCACAGGTGTCTGAAGGGCAGTGCGGACCAACGGTCCGCACCCACCAAAGGCAGGCCGATGACTCGCTCCTGGTAGGTGCCAACCAAAGTTGGCACCTACCACAGGCGCTCCAGGGCTGGCCCGAGTGATCCTCTTAAGGTGGGTGCCGACCGTTGGTCGGCGCAATGCTGGGGCACAGGTGTCTGAAGGGTAGTGCGGACCAACGGTCCGCACCCACCAAAGGCGCTTCAGGGCTGGCTCGGGTGATCCTCTTAAGGTGGGTGCCGACCGTTGGTCGGCACAATGCCGGTGCACAGGTGTATGAAGGCAGTGCGGACCAACGGTCCGCACCCACCAAAGGCGCTTCAGGGCTGGCTCGGTTGATCCTCTTAAGGTGGGTGCCGACCGTTGGTCGGCACAATGCCGGTGCACAGGTGTATGAAGGCAGTGCGGACCAACGGTCCGCACCCACCAAAGGCGCTTCAGGGCTGGCTCGGGTGGTGCTCTCAAGGTGGGTGCCGACCGTTGGTCGGCACAATGCCGGTGCACAGGTATATGAAGGCAGTGCGGACCAACGGTCCGCACCCACCAAAGGCGCTTCAGGGCTGGCTCGGGTGATCCTCTCAAGGTGGGTGCCGACCGTTGGTCGGCACAATGCCGGTGCACAGGTGTATGAAGGCAGTGCGGACCAACGGTCCGCACCCACCGAGGCAGGTTCTAAACCCTCCTGAACCGATCACCGCCCGCGCGACACTGCGTCGCATCTACCCCCTGCCACGCGGCGCGAAAACAGGGTAAAATGTCGCGCTTCCCCACATCTCGGGTATGCCGATGCTGCGCATCCAGGCTGAAGCACTCACTTACGACGACGTCTCGCTCGTCCCCGCCCACTCGACCATCCTGCCCAAGGACGTCAACCTCGAAACGCGGTTGACCCGAGACCTGAAGCTGAAGCTTCCGATCCTGTCCGCAGCCATGGATACCGTCACCGAAGCCCGCCTGGCCATCGCCATGGCCCAGCTTGGCGGCATGGGCATCATCCACAAGAATCTCAGCCTGGAACAGCAGGCCGCGGAAGTGGCCAAGGTCAAGAAGTTCGAGGCCGGTGTCATCCGCGACCCGATCACCGTCGGCCCGGAAACCACCATCCGCGACGTGCTGGCCCTGACCCAGGCGCACAACATCTCCGGCGTGCCGGTGGTGGGCAGCGACGGCCAGCTGGCCGGCATCGTGACCCACCGCGACATGCGCTTCGAGACCGAGCTGGACGATCCGGTCCGCCACATCATGACCAAGAAGGATCGCCTGATCACGGTCAAGGAAGGCGCCGCGTCTGATGAAGTGCTGCAGCTGCTGCACCGCAACCGCATCGAAAAGGTGCTGGTGGTCAACGATTCGTTCGAACTGCGTGGCCTGATCACCGTCAAGGACATCCAGAAGAACACCGACTTCCCGAACGCTGCCAAGGATCTGTCGACCCGCCTGCTGGTCGGCGCTGCCGTCGGCGTGGGTGGCGATACCGATCGCCGCGTGGAAGCGCTGGTCGCCGCCGGCGTGGACGTGATCGTGGTCGATACCGCGCACGGCCACTCGCAGGGCGTGCTGGACCGCGTCAGCTGGGTCAAGAAGAACTTCCCGAACGTGCAGGTCATCGGTGGCAACATCTGCACCGGCGAGGCCGCACTGGCGCTGCTGGACAGCGGCGCGGACGCCGTGAAGGTCGGCATCGGCCCGGGCTCGATCTGCACCACCCGCGTCGTCGCCGGCGTCGGCGTGCCGCAGGTCACCGCCATCGATCTGGTGGCCGAAGCGCTGCAGGACCGCATCCCGCTGATCGCCGACGGTGGCATCCGCTACTCGGGCGACATCGGCAAGGCGCTGGCCGCCGGTGCCTCGACCATCATGGTCGGCGGCCTGCTGGCCGGTACCGAGGAATCGCCGGGCGAGACCGAGCTGTACCAGGGCCGTTCGTACAAGAGCTACCGCGGCATGGGGTCGCTGGCTGCCATGGAAAAGGGGTCGAAGGACCGCTACTTCCAGGACGCCGCCACCGCCGACAAGCTGGTGCCGGAAGGCATCGAAGGCCGCGTGCCGTACCGCGGCCCGGTGGGCGGCATCATCCACCAGCTGATGGGCGGCCTGCGCGCCACCATGGGCTACGTGGGCTGCGCCACCATCGAAGACATGCGCAGCAAGCCCAAGTTCGTGAAGATCAGCGGCGCCGGCCAGCGTGAGAGCCACGTCCACGACGTGACCATCACCAAAGAGCCGCCGAACTACCGCGCCTGACGCGGGCCGAGCAAAGAGGAACGGGGAAGCACTTCCCGTTCCTCTTTCTCCATCTGCCGCCGTAAATCTGATTTCGTTTTCCCTACTGCATTGCCGGGGCGCCATGACCAACATCCATAACGACAAGATCCTCATCCTCGATTTCGGCGCGCAGTACACGCAGCTGATCGCCCGCCGCATCCGCGAGCTGGGCGTCTACTGCGAAATCTGGGCGTGGGACCACAACCCGGCCGAGATCGCCGCGTTTGGCGCCAAGGGCATCATCCTGTCCGGTGGCCCGGAATCGACCACGCTGCCGGGTGCCCCGGCCGCGCCGCAGGAAGTGTTCGACAGCGGCCTGCCGATCTTCGGCATCTGCTACGGCATGCAGACCCTGGCCGCGCAGCTGGGCGGTGCCACCGAAGCGGCGGACCAGCGCGAATTCGGCCACGCCGAAGTGAACGTGATCAACCCCGATGCGCTGTTCAAGGGCCTGAGCGACCACGGCGGCGAGCCGAAGCTGAATGTCTGGATGAGCCACGGCGACCACGTCTCCGTTGCACCGCCGGGCTTCACCATCACCGCCACCACCGACCGCATTCCGGTGGCCGCCATGGCCAACGAAGAAAAGCGCTGGTACGGCGTGCAGTTCCACCCGGAAGTGACCCACACCCTGCAGGGCCAGGCGCTGCTGCGCCGCTTCGTGGTGGACGTGTGCGGCTGCCAGACCCTGTGGACCGCCGCCAACATCATCGACGACCAGATCGCCCGCGTGCGCGAACAGGTGGGCGATGACGAAGTGATCCTGGGCCTGTCCGGCGGCGTCGATTCGTCCGTGGTGGCGGCGCTGCTGCACAAGGCCATCGGTGAGAAGCTGACCTGCGTGTTCGTGGATACCGGCCTGCTGCGTTGGCAGGAAGGCGACCAGGTGATGGCGATGTTCGCCGAGCACATGGGCGTAAAGGTCGTGCGCGTGAACGCTGCCGACCGTTACTTTGCCGCGCTGGAAGGCGTGAGCGACCCGGAAGCCAAGCGCAAGATCATCGGCAACCTGTTCGTTGAGATCTTCGACGAAGAGTCGAGCAAGCTGAAGAACGCCAAGTGGCTGGCGCAGGGCACCATCTACCCGGACGTGATCGAGTCGGCCGGCAGCAAGACCGGCAAGGCGCATGTAATCAAGAGCCACCACAACGTGGGCGGCCTGCCGGAGCACATGAAGCTGGGCCTGGTAGAGCCGCTGCGCGAGCTGTTCAAGGACGAAGTGCGCCGCCTGGGCGTCGAGCTGGGCCTGCCGCGCACCATGGTCTACCGCCATCCGTTCCCGGGCCCGGGCCTGGGCGTGCGTATCCTGGGCGAAGTGAAGCGCGAATACGCCGAGCTGCTGGCCAAGGCCGATGCCATCTTCATTGATGAGCTGCGCAAGGCCGACCTGTACGACAAGACCAGCCAGGCGTTTGCCGTGTTCCTGCCGGTGAAGTCGGTGGGCGTGGTGGGCGACGCGCGGGCTTATGAGTGGGTGATTGCGCTGCGGGCAGTTGAGACGATTGACTTCATGACCGCGCATTGGGCGCATCTGCCGTATGACTTCCTGGGGACGGTGAGCAACCGGATCATCAATGAGTTGCGGGGGGTGTCGAGGGTCGTTTATGACATCTCGGGGAAGCCGCCGGCGACTATTGAGTGGGAGTGAGTTTACGTCCTTCGAGGACTATCGCCAGCTATCGAAAATCTGTCATGACTTGTTGATTTAGAAAGAAATACGTCGCGGCAGCTATCGGTGACTATCGCCGGCCAGTAGAGAAAGTGACGATAGGACCGACGGCAAAATCGAAGCCGGATTAAGACACTCTCGTTCACTATTCAAGCTTTTACCGTCTTCGACGGTAAAAGCCTTCTCGGGAGAGCTTGTTTCTATCCGGCTTTCCGGGCATCAGCAGGTCTCCAGGTCCTTGGCGGTAAAGCCAGACTGCAAAACCGTCCCAAGCCGCGCCGTCGGCAAAGGAGGGGGAGCGATGGGCAGCGCGCGATCGGCATGTACAAGGCGTAGTAGCGTCATGCTCGCCAGCAAGCGCTAGGCGATTCTCCGATGACGGCATGGGCTTCTCGCTGGTGCCGTGGAGATTGGCGATTTGACAACGGCTAGGCAAACAGCTAGCCGCCACGGTGTGCGGCGGCAGTGTGTCGTGGGAACTGAGACGGCAGCGCGGACTCATATCTGAACAAGAGGGGCTGATGGGCCTTGTGTCGCGGCGCGAGGACGTAGCCGCAGTCCTCGCGCCGTGAGCAGTCATGTCAGCACAGTGAACATTTTTTTCAAGTAGGCGCTCCCGCCGTCTTCCATGAACAGTACGTGGCGGCTTTCCAGATCGGCCTTCTTCGTCGGATCGCCAACGTTGAGCAGGTCGGCGAACTTGGTCGGCGACAAGACGAAGGCGTTCAAGATCAGCGGCGGTTCGCCCGGATTCGCCTGTCCCGCCAGCGTCGTCTCCAGCGTCTTTACTTCCTTGTAGAGAGCCAGCTTGGGGTGCGACAAATCGAGGTTGCGCAGTCCCTTCGGATCGACGAAGGTCAGCCATTGCTTGCCGCTGGCATCGTCCACCAACCACAGCAAGAAATCTGGGTAGAAATTGCCTGCCAGCGCGAAGCCCAAGCCCTTCTCCTCCCGAGCCGCATTACGCAACAGGTAAAGGCTGCGCTCGCCGATGGCCTTCTTACCTTCAGTCGAGTTGTAGAACATCTCCAGATCACGGACGAACTCCCACTCGCTGGGTGCATCAAAAGCCAGCGGTCGCAGCTTCAGCGGTACGGCATCTTTGTCTTCCAGCGCCAGCAGCGGATAGTAAAGGTGCCGGTCGAAGCTAATGGCGACCATGTGCGGCGCGTTCCACTGACTCGCCTCGCCGATCTTGCCGTCGGCCACCAGCTTCTTCAGCACTTCCAGCTTGGCCTGATATTCCAGTCCGTCGTCCGTGTTTTCGATCTCGAACTGGTACAGCTTGAGCATCGACCCGTGGTCTTCATCGATATGGGTGATGTCGTAGAACTGGCCTTCGTAGCCGGTCTTCAGCGCCTTGTAGAAGCGGTCGGTGTAGTCGGTCAGCAGGCGGATCAAGATGTCCTCTTGCTTGCGGATGTCCGCGAAGGTGGTCACGTCCAACTCCACCGCCGGAATGAACAGCGTGTACCAGTCCTGCGTGCCCGCGCAGAAGTCGATCAGCTTCTGCCGCTCCAGCCGCAGGTTGCTCCAGCTTCTTTGCAGCTTGTAGTCCTGCAAGGCCAGATAGACGCGATCCCAATCGAACACCGGGAACAGTTTTGCGTTCAGCTTGTCCTTGTTGCGCGCCTCCGTCGTGGGCGTCACGTCCTTGTCCTTGCTCGAAAGCGCCTCCACGCGCGGATAAAGGTCGAGCATGACGTGCGGTGGCTTGATCTTGCCCTGGAATTGCGCGGGGATTTCGTACAGCCACGGGAAGTGCGTGCGCTTGAAGCCCAGCTTCTGGTTGTCCTTGTAGCCATCCTTCAGCGCCAAGGTCTTGAGCTTTCCCTTGGGCAGATTGGCGCGGGTCGGGAAGTCCAGCTCCAGCACTTCGTCGCTGGGCGTGATGCCTTCCTCGCGCAGGTAGTCCTTGAACGCAGCCATGTAGCTGGCGCGCACGCCGAAAATGTTCAGTGCTTCCAGCTTGTCCAGATGCGCGCCCTTGGGCCTGTCCTGCGGCAAGGTGCGTTTGAGCGAGAAGCCCTTGCCCTTCAGGCGCACGCCGCGGCCGAACAACTGGATGATCTGCGAGCCTTCGCCTTGGCCCATGTTCAGCAGACCCATCGTCGATACGCGCCAGCTACTCCAGCCCTCAGTGAACTTGCGCGAACCGATCAGCACATTGAGCTTGCTGTCCTTCTTGTTCAGCGTGCCGAACAGCGCGCCGCCGAAGTCGTCGCGCTCGCTGTCGAAGGCCTCCACGTCCTCCGCCATCCCAAAGAAGCCTGCATCGCTGCCAATACTGATGAGGCCGAAGGGATCGGCATCGCCCACGCGCAACGCCAGTTCACCTTTGCTGCTCTTGATGTTGACCAGCTTCAACCGCTGGCGGGCCGGTGCATTGCACACGCGCAGCAGGATATCGGCGTACAGTTCGTCCACGCGGCCGGTGAAGCCTATCAAGGGCGTGAAGCGCCCGGTGAAGATGTTGTTGCCCTTGGCGTCCAGGATCTGCGCGCGGTCGGCAATCAGGTCGGCCAGCCACGTCTTGATCTGTGCGTCGTTGTTGAGGAACGCGGCGAGGAAGTTCACAACTTCCAGAATGTCCGACTCCTCACCCGACACCGTGTTGCCCACGAACACCCATAGCGGCTTCTCGATGTTGAAATTCACCAGCCTGTCGCGGTGTGTGCTCCACAGCCAAAGCTGTTGATAGAAGGCCAGCAGGCAGGCGGTGAAGTATTTCGCGGCATTGTTGCCCTGCCCATAGGCGTCGCCGTTCATGTTGAGAATCAGCGATTCCTTGCCGTAGCCGTCCTCGTAGAAGAACTTGTACGAGTAGTCGAATAGGATGCACTTGGCGTAAATCTCGCGCGTGGCGATGATGCGCGCGTGGCGCTTGTCCTCTGCCGCCAGCGCAAGCTGCGCCTTCTGGTCGTCATCCAGATTGCGCAGGCTGGTGGTGTTGAAGAGCATCTTGGCGCGCTTCTTCTGGATGTCCTCCTCGGCCTGCGCCACAGTCATGCCCTTGGCCACCGCTTGCCCGAAAGTGGCCGAATACTCGAAGGCGAAACCGCCGCGCACCAGCGCATCGCGTCGTGCCATCCACGCGCCCGCCGCCGTGCCCGTGCCGCGATGTCCTTCGTCCACCAGCACGAGGTTGTTGCCCTCGAAGGCATCCACGGCGACGGTCTTGTCGCCCATCTCGTCGCCGAGCTTGTTGATGTCGATGATCTCGATGGTGCCGCGAGCCGGAGTCTGGGCCTTGTTGAAGAGCTGCGAGAAGCCAAAGCCGGACAGGTGCAGCTCCTCCAAGTGCTGGCGCGACAGACCCTCGTTGGGCGTGAGCAGGATGATCTTGCTCGGATAGTGATCGTGTCGCCCGGCCTGAAAGTAGTGCAGGTATTGGAGGATGTTGCCGTGTAGCAGCAGCGTCTTTCCGCTGCCCGTGGCGTTCCAGAACGCGATCTTGTTCAGGTCATCCGCCTCGAAGTCACGGAACGGCTCCGCGCCTGTTTCGGCGCGGTAGCGCGCCATCTCGTCGTTCAACCCGTCGAGCAGGTCCTGGCGGTGGTTGAAATACCAGTCCAAATACAGCTCGGTGAACATCAGCGAGAGGTACTGAAAGTACTTCATCTGCAATTCGTGCCCTTCCAACTTGTTGCGATGGGCGGTGATGACTTGCCAGTGCGCGACCACATTCAGGTCGTAACGGCGCAGGTCGGCCTCCGGCACGCGGCTGGAGTCGAACACGCCGCGGGTCAGTTCGTGGAAGAATTTGGTCTGGCCATCCTCATCTATGCCCTCGAAGCGGTCGTCGCCCAGCCGCATCTTGAGCGCAGCCAGCGTGCCGCCTTGGAAAAAGCCCAGCACCCAGCGGTTGAGCACCAGTTCCTGATGGAAGCTGCGCTTCTTGCCTGTGGTTCGCGGGGTTGCCGCGCCGCCTGCGGCGGCTGTGTTCTTGCGGGGGCGTGCCATTAGACATCCTCCACCGAGAACATGCGCTCCAGAAACTCCGGCTCGATTTGGCGCAGCTTGAGCACGCGGGTCGCACCACCATCCTCGGCGGTCTGAGTCAGCACGGTCGGGATGTTGTGGTCGCCGTTGATATAGACCACGTCGAACTCGTTGTCTGCCGGGTTGATGGCGAGTTTGTCGCACAGCTTGTTGACGCCTTCGTAATCCAGCACGTCGCAGTCGCGCCAGAGCACGAGGCAGGTTTCGCCACTGGGCAGCGTGCCGGTGACGGTGATGAATCCACGTTCCGGCTCGGCGTCGATGTGCTTCACGCGAAGGCCGATCAGGTAGTTGAAGGTTTCGACCAGGTCGATCTTGCGCGGCTCGAACGCGCCCGCGGAATCCACGGCCACGTTCAGGGTGTAGTCGAAGGGCTTCTTGAAGTCGGCAACGGACAGCATCGAGCCACGGCTTTCCACATCCAGCATGTAGCGGAGCAGGTAGTCGTCCTTGGCTTGCTCCGGCAGCGAGTTCAGCAGGTCGTCCTGCGCGTCGGTGCGGTGCAGTTGCAGGTTGTTCAGGGCGTCTTCATAGCTTTCGAGCTTGATCGCTTTGAAGCAGTGAGAGATGCCTGACGCAGTAGACGTTGGCTTGCCGTCAGACCAATCGGCTGAATACACAATCTTCTGGATTCGTGGTTTGAGAACCGTCTCGAAATACTCACCTTGCTCGACCAGGACGTACTTGCGCGAGGCATTGTCGCGGCGATTCAATGAGATTGTTGCATGTGCAGTTGTTCCGGATCCCGCGAAGTAGTCCAGAACAGTGAAATTAGTTTTCCCGAAGGACTGCATCCAGAACGATTGCTCAAGAGTTTTGACGGACTTCGGGTAGTCAAAGATCCCCCCAAGACCGAGATTGTCCAAGATCGCCGTGCCATTCGTGCCAGCATTGAAGTCCGCACCGATCCAGTTGCTGAAAAGCGTCTCCCGTTTATCCTGATGATCGATGAGTTGCTTGACAGCTCCCCGATCGGTAACGATTAGCTCGCCGTTCGCTGCACGGTTCTTTCCCGTCTCGTAGGACGATCTCCAGACGCGCTCCTCGCCGCTGGTGTTGATGGGGTAGATTCTCTGTAGGCCATCTGCCGTTGGCCCTGTTGGGTACTCGGTTCCAAGCGGAGGGGGTGGCTCCGCTCCCACAATTCTTCTGGTCGCTGGATCGACAAGAAGTGCGTAGAAGCTACGCCAACGACCAACTCCCCCGCCACGTGGTGCGCGGTAATTGTTGTCCGCCGTGCCGCTTCGCATGAACTGCCTGTCCTCGGTCTCGTCTTCCTTTGGGAATCCGAGGTATTGCGGAGCCTCTTTAGGCGAAACGACGATGTAATACTCGTGCGTTCGAGAAAGACGCCCACCCGATCCCTGTGGATGGTGATTGATTACGATGGTGGAGACATCGCAGTCAGTGAAATGCTCCCTTAGGCAGGAAAAGGCGTTGTTGAACTCGAAATCGTCAATGGCGAACCCAAAGGAGTAGGTGTCGCCGAACAGATCACGAGTAAACGGCAGGGTGTTGGAAATCAGCGCCAGCCAGCTTGAGTGCTCGAACTGATTTTTGTAGGCGATTTTCGAGTGAACCGTGTTGTACGGCGGATCGATGTAGGTGAAGTCGATGCTTGCGCGGTAACGCTGCTTCGCAAGATTCAGCGCTTGAAAGTTGTCGCTATTTATGACTACACCATCGAGGCAATCATCGATGTTCTCGATACTCGCCAGTAACCGTCGCTTGAAGTCATCATCGAACAGAGCCGTATCCACCATCCGATACAGCCCAGCCTTCAAGTCCTCCACCGTCCCCGGCGCATTCTTCGACCAGACGCCCAACGCCTTCCACTGCGCCCACTGTCGTTCGTTCGCCACGATCTCCGGCCACAGCGCCTCTGGCGCGCGATCCAGCGTGATGCAGTAGTGGCTGGACACCACGAACTTCTTCTTCAGCCACAGCTTCTTCTGGAAGTCCTCCAACTGGGCTAGGAAGGCGATCAGATCCAGCGCGATGGAGCGCAGGCACTGGATCATCCGCAAGTTCTTCTCGATGTCCGCAAACGCGCCCGCGTTCTGCACATCGTCAAGGCGCATCACTTCGTTCTTGACGTAGAAGTCGAGCTCGCGCCGAAGGAATCTGCCCAAGTCCTTGTGGATGAAGTAGTCCGCCGTGTTCTTGGTGGTATAGTCGGTCAGGTGCTTTTCCAGCAGCGTGCGCTGGGGGTTCTTCTCTGTTGGCGCGCGGTTGCCCAGCGCCAGCCAGCGCGCCTTCACCGCCGCATCGGCCAGCACGGCTTCCACCGCCTTTGTGACCAGTGTCTCCTGCTTAGTGCCCTTGGGCTGGGCGACGTAGTCAAAGTGGACGATGAGTTGCTTGCCGCTAGCGCCATTCACTTCCTCCACCGGCAGGATGTCTTCTTCGTACTCGTCGCCCTGATCGTCAATGCGGGTGACGGTCTTCTTTTGGACCAACGCGAAGCGGCGCTCCTTGTCGTTGTCCTTGCGGTTGTCCTTTGCCGTGTCGGCGGCCACCAGCCGGAAATGCACGGTGCGGCCATCGTCCAGCTTGAAGCTGTAGTTGGCAAAGTTCTCGCCACTCTTGGTGTAGTACTGATCCTTATTGGCCCAGTGCAGCATCACCTCCTCGCCCGCATAGGGGATGGCATAGGTGTCGCCCTTGTAGCGGCGCTGACTGATGAAGTCGCCCTGCTCGTAGTAGCGGGAGAAGAAGGACAGCAAGTGCGAGAACACGGCGTTTTCGTGTTCGCTGCTGCCTGCGGCGGCCTCCTTCAGCCGGGCGCGCAAATCCTTGACCTTGGGCAGGTCGTCGGGATTCGCGCCCAGCGCCTGTGCCTGCTTGATAGCTTCGTCCAGATCGGTCTGCAACTGTTGGGCGCTGGCGGCGCTGCCTGCGGACAGGGCGGCCTGCACCTTCTCGGCCAGCCGGTTCTCCAGATAGTCGTTGATCTCACCCGCGCGGGCGTTGAGGATGCGGTAGATGCCGAAGTCGAGTTCCGGGCGGTCGATCTGGAAAACCTCGCGCAGCTTGGCGACGAGTTCCTGATACTTGGGGTTGTGTTTGTTGGTCATGGCGTGCCCTGATCTCGGGGTTTTCTGACTCTTGGCTTACGTGACCTGCCAGCGGATGCTGAACAGGGTTTCGTTGTTAGTCTTTTCCTGCAGGCGCTGCTGGAGCGAGGCGATGAGTTCGTCGCGCTTGGCGATGATCTCGTCCTCGACGGTGAAGATTTCCTGCCGCAGGCGGCGCTGCTTACGTTCCAGTTCTGACAGCTCGCGCTGGATGCCGTCCTGCTCCTGCAAGGTGGCGGCCTTGCGCCCGTCGCGCTTCAACTGGGCGATGCGCGCCTTGGTGTTCTTCAGGGCTTCCTCGGCGGCCAGCAGCTTGTCATCCGCCCAGCGCTCCAGCTTGTCGCGCTCCTCGTTGAACAGGCGCTGGTTGGCTTCCAGCACCTGCGCGATGGTGGCCGCGACCGCGCGCTGGCTGTTGGCAGCCAATGCTTCCGGCGCGGCGGCGTGCAGCGGAGCAGGCTTGCCCCCCGACGCGATGCTCATCAGCCTTTCGCAGGTTTCCTGATTCAGCGATTCGCCGTCGTCCGTGAGGCCGGAGAACAGCAGTGCCTCTGTGGTCTCGAAGGCGGTGACTTCCAGCCGCGCCAGCGTAAGCCAGCCAGATTTGCCGCGAAGCTTTTCCACTACGGAAATGCGTGCACCGTGCTTGGCGTAGTCCAGCGTCACGGTGGCGGCGGGCGTGGGTGCAGCGAGGCTGGCATCGATGCTCCATTCGCCCAGGGGGTGGCTCAAGCGGTAGGCGTGGGCCAGCATGTCTGGCTGGGCCGCGCCGCGAATGAGCTGGTAGCAGCCCGGCGCAATGCCGTCCGGCGGCGTGCTCAGGGAGAAGGCGTAGGACTGCTCGTCGAAGCGGGCGCGCTCGCTCAAGGCGTAGCGGGTGACGCCCCAGAACCAGCGGCCCAGTTTGTCGAGGCGGGCTTCGGCTTCGTCCAGCCGCAGCTTGAGGCGGTCGTGAACGTTCTCGTCGAAGTTCTCCAGCAACTGGGTCTGGGTTTCCTTGATGCGGTCGGCGATGGCGTCTTCCAGTTCGGCTTGCAGCGCATTGAAGGCAGCTTCGATCTGCTCCGGTTGACGGCAGGTGTCGTAGATCTGGAGTACGCGTTTCTCGAAGTCCAGGCCGCCTTCGATGCGGCCCAGCACTTCGTCGGATGCGCCAAACACGCCGGAGAACAGGTTGAACTTCTCGGTGAGCAGTTCCAGCACGCGCTGGTCGGCCTGGTTGCGGGTGTTGAGGAAATTGATGACCACCACGTCGAAGCGTTGGCCGTAGCGGTGGCAACGGCCAATGCGCTGCTCAACGCGCTGCGGGTTCCATGGCAGGTCGTAGTTGATGATGAGCGCACAGAACTGAAGGTTGACGCCCTCGGCGGCGGCTTCGGTTGCGATCATGATTTCCGCACCGGTGCCGTCGTCCTTGCAGAAGTGGTCGATCAACGCGGTGCGCCTGTCTACCTGCGGCGAGCCGGTGACGCGATCCGTGTCCTTGAACTCCGTAAGCCATTGTTGATAGACAGCCGCAGATTCTTCGTGGGTGTTGGTGCCGGAGAACAGCACCAGCGTTCCCGCGTAACCATTAGCCGAAAGGAAGCGATGCAGGTATTCCTGCGTGCGCTTGGATTCCGTGAAGATGATGGCTTTGCGCGGCGCGCGCAGTTCGGCCATCTTGCCGAAGCCGAGCGTGAGCGCCTTGAGCAATGCCTGCGCCTTGGTGTCGGTTTGCAGCGCCCGCGCGGCATCGATGAAGGCGGTGAGTTCCTCGATCTCGGTGCTGATCACGGTGCGGGTGACGTTGGGGTCGGGCTCACCGTCGGCGGCGACTGGCGCGAGGACATTGGAGGCTTCCTCGTCCTCGCTGGCCTCCTCTTCCAGATAGGCCTGCTCCAGATCGTCCTCGGCGATGAGCTGCTCGACCAGTTCCGTGCCGTCGTCTTCCGTCGCGCCCGCTGCCAGCAGGTTTTGCAGGCGTTCGCGGATGGTGACGAGCGTGGCTGCAACCGCGTGCGAGCTGGAGGCCAGCAACTTGCGCAGGATCAGTGCCGTGAGATGACGTTGCTGCTTGGGCAGGGCGTAGGAATCTTCCTTTTGCAGGAAGGCCGAGATGCGTTCGTAGAGCGCCTGCTCGTCGTCAGTGGGGTTGAAGGGCTGGGTCAGCGCTTTGCGTTCGGTAAACTTGATGTACTCCAGCACGTCGCGCCGCAGGGTGCGCTTGGCGAAGCTGGCGATGCGCTCGCGCAGCTCGTCCATGCCCGTGCCGCTGTTCATGAATTGCTTGCGGAAGGCCGTCTCGTCTCCGAACAGGTGCTCGTCAATCAGCGTGGACAAGCCATACAACTCCATCAGCGAGTTCTGGAGCGGCGTGGCCGTGAGCAACAGCTTCTTGCGGCCTTCCAGCGCGCGTTTGAGCGCCTGTCCGGTGCGGTTGCTGGCCCGGTGCGCGTTGCGCAGCTTGTGGGCTTCGTCGATGACGACCACGTCCCACGGCACGGCGCGCAGTTCCGCCTCCAGCTTGGCGGCGAACTGGTAGGACATGATAACGACCGACTTGCCGACCAGACCCTGCAAGGTGGCGAGGATGTCGCCTGCGGATTTCTTGCGCAGGGAGACGGCATCCACCACGGTGCTGGGCACGGCGAACTTGTCGTGCAGCTCCTGTGCCCATTGCTTGCGCAGGCTGGCCGGGCAGATCACCAGCAAGCGGCGGCGGCGCTCGGCCCAGTGCTGGCAGACCACCAGCGAGGCTTCGATGGTCTTGCCCAAGCCCACTTCGTCGGCCAGCAACACGCCTTCCTGCAAGGGGTTGCGCAGCGCGAACAGCGCCGCCTCGATCTGGTGCGGGTTCAGATCGACGCTGGCATCGAATAGCGACTGCGACAGGCGATCTACGCCGTCGGCAGCGTGCCGTCGCGTCAGCTCATGGGCGTAGTACTTGGCGTGGTAGGCGGAGATCAATCCGTTCCCTCCGCGTTGTTCGCCTGCGCCGCGATCCAAGCGTCGATGTCTGCTTGCCGGAAGCGCCAAGTCCCGCCGACCTTGAAGCCGGGAATCTTCTTGGCCGCCGCCAGCCGGTAGATCGTCCGTTCCGTGACCTTCAGGTACTCCGCGACTTCCCTGATCGTCAGGATTGCCCTGTCGCTGGTCTTCTTGGGCATGGGGCGGCCAGTAAGTGGAAGAAAACGACAGGATAGTGCAGAATTTTCATATCAAAGGCAACCCAAACCGAAAATTTAAGCGTTTGAAGGTCGGCTGACGGCGGACTGCATGGCCTCTCACCCCGAGATCTGGATCGCATGAATAGGAAGGGTGGTTATGGAGCTTCGTCATCTACGTTGTTTTCTGGCTGTTGCCGAAGAACTCCATTTCGCCCGCGCAGCGGAGCGACTGCACATTGAACAGTCGCCGTTGTCGCGGGCGGTCAAGGAGTTGGAAGAAGACCTCGGCGCCCAGCTATTTGTGCGCACGACGCGCAGCCCCCGGCTGACCCCTGTGGTGGCCAGTACGGCCGGGATGTTGCCGGCCGGGTCCGCGTGGATGAAGCCAATAGGCTGTGCCAGGACAAACCTCCCCGGCGTGTGGTGACGACATCTCGCTGGCTTTTGCTGCGGAACCGGCAGAATGTCCTAGCGGATCGACGCGTCAAGCTCAGGGAGCTGCTGGCTGCCAACAAGGCCTTAATGGCGACCTATGTGCTGAAAGGCGACTTGAAGAAGCTCTGACGCTAACCGCAGCCAGGCTTGGGCAGCAAAAGCGCGGAAGGACTAGCGACAGCGCGAATTACGTAGCAGCTTGGAGCCCCTGCAAAAGTTTGTCCGTCGCCTGCAGCCCTATCTGCGAGGCATCCTGGCTCATTGCTGATGGCCCCTCGGAGTGAATCTGACCGATGGGATCAACAACAATATCAAGGTAATCAAGCGCTTCGCCTACGGATACCGAGACGAGGCTTACTTTTCCATCAAAATCCGTGCAGCCCTTCCCGGAGTTGGATGGAGAACCAAAATTTAGGGAATAGACGTCAGTGAGCGTCAGTATGTTGACGGCGTGGCGCGTGCATATTGCGGAGCGAAAGGAAGGCGGCATTTGGTTGTAGCGACTTGTATGGAGGAGATCGATTGCCCCATAGTACAGAGCAGGTAATTCGGCGCGCGCACCTATACACTTGTTGAAGCTGCTGGCATCAGTCGCGTCCGGAGGATCTTGACGTCTTTCCCGGTGTCGGCCTTGATCTAAACATTCAGTAGAACGATATAGGGGTGTCGGTACAGTTGCTAGAAGCGTTCCGGCTCGGCGGCTCCATACCCGTTGATGCCGGCTGCAGTTGGTGGCTGCAACTACATCGAACAGGGATAGAAAATGAATCCGTCAAAGCGCAGATTGATCAACCCAGATCTGGATTGGGAGCCGGACGATGATGTTGGGGACGGGGCACTGGGAGTGCTCGACGATGAAGGGGGGCTGGATATCCCCGCGTCGATCTCCAGTCCAGATCCCGGTACTTTCGTGGTGACACTGCGAAGGGCTACCTTCGGCGGCCAGGACTGTATCGAATTGCATGCTCACGGCCTGGTTGTTTCAAATGCGGGCGACAAAAAAAATAACAAGGTCGAGCTCCTTGCCCGAATGACCGAGCGCAAACTCACTATGTATCCGTTAGTGGCCGCGTCTTACCGGTTGGAGTTCCTCGAGCCTAAGTATGATGAGCTTACAGAGATCGTCATCGTTGCCGACGAAAATCGGTCATGGACTCTGCCGGAAACGGTAGAAGAGTTCGACAGTCTGCTAAAGGGACTACCGACCGGCTTTGGTAGATACGCGAGGTATGGCCTTGGTTTAAAGTGGGAATACCGGCTCATACCTGAAGCTATCCTTGAGCATGTCGGCGTTACGCGGCTGGTCATCGGGCCTGGCGACGGGGCGGTCGCAGAACTACCTGAGTTCAGGCTCGGTATCGACCGATTCAATTCGATTCGCAAGGCGATCGATGCAATCTCCTATAGGGCCGCCAGAAGGTCGCTGCGGGATCGACGGATTGCTGCTTACAACGGGACCCTTAATGCAGCGCTACCCGACCAGTTTGAGCGTCGACTTCCGGAGATCAAACCGGGCGAAATCTATGAGCTTGTACAGTTGCGCGGACACAATTCGGCACGCAATGCAAAGGATAGTCTGGCCGCCGCACGAGTGGTGAGGGAGGGCGCGGAGCAGATTGCGGCGGAGGAACCTGCCGAGTTGCTCCGGCTCATGTCAGTCCTAGAACAAGTCACGCTGAAAGAACTGATTGGCAAGCTCGAAAGCATGCTTTCGAAGAACCTTGCTGAGCCGAAGTGGCAGTCCTTCTTCAAGAACAATCCTTTCATTCTTAGCCTTGCCTTCACGCATCCGGTCATCCTATTCCAAGATCAAGCGAGCGTAGGAGGCAATACAATTCGCGGCAATGGGGGGAGCATTGCGGATTTCCTGATGGCCCAGCGATTCACAGGAAACTTGGCGCTTGTCGAGATCAAGCGACCATCTTCAGGACTGGTGGGTGCTCGGCCCTACCGCGGTGATCTATACGCACCGCACACTGAACTGACTGCCTCGATTGCGCAGGTCCTCGACCAGCGGACGCAGCTGCTGCATCACTTTTCCGCGAAAAAGTCTTCGGACCGGATGATGGCTGATACACAAGTGTCGGCTGTCCAGTGCATTGTCATCATTGGAACGTTGCCAACGGATATCGCGCAGCAACGCTCACTGGATCTCTTTCGATATGCTTCTAAAGATGTGGTTGTCGTCACGTTCGATGAGCTCTTGGAGAAGCTCAAGGTGCTCCATGGTCTGATGAGCATGGAGCATGCGGCGAAATTCGATGTGGGGAGCCATGCCGAGGCCCGTGCAGAAAATACCGAGACTGAGGATGAGCTCAGCGAACACGCGGAGTTCGACGTTCCGTTCTGATAGCACCATGTCAAGTAAGGGGCTCATTCAGAGATCACGCTTGGCAAATGCCCAGAACGTTTATAGATTCATCACATTGGTCAGTGCCGTTCCATGCCGGTCCAAATCTCGGTTGATCGGAGCCTGCACGGTGACGTGCTGGCGATCAGATCACCTGCACTCGCAGTCCGTATATTCCAGTTGCATGCCTCACACCATCTGCGCCCTGGGCTGTTTCGAGCCTTTAGTTGTGGTACGTGGTGATCGAGTGCCTGAACACACAGGCATTCTGGGCTGGCATAGACTCGTCACTTGCGGTGATTTGCGATTAATGATGTGTCGGGGCTGAGGCCAGATCTAATGCAGGAAATTAGTGCTTAAGATTGACTGTGCCATCCGAGATTCGGATGAGCAGCTGAACCAAGTTACTCCGGCCTCACCCCATGGCAAGCCCACTCAACCAACTCCCGGCAAGCCAGAAACAACCCATCAACCACTCCTTCATCCAAATGCCGCTCCGGCTCCGCTGCCACACGGCAGCGGTCCGCCGCGTGCAACACCTCCAGCACCGTCAGCAGCCCCACCAACGCGCGCTCGGTCGTCGCCAGGCTCACGCGGCGGCCGGGTGACACATCGGTTTCTGGCCAAGGATGCCCATCCGCCCCCTCGCAGCCGCGCATGCGCTTGAGGATGCCGAGCAGGGAGTTCAGGTCGGGCAGGGGAGTGTCGTCGTTGATGGGATCAACAACGGTGTACGAAGAGAAGGTGTCGGATTCGTTCATGGCGTCGGCTTCCGTGGCTGTGCTTAACAGCGCCACCGCGAAGAGGTGGCGGACGGTGCGGGTTCCAAACCGGGACAGACAGTTGTCAATAACCGGCGGGTCCGAAGACCCCCACGCACCGCCCGCCATAAAGGCCGACGGATTGCCCGCCGGCACCGGTTAAGGACGGTGCCGACGGGCAAGCGTAAACAACTATCTGTCTCGGGTTTGGACGCCCGCTGCCACCCGTTGTCGGTGGCGCGCCATGGTGTTTACGCAGCCGCTTCGAATGCCAATAGAAATTCGCGAAGGAATCTCTGAATCCGAGAGCGAAGAACTATTGTTGCACGCACCATTCGTGCATCAAGCGACACCGCCGGACGCATTCGCGCAGATGCGCTGCTGATTGCGAATCAAAGTGGCGTAATCGCCCATGCTGCAAGCGAATAGCGCGACAGCCTTCTTTGCAACAGTTCTTAATCCGCACCGAGTGGCAACGGCGCCCGATCAGCCGCACACCCCGAAAATAGGTTCAAACCCGACACTGTTAACAAGCACGCAGCTTCAACCAACGCCAGCCTCAGCCGCATTCCCCACCAGCAACTCAATCATCGCCCGCGCCGCCGCTGACTGTCGCCGATGCGGCGCATAGATCACCGAGAACGGCCGCGATCTTCCCCGCAGCTGCGGCAGCACTTCCACCAGCTGCCCACGCTGCAACCGCTCGCGCACGATGAACTCGTAGCTCTGGCAGATGCCGATGCCCTGTTCGGCCAGCGACACCACGCCCAGCACATCGTCGGAGGTCTCGATGGGCGAGCGTGGCAGCCAGTCCACGTCGCGCCCGTCGTCGCGGAAGATCCACGGCGCCAGCCGCCCAGTACGCGGCATCACGAAGGGCAGGCACAGGTGCTGCTGGAGGTCGTCCAGCGTCTGCGGCGTGCCACGGCGCTGCAGGTACTCCGGCGAAGCCACCAACAGCAGTGGCGCATCTTCCAACTTGCGCCCCACCAGCCCGCTGTCCGGCAGCTGGCCCAGTCGGATGGCCAGGTCGAAGCCTTCGGCCACCAGGTCCACGTTGCGGTTGGTGATGTTCAGTTCCACCTGCACCTGCGGGTACTGCTGCGCAAAGCGCGCCAGCACGGGCGGCAGCCGGTAGTGGCCATAGGTGGTGGGCACGCTCAGGCGCACGCGGCCGGCCAGCGCACCGTCCTGGGCCAGTACGTCGCGCTCGGCGTCGTCCAGCAGGCCGAAGGCGGTGCGTACCTGTTCCAGATAGAGCCGCCCGGCGTCGGTCAGGCCCACGCGGCGGGTGGTCCGCTGCAGCAGCTGGCGGCCCAGCCGCGCTTCCAGCCGGGTGACGGCGCGGCTCAGCACCGAGGGCGTGGTGGACAGCGCCACCGCGCCCGCCGTGAACGAGCCGTGCTCGACCACTGCCAGGAACACCTCCACATCGCCCAGGTAGTCGAACTTGCGGCTCATTTGGCTCTCCGGGGAACAGATGTTTTGCGATGGAGCCAATTTATCGCCGCTGGGGCGATGAATAAAGTGGCCGCCATTCCCCCATAGGAGCTCCCCATGAACCTGATGACCCGGCTGGCCGCAGCGCTGGCCCTGACCCTGGCCGCCAGCGGCGCGCAGGCCGCCAACGTGCTGGTGGTGCTGTCCGACGAAAACCACCTGGACCTGAAGGACGGCAAGGTGCTGTCCACCGGCTTCTATCTCAACGAGCTGATGCAGCCGGTCAAGCTGCTGCTGGACGCCGGCCACGAGGTGACCTTCGCCACGCCGCAGGGGCGGGCGCCGACGGTGGATGCATCCTCGGTGACGCCGGCGTACTTCGGCAACGATGCCGCCCAACTGAAGCTGCACAAGGAACTGCTGGAGAAACTGGCGCTGACCTCGCCGACGGCCTCGCCGGTGGTCAGCCTGGCGCGCATCGAGCAGCAGGGTTACGCGCGTTTCGATGCGGTCTACATTCCCGGTGGCCACGCGCCGATGCAGGACCTACTGAAGAGCCCGGCGCTGGACCGGCTGCTGGCCGACTTCCACCAGCGCAACAAGACCACTGCACTGGTCTGCCACGGGCCGATCGCGCTGCTGTCCACGCTGCCGGATGCCGATGGTTTCGTGGCGGAGCTGGAAGCGGGTGCGATGCCGGCCACACCGAAGTGGATCTACAGCGGCTACCAGATGACGGTGATCAGCAACCAGGAAGAAGAGCAGGCCAAGCCGCTGCTGGGCGGCGGTGAGATGAAGTTCTACCCGCAGACCGCGCTGCAGCGGGCGGGTGCGAAGTTCAGCAGTAACACCACACCGTGGACCGGGCATGTGGTGGTGGACCGCGAGCTGATTACCGGGCAGAACCCGGCGTCGGCGCTGGAGGTGGGGCAGCGGTTGGTGGAGCGGTTGAAGTAAGGCGGGGTCTGCACAGCAGGCTGCCAGCCTTGCGGGCCGAGGGGCCAGCACCTCGGCCTGTCTGTGGAAGTGCCAGCGTGGTCGGCAGAGAGGGCATCAGCCCTTCGCGAGCGCTGCTCCTGACAGATCTTCAATCTGGGAAAGCGCGTGACGCGTCGCGGTCCAATCGCCGGCGTGCCTGATCGCCACGCCTCCGGCCGCTGTCCAGGCATCACAGTTCGCTTCGAAATCGTCGATCAGGACATCACCCGGCTGGTGCATGAAAAGAGGCTTGTGCCTGCCGCCGAGCACAGGCAACACCAGGCAGGTCGCTGACAGGTGTTCGCGGACCCACTGCCGCTTCTGGATGGCAGCGAGTGGATAGTTCGATTTCGGGCAGGCCGTGAGAATCACCGGGTTCAAGTGGTGGATGCTGTGGAAGAACTCCACTGCACCGTGCATCGGCGGTAGGTCGCGGAAGAACGACGGGTGGTTGTTGATGTGCCCCCACATTTCATCGTCGGCAAGCAAGCGATGGTCCAGGCCAAACAGGGCGGGAAATGCCGCGTCGAAGTCGGCCATTACGCCATCAAGATCTACGTAGATGGTGCGTCTGGATGCACTCGATCCTCCTGTGTGCCGGTTGGCGAGCGGGTCCATCATCGGTATTGACTTCACATCATCAGCGTTCATTTACGCGCTCTCCTTACAAGAGTGGGCTTTCTTCTTCATCGCTTCCCCAGTAGCGGGGCAAAGTGTTTGGCGATTGCGACAGACATGGCGGCAATCGCGATGCCGACTGCGCCGGCACGGCTGAAGGGGGCGGCGACCCACGGATGCCGTAATCGGCATGCTGGAAATGCGGCTTATGTCGCGGCGCTTCTTCAAAGGCCTGCCGGGTGGCTGACCTGGCCCTTGGGCAAGACGTACGGCCCGCAGCCACTGGCCTACTTCGCCAGCCAAGGATCAGTCTGGCGCGCTGGTGAGTGGATCATCGCAGGGCGCTACTGGCAGACCGGGTGGTGATATACCTGTGGTGCTCGATCCAGACTCAAAAGGACGTCACCGAAATGGATGCTCAGGCAGATTCAATGTACCACGCCGACCAGCGCGACCACCATGCTGAAGCCGTGCTTGAGGCCTTCTTCGCCAAGCACCGCACCCCGGCCCTGGTGCTGCAGCGTTTCTACCCGCCGGCGGCATTCCCCAGGGTTCGCAGCCGTCTAGGCGGTCTGCCGCAATTGCCCGATGGGATGGATTGGCCGGTTGGCGAGAGTTACGGCGAAGCGGCGCCGATGCACTTCCTGGCGCAGATCGATTGCGCCGAGCTGCCACGCGTGGATCCCGATATGCCCTCGCAAGGCATGCTGTTCTTCTTCGCCATGAACGACGAAGAACAGATATGGGACACGGACGAACCGCAGCAACGTGTGCGAGTGCTGTACGCGCCCGAGGTCGCGGTCGATCAGCACGTGCGTGCGCTGCCGGACGGCGTGCGCCCGATTCTGGATGAAGGTCCTTCGGACCATGCGCACCGCAATCCTGCATGGCTGCTGCCTGACGAAGATGGCCCATGCGTGCATGTTCAATGGCCCTTGGTGGCGCGGCACATGGATACCTGGCCGGACGAGCTGGAGCTGCCGCCGGGTGAGGAGGATAGGCCGTATTACGAGATCTACCCCTCGCGCCTGGACGAAATGCGGCTGGGTGCGGTGGTGGCGGCCACGGGCCTGTTTCCGCGCGCGGACGCCGCCACGGAATGGGAGCGCCCGCAGTCACCTGCGTGGACGTTCCCGGTGCAATGGCTGCGCTACCAGACCGATTTTCCCCAGGTAGGCATCATCATTGACCGTCTTTCGCGGGTGATCGGTAATGAACGACGTGCAGGCAAGCGCGGGGGTATTGATTACGCCGATGTACGCGCATGGGTGAAGCGCGCCGCCGCCATTGGTCTGGATGAAGCCCCGGATGATGCAACGCGGGAGGCATTCCGTGAGTGGATTATCGGACAGATCAGCGACGACTTCGAGCGTATGACGCTGACCGACCTGGGCATGGGGCGGGCGTTCACCAAGGGACTGCTGGCGGCAGTTGCCTACGCGGCGGGCTCGCCGGCTGCGGCCGCGCGTATACCTGCACTGATGTACCGCCACCTGCAGGACGAACATCTGCCGTTTGATGAAAGCTTGGGCACGTTGCCTGATGGCCGCAAGCGCTGCGCCGAGACGCGGGTGCACCAGATGCTGGGGCACGTACCGCGCTTGCACGGCATCGTGCCCGAGGTGGAAGGCGAGGGCGACGCGGTCTGCCTGCTGCAGTTGGCGTGTGACCCGGCGATTGACCTGGTCTTTGGTGATTGTGGTCAGGCCACGTTCTGGTTGAGTCGTGAGGACCTGCGCAACTGCAGGTTTGACCGCGTCGTGGGTGTGGTGGAGTCGCACTGATTGGGCATGGCAAGCCCGGCATGGCACCATGACGGGCTGGCCTCGTCCCTTCGGGCGGGGCCGTTTACCCAGGGAAGCCCTCGAACACGACATGCGAACGTCCTTCTTCATCCTCTCCGCCCTGTGCCTTGGCCTGCTGTCCGGCTGTGCCAGTGGCCCGGAGGAGCACGCTTCAAGCCGCGAGATCACCAGTGCGTTCGTGGCCGACGACGGCCAGCTGTATCTGCTGCCGCGCTATGACGAGCCGATGCGTTTCAATGCCGCGCCGTTCCGCGAGTACCGTGCGCTGATGGACAGCCCGCTGCGCGAGGCGGTGGCCTGCGCGCAGATGTACTTCCATGAGGACTGGCGCGACCCGGCCAACAAGGCCAAGGTGCACGGCAGCTATGCGCTGCTGCTGCGGCCGGAGCAGGTGACGGCGGAGCAGGCCGCGCAGTTCAAGCTGGAGCGGATTGAGGTCCCCTCGCGTGAGGCCAAGGCCGTGGAGGAGCGGGCACGCTACTACCTGCCGATGGACCGGACCCGTTACGCGCTGGCGTTTGACCGGGCCTGCAATCTTTCAAGGAAGGGCGGCAGCTATTACAGCGCGCTGTTCGAGGGCGACGGCGAGCGGGTGAAGTTGCCGGATGCTGCGGCGCTGGCGGAGAAGGGAAAGCTGGCACAGCCGATCAATGCGCGGGCGCAGCGGATCCTGCCGGAGCGGGAGGACAAGCCGGGTGTGGGTTCGGCGGCGGGCAAGGTGCTGGGGGCGGCGCTGATTCCTGTGGCGGTTCCGGTGTTTGTGTTGAGCCTGCCGTTCCTGGGGCCGGATCATTGGAAGTGATGGGGCGCTGAGGGAGAGCATCCACGCATGGCGTGGATCTACTTGGGCATCGCCTGAACGTTCATCCTGGAGATCTGTGTGCCCAGCACGCTGGAAACTGTTTTGAAGACCGTAGGTTTCATTGTCCTCGCGGCACTTCCGTTGGTGATCCTCTGGTTCACCCTTCGGCGAATGGCAGCAACTGCTCGCTCGTCCGTAGAGACGGGGCTGCGTTTGCATACTCCGCGCCAGATTTCCGGCAGGTCCATGACGTTGGTGATGGTGGATGGGAAAGAAGATCGGGAGCACTACTTCTTTGATGCAGCGTCCTTTTACCTGCGGCGTGGGCCAGTGCCCACGGCGGTTCCGCTCTCGCAGATCACCTCAGTCACACGAACGTCCGACAAGATCTACGGGCGCTATGTCTGGCGGGTGTGCTTCAGCAAAGCATCGGGCAGAAAGTGCGTGACGTTCACCAACAACCTGACGCTGTTCAACCGCGATTTCCTGCTGTTCCTGGAGGCGGTGCGGAAGGCCAACCCGCTGGCGTCCGTCGATCGAGCCGGTCTGTTCTTCTGATTGTGCGGCGATATCAGCAGCGCTGATTGGTAGACAGAAGGGGTGGGCGGACGGGTTGTTGTGAGTGATTTCGCGCGTGTCTCGCCCAGTCAGCCCATGCTGGCGGCGCGTATCTGGATATCGTGCTGCACGCGCTGATCTTCCAGCTGCTGTTCGAGTTGGTTGAACTCAACGCTCTAGCTCCTGAAAATAGGAGTGCATCGACTCATCTCCTATCCATTGGCTTTGTAGGCGCGCCCTAAGCATTAACCGTTCTTTTTCAAGTGCATTGGCAATATCCTGGGGATTTCCAGCCGCTTCGGCAGCGGCAAGCTCACTCCGTGCCTCCATGATGAACGTTCCGAGCCTGCCTTCCAATGCAGAGATCGCGTCGTCGAACGGCATTAAAGGAATCTGTCGTGATCGTTCGGCTGATCGATTCAGTACTTCCTGCAGTCGTTCGATATGTTCCGGATAGTCCTTGAACATTTCCCGGAGTTTGGCTGGAACGGGCGGAGAGGAAAGGGCCAAGATTGTCACCTTTTGGGCAGATCCACGTAGATTCGAGAATATCTCCACATGCCTTGGTGGGTCCAATGCTATTTGCGACAACGTATAGGTAAATGGGCTGTGCCGATTTGGCCCACGAGTCAGATCATTGGCTCGCCATTCCTCAGGGGCTGGAGGAATGTACGGCATTGCGCATGCATAATCACAATGGGGCGAACGGATGCCCGAAAACAGGAAGGAAGCCTGCGCCATGACGAACATGCCAACCCAGCTCACGACTGACTTTGATGCGATGCTCGACCGTGGAGACATTGCCGAGGCGCGGCGGCTGTTGGCTCCGCAGCTTGCACGCGGCTGTGCCGAAGCGCTGTTCCTCTCTTCTTCGATGCCCGTTGGGGAGGACGACGCACATGCCGAGACGGACAGCTTCGCGACCCTCAAGCAGGCCGCAGAGAAGGGTTATATCCCGGCAATCCATGCGGTAGGACTGTGCCTGCTGACCGGCGACCGCGGCGAGCAGGACGTCATGCGGGCGGCCGCGTGTTTTGAGCGGGCATCGGAGGCCGGCTATCCGTCGGCCATGTTCGAGTTTGGCTTGGCGTTGTTCCATGGCAAGGGTATTGCCAGGGACGTGCCGCGTGCGGTGGACCTGATTCGCGCTTCGGCGCAGGGGGGGAATGAGTACGCCAGGGAGTTCCTGTTGGCGTATTCGTTGGACGTGGGCACGTAGGAGGAGGGTGCGGAGGCCGGTAACGCTACACTGGCGGCCCGCCCCCAATGGAAGCTCGCCCATGTTCTCTGGAAAGGTTGCGGTGGTCACCGGCTCCACCAGCGGTATCGGTCTTGGCATTGCCACGGCGCTGGCGCGCAAGGGCGCCGATATCGTGCTGAATGGCTTCGGCGATGCGGCGGAGATCGAACGCATCCGTGCCCATCTGGAAGCCGAGTTCGGTGTACGGGTGGTGCACGATGGCGCGGACCTTTCCCGGGGCGAGGCGGTGCGCGCAATGATCGACCGCGTCGTGACGACGATGGGCCGCATCGACATCCTGGTGAATAATGCTGGCATCCAGCACACCGCGTCGATCGAGGAATTCCCGGTCGACAAGTGGGATGCGATCCTGGCGCTGAACCTGTCGGCGGTGTTCCATGCAACGGCGGCGGCGTTGCCGCACATGAAGCAGCAGGGCGCCGGTCGCATCATCAACATCGCGTCGGTGCACGGCCTGGTGGGCTCGGTGAACAAGTCGGCCTATGTGGCGGCCAAGCATGGCGTGGTGGGCTTCACCAAGGTGACCGCGCTGGAGAATGCGGGCACCGGCATCACCGCCAATGCCATCTGCCCGGGCTGGGTGCGGACGGCGCTGGTCGAGCAGCAGATCACCGCGCTTGCAGAGAATGACGGCACGGATCAGGAGACCGCCGCGCGTGCGCTGCTGGCTGAAAAGCAGCCGTCGTTGCAGTTCGTGACGCCCGAGCAACTGGGCGAGATGGTGGTGTTCCTGGCCTCAGACGCGGCGGCACAGATCACCGGCACGGCGCTGCCGGTGGATGGGGGCTGGACCGCGCGTTAGCTGGCCGGCTGCGCCTTACGCTGCAGCATCGGCAGTGCCACCAGTGTGGCGAGGAGGGTGAACAGCACCAGCGACGAGCCGACCGTACCGAAGCCCAGGCCACCCTTCTCCAGCGGCTTGGTGAGCAGGTCGCCGAAGGTGGCGCCGAACGGGCGGGTGAGCACGAAGGCGATCCAGAACAGGATGACCCGGTTGATGCCCTTGATGCGGCTGGCCAATGCGGTGAGCGCGATGAGGCTGCCGATCAGCAGTGCGCCGCCGGTGCAGCCCAGCCCGGAATCGTCGGCCAGGAAATCACCCAGCGCGGTGCCGAGCGTGTTGGAGAACAGCACGGCAGTCCAGTAGAAGCCTTCGGCGCGGCGCGATGCGATGTTGCTGACCGAGATCGACTTTTCCGATACCCGCCAGGCCAGCAACACCAGTGCCAGGCAGCCGGCCAGCAGGCTGGCGCCGGTGGCGTAGCCCAGGCCGAGCGTGCGGTCGAGCAGGTCGGACATCGTCGTGCCGGCGGTGCTGGTGGCCAGCACCACCGACCAGAACAGCACCGGGTGGAAGCGCCGCGCCGACAGCTGCACGGCCAGCAGGCACGCGAAGATAGTGAGCAGGATGGCCGAGCTGGCCACGTAGCCCAGGTTGAGTGTCATCGACAGCAGGTCGCCGGCGATCTCGCCGAGCGTGGTGGCGGCGATCTTCATCACCCACAAGCCGAGGGTGACCGCCGCCACTTTGCTGTGCAGGGAATCTGCGTCTGAAGCGCGCATCGAACGTCGCCAAGGATGTCTGTGGGCGATGCTGTGGCGGGCGGCGTCGGAGCACGGTCGGAACCGGGTTCGGCGAAGCTGGGCGGGGGGCGGCGTTCAGCCGGCGCTGGTCAGTCGATATCATAGGCAATCGCGTAAGCGATTGATCCGCACAGAATCACCGCTTCAGGAGTCAAGGATGTCCGACGTATCGCTAAGGTCCAGCATAATTGTTGCAGTTGTCTCTTCCGTACTCAGCTCTGTCCTGACTCTAGGGGGCGGTCTGATGCTGCAATCGTACATATCAGAGAAGAGCGAAGCTGAAAGGTTCGCCGAAGGCGCCCAGCTTACCTTCCAGGAAACGGTAGTTCTCCTCAATGAAGGCTACTTGGCCTTGAAGCAGCTGCAATGGGCGACGGACGGAAAGGGATGGGAGGAAGTGAAAGACGGTCCTTGGCTGAATTACATGGAGTTCAACCGCCAATGGAATCAGAAGTTGATTGCACACTACTTTAAGATTGAGCGGTACTTTGGGACTGGTGCAGCAAAGAAGCTGGTTGATCTCAGTAGGCCGGCTGAGTCAAATGTGCTGGCGGCCGATGCCGAAAGCTATAGCTTCAAGGATCATGCGGACGCGATCGAGTACTCAATACGGCGCGCCACGATAAGCAGGATGGTCTTCGACAAGGAAAGCGGAAAGATTCTGCAAGCTGAGCTAATTGATCATCTTGAAGATGATCGTCAGAACAGAGAGAAAATGTCGGATCTGATGGGGGCGTACCAGAAGAGCGTGGTTGCCTACAGCCGTGGATTGGATAGAACTCTCGATCAGTTAGGTGTCAAACGCGTTGTGGACAACGCGCATCAGTAGGCGTGGAGGGCGGACCACCAACGGAAGGAACGTTTTTGCTCGCTCAACTCGGCTTAGCAAACACATCCAGCCCCTTGCCCGTCTCCAGCAGCGACTTCAGGCTCGACAGCACGATCGGCCAGCCCTGGCGGATGCCGGTTTCCATGCCGCTGCCGGGTTCCAATTCGTCGTGGGTGACGGTCAGCCGCACCATGTCCTGGTAGGGCACGATCTCGAAGGTCACCCGGCTGTAGGCGTCCGGGTTGTCGGCCTGCGAGGCGGCGGCCCAGGTGATGACCAGCCGCGAGGGCGGGGTGCTTTCCACCACTTCGCCGACCAGCTCGACCGAGCGCGTTTCGTCGGCGCGCACGTGCTGCCAGCGCGAGCCGGGTTTCCAGTCCGAGACGTTTTCATGGCCCCAGTAGCGGCGGGCGATCTCGGGCCGGGTGATGGCCTCGAACACCTTCTGTGGCGTGGAGGCGATATAGATCACGTGGATGAAGCGGGTGGTCTCTGCGGACATCGTCATTCTCCTTCCAGTTCGCGTTTCAGGTCATGCAGCAGGCTCAGGCGCTGCTGCTCGAACTTGCGTACCCAGCGCTCGTAGACTTCATGCAGCGGCACCGGGTTGATGAAGTGCAGCTTCTCGCGGCCACGGCGTACTGTGCTGATGAGATTGGCGTCTTCCAGCAGGCCCAGGTGCTGGGTGACCGATTGCCGGGCCATGTCCAGGTGCTCGCACAACTGGCCCAGGGTCTGGCCGTTGTCTTCGCAGAGCAGGTCCAGCAGCGTACGGCGTGTGGGATCGGCCAGGGCCTTGAACACCTTGTCTGCGTCGCGCACGTGGTCTACCGCCATGGGGAAGTCTTCAGTTCCAGTTGTCGATCCTGACGTCGCGGGGGTTGGGCTGGCCCTTGCCGGTTTCCAGCAGGGCTTTCAGGCTCATCAGGAACACCGCCCACTTGGTACTGCAGTGGGACGTGAACTCGACACGCTCCTTCCAGCCTTCGTGGGTGAACAGGACGATGCAGTAGTCGCCTTCCTGCTTCAGCACGAAACGCGCATGCGTGCCGATCCATTCGGCAGGGCCGACGTGGAACTTCCAGAGCACCAGCTCGCCGGGAATGAGCTGTTCCAGCTTCATTTCCATGGCCGATTTCCTGGCCGTTGTTGGTGAAACGCACCTTGACGGTGCCGCCGACGTTGCGGTCGCCGTGGGTGTCTTCAGCCCACCAGGCCGCCACGCCTTCGGGGGTGGCCAGGGCCTGGTACACCTGGCTTACGGGGGCCTTGATGCCGACCCGGTGTGCGATATTCACCATTGCAGGTTCCTCGCGATGGGCCGGCAGGCGCCGCCCTTGAGTGGACTATATGCAGGTAAATACCTGCATGTCAAAACCCGCCACGAATGCCCGTTTTTGACGTTCCCAACCGCGGGCCGACATCCGGTTGGAGTCAGGGGCGTGCAGTTGCCGGCCAGCGGCCGGCACTACCAGATGCTGCCGACCTCGCAGCGGGGAGTTGACAGTGGGTCAACCTACTAGTAGGTTGACGGCATGAAAGAGCCGCTCTCGCCCAAGGCCCAGGAGATCCTGGCCCACGCCCGTTCGCTGCTGGAGGCCGGTGGCTACAACGGCTTCAGCTACGCCGACGTGTCGGCGCGGGTGAACATCAGCAAGGCCAGCATCCATCACCACTTCCCCAGCAAGGCAGACCTGGTGCGCACGGTGGTTGAGCTGTACCGGGCCGAGGCGCGCGAAGGCCTGGCGCTGCTGGACCGGCAGCTGGGCGACCCGCTGCAGGAGCTCAACGCCTATGTGGACTACTGGTCGAGCTGTATTGCCGGTGGCACGTCTTCGTTCTGCATCTGCGCGATGCTGGCGGCAGAGGCGCCGATGATCCCTGCGGAGATTGCCGAAGAAGTACGCGGGCATTTCGAGGATTTGAGTGGCTGGTTGGCACTCACGTTGGAAAAGGGCGCGGCGCTGGGTCAACTGCGCCTGCAGGGTACGGTGGCCGATGAGGCCAGGGCGTTCATGTCATCGGTGCATGGCGCGATGCTGGCCGCGCGCGGTTTCGGCGATGCGGCGACGTTTGCTGCGCTGGCACGGCTGGCCATCGCGCGGGTGAGCGCGGCTGCCTGATGGATGTGTGGTGGGCCTGCGGCAACGTAGGCCTTTTCTTTGACCTAGAAGTCTACCTACTAGTAGGTTCAACCAACCCTTGGAGATGTTCCATGTCGCACTCTCTGTCCACGCTGGGCGTGATCCACACGGCCGTCAGCCTTGTACCGGTGTTCGCCGGCCTGTATGCCTTCATTCGCCATCGCGCGATCGACCCCGCGACACGCTCCGGCAAGCTGTACCTGCTTGGGCTGGTGCTGTCGGTGGCAACGTCGTTCACCGTCTCCAGTACGGGCGGGATCAACCCGGGCCACGCATTCGGAGTGATCGTGCTGCTGGTGGCGTTCGGCGGCGTGCTGGCGGCCCGGCTGCGCTGGCTGGGTGGCGCCGCACCTTACCTGTCGACATTTGCGCTGTCCTTCAGCTTCCTGCTGTCGCTGGTGCCAGGCGTGAATGAAACGCTGACACGGTTGCCGGCAGCGCATCCGATTGCTGCGGCGCCGATGGCGCCGGTGGTGCTGCACACGCTGCTGGGATTGACGGTGGTGTTTGTGATCGGCTTTGCCGCGCAGTGCTGGCGCATGCGGTCTCAACCGGTTCGCAGGCGCCCTTGAGCAGAGGCGCCTCAGTCCCGCACCGCGAGCGCAGCCAGCAGCGACTGCGGTTCGATCAGCGCAGCCGAACGTGTGGCATCCACCCGAACGTGCCGGCTGCAGAAATTGAACGGTCGACCCTGCGCCGGCGAGGCTGCGTCTGGAGATGCGTCCGGTGTTTCGATTTCCAGCACTTCATCTACTGCCAGCGCCAGGGTTGCGGTGCCGGCGGTGATCAACAGCATGGCTGGGCTGCCGCCATCGAATGCCGGTTGCCCGCTGAGCCTGCGCAGGTCGGCCACCGGCAATGGCTGCCCTCGTACCTCCAGGTTCCGCCTGCCATGCTGATCTGCAGGGCCGAAGGTCTCGGGGCCGCGTATTTCCACGGCCACCTGTACGTCGATCGCGAACAGGGCCGTGCCTGCGCGCAGGACGACAACCTCGAACAACTCGGCGGGCGAGGCACGTGTTTCCGTTGAAGGTTGAGCAGGTACAGGCATGCTGTGGATCTGGCAGGAACGATGGGTAACGCGGCTTGAATGATGACGTGCGCAGGGAGCACGCGGCCGCGTGGGACTACGCGCGCAGGGCGGCGGTTCAGCTGGATCCGACGGACGCATGGTGCGCACTGAGCGGGCCGATGCGCGGAAAGTGCGGACGCAGCAGGCCGACGAGCTGATCCATGCCCGGAACGGCATGGCCAAATTCGTCCCATCGCGCATTGACCAGGCCGGACACCACGACCTGCCCGGTGTCGATGCGGGTCATGGCCCAATAGGGAACAGCACGCGCGCTGATGGCCATGTCCAGTACCGGCACGACGGCAGCATGCGAGCGACTGTCATGGATGCGGTGCTTGACCGCCTCCAGGCCGTCGGGCGGACCTTCGACGTACTGGAAAAACCGCTGACCGTCGACGAGCAGCGCTCCGGTGACGTCCACGCGACGGTTGAACGTGGCAGAGCAGGAGACGATCTGCCGGAGGATTTCATCGGAAAGCCCAGCCGACATGTGGCTGGAGTAGGCAAATGCGTGGAGCATGGAAGGGGCTTCTTGTGACGCCCGTCACTATACGTGGGGCGCCATAGCCTGCCGTGAGCCTTTCCTCACGCATCATCGGGAGTGATGCGTTGGATCAGCAGCCCACCAACCGACCCGCGCCAATTCCGCCGCGATGCTGGCTGCGGTATTGGGTAGGACTGGCGTCCACCTGGCCGCGGAAGTGCCGGCGGAACGACTCCTGCGAACCAAAGCCGGCCTGCTCGGCAATCCACTGCAGCGGCCGGTCGGTGGTTTCCAGCAGCTCGCGGGCGAATGCCACGCGCTCGCGGATCAGCCAGTCGATGGGTGACAGGCCGGTGGCTTCCAGGAACTGCCGCTGCAGCGTGCGCTGGCTGAGCGCGGCCTGCTCGGCAAGACTGCCCAGCGAGTGCGGCTCGCGCAGGTTGCGGCGCATCCATTCCATCAGTTTTGCCAGACGCGAGGGCTCGCCATTGGGAATGGCCCGGCTGACACGCTGGCTGCGTTCGGCATCACGCCATGGCGCCAGCACCAGCCGTTCGGCCACCAGGTTGGCCACGCGTGCGCCGTAATCCTTGCGCACCATGTGCAGCATCATGTCCATGCCGGTGGCCGAGCCGGCCGAGGTGATGACGTTGCCGGTATCGACGTACAGCACGTCTTCGCGCACATCGATGCGTGGAAAGTCGCGTGCCAGCGCTTCGGTGAGGCGCCAGTGGGTGGTGGCCGGGCGGCCATCGAGCAGCCCGGCCCAGGCCAGCACGAAGGCGCCAGAGCAGATCGAGGCGATGCGTGCGCCACGGGCGTGGGCGCGGATGAGTGCATCGAGCAGTGCCTGCGGCGGGCGTTCGCTGGGTTCGCGCCATCCGGGAATGACGATGATGTCGGCGTCATCAACAGTGCTGAGATCGTAGGGCAGCTGCACCTGTACATTGCCGAGCATGCGCAGTGCGCCGGGTTCACCCGCGCACAGCTGGGTGCGGTACCAGGCCACGCCCAGTTCTGGCCGCACCGGTGCGAACAGGCCAACCGCACAACCGAACTCGAACAGCCCCTGGCCGTGGCAGGCGACGATGGTGACGAGCGGCGCGGTGGGATCGGCGGGTGGGCTGGGCATGGTTTGATGCTACGGGTGGAGATGCGTGGCGTTGCGTGGTGCGCGGGCATGAGGTGATGCCTGCCAGGCATATGGAGCGGTCGCTCCCCTCTTGTAGAGCCGAGCCCACGCTCGGCTCAATACCGGCAGGGGGGATGCATCTGACGCCGTCGCGTAGAGCAGCCGAGCGTGGGCTCGGCTCTACAGACAGCAGTGCACCGGCAATGCCGCCTAACGTCATTACCAGCGGTCATGTGGGTGGCCGGATATGACGGTTGGGTGACGTGATCCCGCCTGTCGCACCAGGTGAACAGGCCCTTGAATGGAAGCGTGTTTCCGGCCCACTCCCACGAGTCCCCATGCCTGCCGCCCACGCCCCTGTGCTGAACACTCTCGCCGTCCTGATCGCCAGCGTTCTGGCTGCAACGCCTGGCCACGCGGCTGACGCCGATGCAGATCCTGCTGCCACCGCCGCGACGGCCAACGTGGCAGCGTCCACGCTGGATGCGGTGGTGGTGACCGGTTCGCGCACCAGTACGCGCACGGTGAAGAACAGCTCCACGCCGATCGATGTGATCTCTGCGGAAGACCTCACCGCCACCGGCCAGGCCAACCTGCTCGAAGCGCTGCAGCGTGCGCTGCCCTCGCTCAGCCAGATTGGCGGCTACCAGAGCGACCAGGAGAGCCTGATCCGTGGCTACCAGCTGCGTAATCTCTCGCCGGGCTACACGCTGGTGCTGGTGAACGGCAAGCGCCGCAATGCCAGTGCCTATGTGAGCGGGGCCAACGGCGGCGGTTTCCCCGGCCATGCCTGGGCAGACCTGGCGTTGATTCCAGTCTCGGCGATCGACCACGTGGAAGTGCTGCGCGATGGCGCGTCGGCCATCTATGGCTCGGACGCGATCACCGGCGTGGTCAACGTGATCCTGAAATCGCAGGCGCACGGTGGCGAGCTTTCCGTGGAAAGCGGGCAGAGCATTGATGGCGATGGCTCGCGCACCAGCGTGCGTGCCAACGTGGGCCTGCCGTGGGGCGCCGATGGCTTCGTCAACCTGTCGGGCGAAACCACGCGGCAGCACCACGCGATCCGTACCCGCCGCTACATCGATGGCTATCTGAGCTATCCGGCGGTGGATGCCAACGGCAACCTGGTCGCACTGCGTCCGAACAACCGGCTGCCGGCCGGTGCATCGCCGAACCCGGCCGAGGCCGACCGCGATGCCGAGGCCAACACCATCCTCAGCTCGCCGTCGTATGCGCTGAAGGCCTTCGCGGTGAACGTGGGCCATGGCCTGGGCGAAAGCGCGCAGTTCTACGCTAACGCTACGGCCAGTGACCGCACCGCGCAGGCGATCCAGAACTTCCGTCTGCCGGCGACCATCTTCACCACTTACAAGGCTCCAGGCGTGCTGAGCGTGTTTCCCGATGGCTTCCTGCCGGTGCTGGAAACCAAGGAGAAGCAGCACACCGGCACCGCGGGCGTGAAAGGCCAGATCGCAGGCTGGGACTACGACGCCAGCCTGACCGGCAACCGCAGCACGGTGCGCACCTATACGCGCAACTCGGTGAACTACTCGCTGCCATACCCCGGTTCGCCTACCGACTTCTACGACGGCAAGCTGGACTACCAGCAGGGTATCGCCAACCTCGACCTGCGCCGTGGCTTCGAGGTGGCTGCGTTCGCCTCGCCGCTGGAAGTGAGCGCAGGTGCCGAGTACCAGCACGAACAGTACGAACGTGGGGCGGGGCAGTGGGAGTCGTATACCGGCTTTGGTGCTGCGGCCTTCGTCGGCTATTCCACTGCGGACGCGGTGAAGGCTACCCGCAACAGCAAGGCGGTCTATGTGGGCGCGGCCACCAACATCACCTCGCGCTGGTATCTGGATGCGGCCGCACGCTGGGAAGATCACTCCGACTTCGGCAGTGTCTCCACCGGCCGCCTGACCACGCGCTTCGACTTCACCGACGCGCTGGGCGTGCGTGCCACGGTCAGCAACGGTTTCCACGCGCCCAGCCTGGGCGCGCAGTACTACCAGGCCACCGGCAGCTGCCCGTGCGGCACCACGCTGGTGGCGCAGGTGTCTTCGCCGGCGGCGGTTGCGCTGGGTGCGACGCCGCTGAAGCCCGAGAAAGCCACCAACTACAGCCTGGGCGTGACCTGGGACCCGAGCCCGGCGTTCCACCTGGCCGTGGATGCCTACCAGATCGACATCCGTGGCCAGCTCGGCCAGTCCAGCCAGATCGGCTACAACGCGCAGGATCCAGCGCGCATCACCGACAACAGCGGCACGGTGCTGACTGCGGCGCAGAAGAACACCATCGATGCGCTGCTGGGTTCGGCCGGCATCAGCATCCTGCCGGGTGATGCGTTCTATGCCAGCTACTTCACCAACGTGGGCAATACCCGCACACGCGGTGTCGAGCTGACCCTGGAAGCGAACCAGGAAACGGCGTGGGGCAAGCTGCGCTGGAGCTATGCGGCCAACGTCGGCCGCACCACGATCCGGAAGGTCAGTGATATTCCGGCGGCGCTGCAGGGGCTGCCCAATATCAACCTGCTGACCAAATCCAGCGAGTACGCACTGCGCTTCCGCACGCCCAGCTACACCCAGGTGGCGGGCTTGGGCTGGCAGAACGGGCGCTGGCGCTCGAATGTCGACTTCACCTACTACGGCCCGATCAAGCGCCTGAACAACGGCGTGGAATACAGGCAGCCGCCGGTGCTGGTGACCAACCTTTCAGGTGCGGTGGAGCTGGGTGCGGGCTGGAGCGCGGCGCTGGGCGTCAACAACGTGTTCGACAAGCGCACGCGCAAGGTGCCGGAGTACGCGCGCAGTGCTACCGATGTGGCCAGCATCGAGACGACGTGGGATTCGGGCGACGTGCTGAGCCGGATCGGGGCGTTCTGGTACGGGCGGATCAATTACCGGTTCTGAGGTGGAGCAGCCGAGCATGGCTCGGCTCTACAAAGGCGAATGCAGCCGAGCATTGCTCGGCTCTTCAGAACGCGAAAGGCGGCCGGACGGGGTTCGGCATCATCGAGGAGCAGTTCATGTCTTCTGCATTGAAGGTGGTTGCAGTGGTGGGGTCACCGACCAGCTCGGCGACGTCGCGTACGTTGCTGCTGGTGCGGCACCTGTTGGCGTCGTTGCAGCAGCGGGTGCACGCCAGCGTGGAGCTGGTGGAGCTGGCGCCGATCGCGCGCTCAGTGGGGCAGTCGCTGTCGCGCGATGAAGTGGAGCCGGCGGTGGAACAGGCGCTGCAGGCCATCGAGAGCGCCGAACTGCTGGTGGTGGCCGCGCCGGTGCATCGCGGTTCGTATCCGGGGCTGTTCAAGCACCTGGTCGACTTCATCGGGCTGGAGGCGCTGGTGGATACACCGGTGCTGCTGGCGGCGACCGGTGGCAGCGAGCGCCATGCACTGGTGATCGACCATCAGCTGCGGCCGTTGTTCAGTTTCCTGCAGGCGCACACGCTGCCGATCGGGGTGTATGCCACGCCGGCCGACTTCGATGGCGAGCACATCAACAGTGCCGCTTTGCAGGCGCGCATCGCGCTGGCGACCGAGCGGGCGGCCGGCCATCTGGCTACGCAGGCGCTGGCGGTAGCGGCGCCGCTGCGACGCATCGCCTGACGGCATAACCGGCGGCGCTTTGCTTATGGCCAAGGCGCATCTGCGTGGCCGGATCTGACCGCCGATTGTCGTCTGGCATCCCCGTGCCGACGGCCGTCATCTCTAGCATCGATATCGAAGCGGCATCGCATTGCCGCCCCCCCGATGAGGACGACCCCGTGAGTCTGGACGCAACCGACAAGCCCATCCTGTTCCTGCTCGACCGTGAGTTCGAGGACGGACAGATTCCCGGCCAGCGCTTCTTCTGTCGGCACAGCCTGCTGCTGGAAGGGGCGCTGTCGAGCATCGACGGCCTGGACGCGCAGCTGGACGTGCGCCGCATCGGCTTCGCGCGGCCGCGCCGCGAGGTGATCGCCGAGATCGGCGAGCAGGACCAGTCGCTGCCCAAGCTGGTGTTGCCGCAGGGCGTGCACAGCGAGCTGGCCAGTGGCGCGCACCAGAACCGCCAGTACATCTCCGGCGCCGAGCCGATCCTGGCCGCGCTGAACGGCTTGCTCGGCATCCCCGTGGCCCATCCCTGAGCGAGGACGCGACGATGAGCTATCAGATCAGCGTGTTGGACAAGAGCCCGGTGGCCGAGGGCGCCTCGCCGGAACAGGCGCTGCGCAACAGCCTGCAGTTGGCGCAGCGTGCCGAGCAGCTGGGCTATCACCGGTACTGGTTTGCCGAGCATCATGCCGCGCCGGCGCTTGCCAGCCCGGCGCCGGAAGTGCTGGCCGCCTGGGTGCTGGCGCAGACCCGTCGCATCCGCATCGGCAGTGGCGGGGTGATGCTGCGCCACTATGCGCCGTACAAGGTGGCCGAGAGCTTCAACCTGCTGGCGGCGTTGGCGCCAGGGCGCGTGGATCTGGGCGTGGGCAAGGCACCGGGCGGCCTGCCAGCGTCGACTGCCGCGCTGGCGGCCGGGCGCCCGGCGTTCGCCGACTTCGACCAGCAACTGCGCGACCTTGAGGGCTATCTGTCCGGCGCCGAAGCCGATGTGCTGGCGCGGCCGATTCCGCAGCAGGCGCCGGAGCGCTTCCTGCTCGGTGCCAGCCCGCAGAGTGCACGGCAGGCGGCCGAGCTGGGCTGGCGCTTCGTCTACGCCGCGCACTTCGACGGTGACCCGAAGCACATCGAGGCCGCGTTCGACGCCTACCGCAGCGTCGCCTCGCAGCCGCCGCTGCTGGCCACGGTGGCCTTCGCCGCACCGACTGCGGAAGCCGCTTCGCGCCATATCGGTGCGCTGCGCGTCTACAAGCTGCACCTCGGTCCCGGGCAGGCGGTGAACCTGCCCAGCGCCGAGGCAGCTGCCGAGTACGCGCGCCAGGTGGGGGTGGCCGACTTCCGCATCGAGGAGACGCGCCCCAGCGTGCTGTCCGGTGATGCGCAGCACGTGCGCGGCGAACTGGATGCGCTGCACCGGCGTTTCGGCGTGGGCGAGTTCATCCTCGATGCGCCGGTGGCCGACCTCGACGCACGCCTGACATCCCTTGAACTGCTGTCGCCCGCGCCGCGCGCGGCGGTGGCCTGACCTGCAGGAGCGATCCCCAATGAGCACGACCCCGCGCCACATTCCGTTCGGCATCATGCTGCAGGGCCCCGGCAGCCACATGCATGCCTGGAAGCATCCGTCCAATCCGGCTGATGCCAGCGTCAACCTGCAGTTCTACATCGACATCGCGCGCACGGCCGAGGACAACGGCATCGCCTTCGGCTTCGTGGCCGACGGCCTGTACATCAACGAGAAGTCGATCCCGCATTTCCTCAACCGCTTCGAGCCGATCTCGCTGCTGTCGGCGCTGGCCACGGCAACGAAGAAGATCGGCCTGGCCGGCACGCTGTCGACGTCCTACAGCGATCCGTTCACCGTGGCCCGCCAGTTCGCCTCGCTGGATCTGCTCAGCGGCGGCCGTGCCGGCTGGAACGTGGTGACCTCGCCACTGGAGGGTTCGGGCCGCAACTATGGCCGGCCACACCCGGAGCATGCACTGCGCTACCAGATCGCCGATGAATACCTGGACGTCGTGCAGGGGCTGTGGGATTCGTGGGACGACGACGCCTTCGTGCGCGAGCGCGACAGCGGTACGTTCTTCGCGTCGGGAAAGTTCCGCCGCCTCGACCACAAGGGCCGCTTCTTCCAGGTAGAAGGGCCGCTCAACATCCAGCGTTCGCCACAGGGCCAGCCGGTGATCTTCCAGGCCGGTTCGTCTGACGACGGCATCGCGCTGGCCGGCAAGTATGCCGACGCGGTCTTCACTCATTCGCCGTCGCTGGAAGAAACCCGCGCGTTTACCCAGAAGGTGAAGAACTCGGCGATCGCGCATGGCCGCAGCGCCAACGATGTGAAAATCTTCCCGGGCATCGGCCCCATCGTCGGCCGCACGGCCGAAGAGGCCGAAGCCAAGTACCAGGCGATTGCCGCACTGGCAACGCTGGAGGATGCGCTGGCCTATCTCGGCCGGTTCTTCGACCACCACGATTTCAGCCAGTACGATCCGGACGCGCCCTTCCCGGAGCTGGGTGACATTGGCAGCAATTCGTTCCGCTCCACCACCGACCGCATCAAGCAGGATGCGCGTGAGAAGGACCTGAGCCTGCGCCAGGTGGCATTGGAGGCAGTGAGTCCGCGACCAAACTTCATCGGTACACCCGAGCAGGTGGCCGATGAGCTGATCCGCTGGTTCGATGCCGGTGCCAGCGATGGCTTCATTCTCGGCTTTGCCGCGCAGCGCGAGGGCCTGGACGATTTCGTGACCCAGGTATTGCCGATCCTGCAGGCGCGGGGCTACCACCAGCGCGCGCTGGAAGGGCAGACGCTGCGCGAGCATCTGGGCCTGCCGTACAAGGCCAGCCGGTATGCGACCGACGCCGAGCCGGCGCGGAAGGTGGGGTAGGGCGATGAGCGGAGAGAACTCGGTAGCGCCGGGCCATGCCCGGCTGGATTCCGCGTCCATCGGCGTGCTGCCGGAAATTGCAGCACGCGCCGAGGCCACAATCGCGATCCGCCATGACCTGCACCAGCACCCGGAGCTCGCCTTCGAGGAGCACCGCACCAGCGCCCGCGTGGCCGAGCTGCTGCAGCAATGGGGCTATGAGGTGACCACCGGCCTCGGTGGCACCGGCGTGGTCGGCACGCTGCAGCGCGGGCAGGGCAGCCGTCGCCTCGGCCTGCGCGCCGACATCGACGCACTGCCGATCCATGAGGACTCCGGCCTGGCCTATGCCAGCCAGACCGAGGGCCTGATGCATGCCTGCGGTCATGATGGCCACACCGCCATCCTGCTGTCCGCCGCGCACTACCTGGCCCATCACGGTGATATCGACGGCACCCTGCAGCTGGTGTTCCAGCCGGCCGAGGAAACCGGTTCGGGTGCGTCGAAGATGATTGCCGATGGCCTGTTCGAGCGCTTCCCGGTGGATGCGATCTATGGGCTGCACAACTGGCCCGGCGTGCCGGTGGGCCACTTCGGTTTCGTCGATGGCCCGGCGATGGCGTCGGTGGATTGGGCACGGCTGAAGGTGATCGGCAAGGGGGGCCATGGCGCCGAGCCACAGGGCAGCGTCGATCCGATCCTGGTGGCGGCGCACATCATCACCGCGCTGCAGAGCGTGGTGTCGCGCAATGTCGATCCGCGGCAGATGGGCGTGGTCACCGTCGGTTCGATCCAGGGCGGGCAGGCCGCCAACGTGATTCCGGACGTGGTCGAGCTGAAGCTGACCGTGCGCGCCTACCTGCCCGAGGTGCGCGACACGCTGCGGCGCCGCGTCACCGAACTTGCCGAGCAGACCGCCGCTGCGTTTGGTGCGCGCGCCGAGATCGAATTCCCGCGCGGCTTCCCCAGTGTGATCAACCATCCGCAGCAGACCGCCTACATCCGCGAGGTGGCGGTGCAGGGCTTCGGCGCCGGACAGGTGGTGCCCGACTTCGCACCGCGCACCGCCAGCGAGGACTTTGCCTTCCTGCTGCAGGCGCGGCCCGGCAGCTTCGTGTTCGTCGGCAACGGCGACAGTGCACCGTTGCACAGCCCGCGCTATGTGTTCAACGACGCCGCCATTGCACCCGCTGCCAGCCTGTGGGCGCGGCTGGCCGAAGACTACCTGGTGAAGGACGTGGCATGAGCAACAACGAACGCTTCCTCTATACCTCGGTCGATGACCCGCTGGCGCGGCCGCTGTTCGATGGCCTGGAACAGGAGTACGACCGCCGTTACGCCGACGTGCGCCGACGCATCGGTGGCAGCGCCCGCGAGGAGCTGCAGCGCTATCCGGCGCAGGCCTTCGCGGCGCCGGTAGGGGCCTTCGTACTGTTGCTGCGCGACGGTGTGGCGATCTCTGGCGGCGCCTTCATGCCGCACCGCGATCCAGACACCGCCGAATTCAAGCGCATCTGGACGCTGCCGGGGTTGCGACGCCAGGGCATCGCGCGGCGCGTGCTGCAGGAACTGGAAGAACAGGCGGCACGCCAAGGCTATCGGCGTGTGTTCCTGACCACCGGCTTCCGCCAGCCCGAAGCTGTCGGCCTGTACCTCAGCCATGGCTACACCGCGCTGTTCGATCTGGATGCAGATCCGGAAACCGTCGCGCACCTGCCCTTCGAGAAGCACCTTGGGCAACCGGCGCCAGTGCTTTCGCCGTCGCAGGCCGTGCTGCACGGGGCCCATGCATGAGTACACCGTCGTCTGCGCTTGAGGGAATCACTGCGCGTCCTGCGCCAGCGCCCGAATTGAAGATCGTGCCGGCCCGGCATCCACTGCAGGGGGTTGGTACGGTGCTGGCACTCGCGCTGATCCTGATCGGCCTTCAATCAGTACTTGGCAATCCGCGTTGGGGCTGGGGCACTTTTGCCGAATGGTTCTTCGCACGCCCGGTGCTTGAGGGTCTGGGCCGCACGCTGCTGCTGACCGCGCTCGGTACTGGCCTCGGCTTCGCCTTGGGCACGTTGCTTGCGCTGGCCCGCGCCTCCGGCTCGCCGCTGCTGTCGGCGGTGTCGTGGGGCTACGTGTGGCTGTTCCGCTCGATCCCGCTGCTGGTACTGCTGCTGCTGCTGAACAATCTGGGCTACCTGTACAGCACCATCGAGCTGGGCGTGCCGTTCACCGGCATCAACCTGTTCTCGTACCCGACCACGCAGCTGATCGGTGTGTTCACTGCCGCGGTGCTGGGCCTGACCCTGAACCAGGCCGCGTTCTCGGCCGAAGTGATCCGGGGCGGCATCCTGTCGGTTGACCACGGCCAGTACGAGGCCGCGGCCGCGCTGGGCCTGCCGCGCGGTCGCCAGGTGCGCCGCATCATCCTGCCGCAGGCGATGCGCTCGATCCTGCCGGCCGCGTTCAACGATGTGATCGGCCTGGCCAAGAGCACTTCGGTGGTCTACGTGCTGGCGCTGCCGGAGCTGTTCTACACCGTGCAGGTGATCTACCGCCGTAACCTGGAAGTGGTGCCGCTGCTGATGGTGGCCACGGTCTGGTACCTGGTGATCCTGACCGTGTTGTCGCTGCTGCAGCGGCGCGTGGAACAGCGCTTCGCGCGCGGCCAGCTGCAGCGCGAGCGCTCGGTGTCGCGGGTGTCGTCACCGGTGCGGACATCCAGTGATGCTGCGCCGCGCGTGGCCAACCGCCCGCGCATCGCCGCGCAGGTGGATGCCGGCGAGGGCGCGGCGGTGTCGCTGCACGGCGTAGGCAAGGTGTTTGGCGACCAGCCGGTGCTGGAGGATGTGAACCTGGACCTGCGCGCCGGCAGCGTGACGGTGCTGATCGGCCCATCGGGCGCCGGCAAGTCCACGCTGCTGCGGCTGATCAACCACCTGGAGCGTGCCGACAGCGGCTACGTGACCGTCGGCGGCCAGTTGATCGGCTACCGCCGTGACGGTGACACCCTGTACGAACTGCCCGAGCGTGAGATCCGCCGTCGGCGTGCCGAGGTGGGCATGGTGTTCCAGGGCTTCAATCTGTTCCCGCACCTGACCGCGCTGGAGAACATCATCGAGGCACCGATCGCGGTACGTGGCGTGCCACGTGCGCAGGCCGAACAACAGGCGCGCACGCTGCTGGAGCGGGTCGGCCTGGCCGACAGGGCCGATGCCTTCCCGCGCCAGCTGTCCGGTGGCCAGCAGCAGCGCATCGCGATTGCCCGCGCGCTGGCGCTGCAGCCGAAGGTGCTGCTGTTCGACGAACCCACGTCGGCGCTGGATCCGGAACTGGTGGCCGAGGTGCTGAGCGTGATCGAAGAACTGGCCCGTTCCGGTACCACGCTGGTGATCGTCACCCATGAGCTGAGCTTCGCCCGCCGCGTGGCCGACCACGTGGTGATGATGGACCAGGGCCGGGTGATCGAGCAGGGTACGCCCGACGCCGTGTTCGAGCAGCCGCGCCAGCAACGCACGGCCGATTTCCTGGCCAAGACCCTGTAACCCCGGAAGGAGCACCATGAGTCGTGCAGCATCGCGTCGTCCCTCGCGCAGCACCCTGTTGATCGTGGCGGTGCTGGTCATCGGCATTGCCGGTATCGTCTACTCGCGCGTGCGCCAGGCACCGGATGCAGGCACCGTGGCAGCGACCAGCCTGGCCGGCGCGAACACGGCCGTCCTGAAGGGCACCTTCGACCCGAAGGCGAAGGCGTTGATCCCCGCCGGTTATCAGTTCGTCACCCCTGGGGCGTTTACCGTGGCGACCCATCCGGGGCAGCTGCCGCTGGCCGACTACGGCGCCGACAGCAAGGACGTGGTCGGCATCGAGCCGGACATCGCGCGGCTGATCGCCGATGCGTTGGGCCTGAAGCTGGTGATCGTGCCGGTCGCGTGGGCGGACTGGCCGCTGGGGCTGGAATCGGGCAAGTACGATGCGGTGCTGTCGAACGTGACGGTGACCGAAGAGCGCAAGAAGAAGTTCGACTTCTCCAGCTACCGCTACGATCTTCTGGGCATCTACACGCGCAGCGACGGGCCCATCCAGAAGATCGAAAAGCCCGCTGATGTGGCCGGGCTGAAGGTGGTGGTGGGTGCCAGCACCAACCAGGACCAGATCCTGCGGCAGTGGGACCGGCAGAACATTGCGGCCGGGCTGAAGCCGGTGGAGTACCAGTACTTCGACGACGCCGTGGTCGGCCGCTTGGCGGTGATCACTGGCCGCGCCGATGTCTCGTTCGAGCCCAATGCCACCGGCGCCTACTCGGCACGCGATGGCAAGGTGCGGCGCGTGGGCCTGTTCCCCGGTGGCTGGCCGAACGCTGCGGCGATCTCGGTGACCACGCGCAAGGGCAGCGGCCTGGCCGATGCGGTGACGCAGGCGTTGAACACCCAGATCGGCAGCGGCACCTATGCGCAGGCATTGGCGCGCTGGAACCTGGCCGAGGAGGCGGTGCCGCAATCGCAGACCAATCCGCCGGGGTTGCCGACGCTGCAATGACACCGGGCGTGGCCCGGCGCTACCGCTGCTTCTGTAGAGCCGAGCCATGCTCGGCTGCTCTACCAACGCGCCTCCAGCGTTCTGAATGGTCTTGCCAGGCGCACGCCCTCCGCATCGAACGCGGTAACGTCGCGCCCATCCACACGCACGGTCTTCGGCATCGTCCGCGCCGGCCACCAGACCTTCACCGCCGTCCCACTGCGCAACCCCTTGCCCAGCGTGACCGTCAGCATGCCGTCGCGTTGCCGCGCCTGCATCTGCAACGTGCCATACGCGGTCGGCAGCCGCTCCACCGCCAACCCATCGCCCCCCACCCACGACGGCGGCGTGCCCGGCAGCAATGACAACGCATCATCGTCTTCGCGCATCAGCATGCCGAACAGCGTGCGGCCGTACTCGGCACCAATCCAGGTATGCGGCATGTCGCCCAGGTAGCGGGGGAAACGCAGCCGCGAGTGCACGACCTCGGCGAGTACCTGCCACTCAAGCGGGCGCCGGTCATGCAGCAGTCCCTGCAGCAGCTCATCAGCAACCTGCGGTTGGCCCAGGTGCACATAGCTCAGCACGTTGCGGATCTCATACGGCGTATAGGCGTACAGCGCATCGGGCTGGCTGCGCTTGCGCACATCCTCCAGATAACGCGCGAAGGTGGTCCGCAGTGCCTCGGCGGGCAGCACGCTCTGCGCACCGGTCGGGTCCAGTGCGATCGAAACGCCGGTGGGATCGCCATCGCCCAGGTCGGCCGAGGAGGGAATGAAGTCGATGCCCTTCCACGCCATCGTCGCCCGGATCGAGGCATGCAGTGCGTCGTAGAGCAGCTTGTATTGTTCGCGCGCCCAGGCTGCGGTCTCGTGGTCGCCCAGCGATTCGGCCAGCCAGGCACCGTCGTGCCAGCCCTTCAGGCCCCAATAGTCGTCCCAATAGCTGTGGGTGGGCGACGGGTAGCCCTCATGGCTGATCGACGGCGCAAGAATGCCTGCGAACCGTTCCGGCGAAGGCTGGTCAGCCTTGTAACCGGGCACCAGCGTGCGCTCGCGCAGCTCCTGCAGGAAGCGCAGCGCCGCTTTCACCTTCGGCAGATAGTCACGTACCGACTCGGGGCCGCCATCCAGGCGCGCGACATCGGCCACCAGCGCGACGTACTGGCCCTGACTGTCGTACTCGATGTCTGATCCAAAGCCGGTGTTGACGCTGCCATCGTCGTTGAGGATCGGTGAGACCAGGCCGTTGGGATGCACGCCGTGCTCGCTGTACCAGGCCAGGTAGTCGCGCGCCACGCGGGCTTCCCCCATGCGCAGCAGCACCGCCGAGGTGGCCATGCCGTCGCGGATGAAGGAACGGTTGTAGTTGCGCGGGCCGGGCTGCATGGCTGGACCGGTCTGGTTGATCAGCATGTAGGCGGCCTGCGCGCGCAGCATGTCCACCAGCGACGGATCGGGCAGGCGCAGGCCGACCTGGCCCAGCCGTGCCTGCCAGTCCGCAGACGCCTGCGTGGCCAGTGAATCAAACGCCGCATTGGCATCGTGGGGCAGCGTGGCCAGATCCAGCGCAGGCGCTTCGGGCAGCACGCCATTGGCATCGGCGGCGGCGGTGCCCAACGGGAACGCGACCACGACGGCATCACTGGTTCCCGGCGCCAACGAGACGCGGTAGTTCAATGCAGCCGAGGCAAGCCCCTGATCATCACGCACCTGTTGCGTGGAAGGCAGCTGGCCGGCAGCGAGGGTCGCGGTGATCTCCGTTGCGCCATCCTTGCCGAATGGCGCCGCGCCGGATGCGGTCACTGGAGTAAGCGACTGCAGCAGCGTGCGCCCATTGATACGCAGGGCCTGCCCATCGATGGTCACCTCGCGGATCGGGGACAGCCCGCCGTTCTGCCATGGCGGATTCATCTGCATCGGGCGCACCACGAGGGTGAGCGTGCCTTCGATCTTCGTGCTTCCCGTGTTCTGCAGCCGATGCCGCAGGAAGGTCACCGGCTGGCCATCGCGCTCAATGGCGAACACTTCACTGCGCAGCTGCAGGCCGGGTTGCGGTGACCAGGTGGCGGAGGGCATCGGCTTCCAGCCGTCGCGCAGGGCATGCTGCATGGCCTGCCCGGCGGCGCCGGCGGTTTGGCCATCGGCATTGCGCCAGATGGGCTGCACCAGCGGTGCGCCCTTGAAGGCTTCCAGGTTGCCGTACTCATCGAAGATCGACTTCTGTCGTCCTGCATGCACACCCACGGCCGTCCAGTAGGTCTGCTGCATCTGCAGCGAGGCCGGGAACAATGCGCGCTGGGCGCCGCTGGCGACGATCTGATACTGCTTCATCGGCGTCATCACGGCTTTCGGACCGAGCAGGCGCAGGCGTGCGATCCGTGGCGCAGCGCCGTCCACGCTCAGGCGGAAAGCACGCAATGGTTGTGCTGCAGTGGCGGCCAGCCAGCTTTGCCGGTGACTGGCCGCCTGTGCATCGTGTGCGAGGTCCTGCCAACGGCCCTGTGAATCCTGCGCCTGTAGTCGGGCGGCGCCTCGTGCGCCATCGGCCCAGTCGACCACCAGGCCAGCCGTTGATTGGGCCTGCGGCAGCGTGATCTCGAACGTATGGGATCCATTTGCCCCGGCCGGCATCGCGACGGTGCCGCCGCCTTGCCAGAGCGCCGCTGCCTGCGTTGCATCGATACCGCTGATGCGTGCGCTGAGCGTGCTGTCCAGCGGCTCCATCTCGAAGATCGACACGCCCCAATCAGAAGTGCGCTGCGGGCTGGCCAGCCGCAGGTAGCGCGCCTGGCGCGGCGCGAAGTACAGCGTTTCCACATCGCCCAGCGAATCGGCCATCGTGTACGCGGTCTGCCACTGCCTGCCATCCATTGAGGTCTGCAGTGAATAGCCTTCCGGGTTCGATACGTCCCAGGTGAGGCGTGCGCCGGCCAGCAGGGTGGGCGCGCCCAGGTCGATCTGGAACCAGTGGCCCGGACTGAACGCGCCGCCGGTAACGGTCTTCGGGTTGCCGTCGATCAGGTGGCTGATCGCCATCGCCGGCACCTGCTGCGAGGAACTGCTGGCCTGCCATTGGCTGCGCGGGGGGAGGGTCTGTGCCTGTGCGCTGGAGGCCAGGGCGGCCAACAGCAGGGCAGCGGCAGGGCACAACGGGAAAGGCGGTGTGGAGACCTTGGAGCGTTCGGCGCGCAACGTCATTACGGACAGCCTCGCTGGTTCGACCGGAATCGGGCGAGCGCTACGCTAGCAAGGGATGTAATCGGTTACATGACGCACTGCAGCGCCGCTGGACGACGGCGCTGCCATCACGGGAGGGCTGACGGATGTGGCTCTGGACGTGTAGCGCGGATTGGCTAGGGTCACGTCGAAAGTCATTTCAAGCGGGTTGTCATTTGACAACCAATGTGAGCCGTGTGCAGACTATGGAGAACAAGGAATGTCTCGAGCGCGTCATCCAGACAAGGACATCGAAGCGGCGTTGCAGTTCGCGGAGATCGTGGGTGGAGGCTCCGTATGGCGGGCGGCCATGCGTGGGGCCGGATGTATTGCCCTTACAACGACACCGATTGCCGATGCGGGGAGTTCTGCATCGTGAGCATCTGGAGCACACCGCGTAGCGGCAGCCATCATGCAAGGGCCTTGCGGCGTGTGGTCGAGAACTGCAGTCGTGAGCAATGAGATCTCGCTTCGTGAGAAGCGAAGGGGGCAATCATGGAATTCAACTTCACCCTGAAGTACCGCTTGCCGGACACAGGTATTGAAATCGGTGTCCTCGAGCAGCGCCTGGCCGAAGGCGGCTGTGACGACGCGCTTGTGGGCCTTGGGCTGCCGGGACGGCTGGCCCTGGCGTTCTGCCGCGAAGCAGACAGCGCAGGGGCTGCCCTGCGTTCGGCGCTGGACGATGTGCAGCGGGCCGTGCCCGGTGCCGAACTGGTTGAAGTGAGCCCCGATCTGGTTGGGCTCACTGACGTGGCAGACCTGCTCGGAATGTCGCGCCAGAACATGCGGAAGCTCATGCTGGCCAACCCGCAGTCGTTTCCGTCCCCCGTGCATGACGGCTCGACCTCGATCTGGCATCTCGTCGACATTCTCGGTTGGCTGCGAGCGCGCGGCAGCGGGAAAGTCACGACGGAAATGACCGAGCTCGCCGCCGCTGCGCTACAGATCAATCTGGCCCGGGAAGGGCGCAGGCTTCACCCGAAGACGTAGCGGCGGCCAGAATTGGAGCCCACCGCATTACAGCTCCACCGTCTCCCACCAGCGCGTACCTGCCTGCGGCGCCTGCATGTCCAGTGCTTCGCCCATCATCGGCGTAGCCACTGCAACATTGTTTGCAGCGGCCAGCGCGGTGATGCGTTCGAATGGCTGCTGCCATGCGTGCAGGGCCAGGTCGAAGGTGCCGTTGTGGATCGGCAGCAGCCACTTGCCGCGCAGGTCCAGGTGCGCCTGCAGGGTCTGTTCCGGCTGCATGTGCACGAATGCCCAGCGTGGATCATAGGCGCCGGTCTCGATCATGGTCAGGTCGAACGGACCGTATTTCTCGCCGATGGCCTTGAAGCCGTCGAAGTAGCCGGTGTCGCCGCTGAAGAAAATGCGGAAGTCACCGTCCTGGATCACCCATGAAGCCCACAGGCTGCGGTCGCTGTCACCCAGCCCGCGGCCGGAGAAGTGCTGGCCCGGGGTCGCGGTCAGGCGCAGGCCGTTGGCTTCGGTGGATTGCCACCAGTCCAGCTGCTCGACCTTGCGCGCATCCACCCCCCACGCGATCAGCTGGTCGCCGACGCCGAGCGGTGCAATGAAGCGCGCGGTCTTGCCGGCCAGCTGCATGACCGCGGCATGGTCCAGGTGGTCATAGTGGTTGTGCGAGAGGATCACACCGGCGATCGGCGGCAGCGCGTCGATGCTGATCGGCGGTGCATGGAAGCGTGCGGGCCCCATCCACTGCACCGGCGAGGCGCGCTCGGAAAACACCGGATCGGTCAGCCAGTACTGGCCACGCAGCTTCAGCAGGATCGTGGAGTGCCCCAGCCGGAACAGGCTGCGATCCGGTGCGGCGTCCAGCGTGGCGCGGTCCAGCGGCTTCACCGGAATCGGGTTCGCGGGCACGGTGCCCTTGGGCTTGTTGAACAGGAACGTCCACCAGATCTCCGCGCCGTCGCGCAGGCCCATCGCCGGACGGGGCAGGGCATTGCGGAACTTGCCATCACGGTACTGCGGCGAATCGGGGAAGTCGGGAAGGGACCAGGATTTGCAGAAGGTGTAGGCGGTCACGGCGAGGATTCCGAGCAGGAGGACAAGGAGCAGGCGCTTCATGGGTGACGTCCGCTGGGTACACTGCACAGTGTAGTTTCGTGTTGTTCAAAAGTACACTGTCGAGTGTAAAATGGAGGCATCCGTTCAGTTATCCGGTTCCCGCCATGTCCCGTCCCCCGCAACGCCTGACCGACCGCAAACGTGACGCCATCGTGCGCGCGGCGGTGGAGGAGTTCCGTGCATCGGGCTACGAGGCGACCAGCATGGACCGCATCGCCCAGGCGGCGGGGGTCTCCAAGCGCACCGTCTACAACCATTTCCCGAGCAAGGAAGCGCTGTTCTCGATGATCCTGGAGGAGCTGTGGGAGCGCAGCGTGGCCAGCGACGCACTGCCATACCGCGCCGACCAGCCGCTGCAGACGCAGTTGCTGCAGTTGCTGGGCCAGAAGCTGGACCTGCTCAGCGATGGCAATTTCATCGATCTGGCGCGGGTCGCGATGGCCGAGATCATCCATTCACCGGAGCGCGCGCAGGCCATCGTCTGCCGCATGGGCGAGAAGGAAAGTGGCGAGAGTGCCTGGATCCGCGCAGCAATTGCCGATGGCCGTCTGCGCGAGGTGGATCCGGACTTTGCCGGCCACCAGTTGCACGGGCTGGTGAAGAGCTTCGCGTTCTGGCCGCAGGTCACGATGGGGCAGCCACCGTTGACCGCGCAGGAACGTGCGCGCGTGGCCGAATCGGCGGTGGCGATGTTCCTGGGGTTCTACGCGGTCTAGCTGGCTGCGAAGCGACGGAACTCGTCGGCCGGCAGTGCCGCCGAGTACAGGTAGCCCTGGCCGACATCCACCCCGAGTGCGCGCAGCTTCTGTTCCTGGGCGAGGGTCTCGGTACCCTCGGCCACCACGATCGCGCCGCAGCGGTGCGCGACCTCGACGATGAAGCGAACGATCGACTGTGACTTGGCGTCGGACAGCGTGGCGATCAGTGCCTGCTCGATCTTGACCTCGGCGATGGCCAGCTGCGAAAGCAGGATCAGGGTTGAATAGCCGGCGCCGAAATCATCCAGCGACAGGGTGACCCCGGCTGCCAGCAGCTGTGCGATGTTGGCATCGACCACGTCGCGCTCGACGATTTCGGTCCATTCGACGATCTCCAGGCGCAGCATCGCACCGGGGATGTCATGCAGCTGCAGCAGCTCCTGCAGGCGCAGGCCGAAGTCGGGCAGGCGCAGCGATTCGGCTGAAACATTGACTGCAATGGTCAGCGCCGCGCCGTCCCGCCGGCAGTGCTGCAGGAAGTGCACCGCCGACCGCAGCGTGGCCCATTCCAGGTCTGCCAGCCGCCCCTGCCGGCGCAGCAGTGAGATCACCCGCATCGGGGCAATCGGCCGGCCTTCGCCGTCGCGCATGCGCAGCAGTGCTTCGGCGCCGACCAGTTGGCGGTCCTGCAGACGATGCTTGGGCTGGTAGCACAGCGGCGCATTGCCCTGCTGCAGCCAGTGCTCAAGCGCAGCCTCGATCAGGGCGTCGATCTCGCTGTCGCGCTGGATCGGGTCATCGAAGAACACCACGCCCGACTCGATCGCGCTCAGTGCCACGGTGATGGCGCGGAACGGAAGATGTCCTTCGTCGGCATCAGCAGGGGGCTTCAATTCAACCACTGCACAGCGGAACAGCGGCCGGAAGCCCGGCCAATCGCGGGCGACCCGATCGGCCAGGTTGCTGGCCAGCTCGGTGATCTGCGGTTGCGTGCGCAGTGTGGACAAGGTCAGGCCGCGCACCAGGATCGCCAGCGCGGCATCACCGAACTGGTAGATCTCCAGCTGCGCAGCCGACAGCGAGGGCAGCAACCGATGCACCTCCTCGGTGCCGTCGCGCTGCCACAGGCCGTTGTCCTGCAACGGCCCGTAGCGCAGGCGCAGATCGCGCAGGTTGCCCATCTCGGCCACGATCAGGCAGGCCTTGCCGGTGCCGTCGTTATCCCGCCAGTACTGTTGCAGGCGTTCACCGAGCGCACGCATGTTGGGCAGCCCGCTGATCGGATCGATGCGGAGCCAGGCCTGTTCGCGCTGGCGTTGCGCATCGATCTGGGCATCGTTGTAGACCAGCGCGAACACAGCGCCGAGCACGAGCAGCGAGACCGGCAGTGCCAGCACGCGCTGGATCGCCAGCTCGGCCACCGGCAGTTGATCGGCGCCAATGATCGCCACACCCAGCGCCAAACCCAGAGCGGTTACCCCGATACGCACGCCCCAGGCCTGCAGGATCATGCGCGGCGAGAGCTCGTTGAGCATGCGCGGGTACAGGTGCCTGCGCAGCCAGACGCCCGCCACCATCTGCAACACGGCCTCAAGGCTGGCAGGCAGGAAGAACGGGATACCGACGAACTGGTAGCGGGCCAGCAGGGCGGCAGCCAGGCAGGCCAAGCCGCCGCGCCAGCCGCCCAGCAGGCCACTGACCAGCAGGATGTCGAAGCCCAGGTGCAGTTTGACGACACCCTGGGAATAACGGGCCACGAACCAGGAATTGAACAGGTAGATCAGGCCCAGCGCTACGCCGACATACAGGCGACGGCCTTCAATGGCGTGCCCGGCGCGACGGGTGGCGATCAGCAGCACGCCGATCATGCCGATCACTGCCGTGGCCTGCAGCAGATACAGCGGCAGGCTGGGCAGGGCGCTGTCCAGGACCTGGGTCGAGACCCGTGAAAGCGCATCCATAGCAGGTTCCCGCCTGTGACCGACGGCCAGTGACGAGCAGGGTAAACCACGACCGCGCGCGCGGCCACTGAGCGTGCTCTGCGGCGGCCGGCAAGGTCAGTAGCGCGGGTCGGCGATGGCGGGCAGCACCAGTTCGCGCACGAAGCCGGAGGATGACAGCTGCAACAGGGCGCTTACCATGGCCACGACATCGTGGACCGGCACCTGCTCACCGTCGCCGCGCGCTGCGGCCTCGGCCACCGGCACCGACAAGGCGTCGTCGGTGTTGAGGTAGCCCAACTGCAGGCTGGTCACCGCCAGCCGGCGATCGCGGAAGCCTTCGCGCAGCGCATCGGCGATGCCGTTGAGGGCGAACTTCGAGGCGCCGAACGCCACTTCCGGGCGGCCACTGCGAGGCAGGGCCGAGGTCGAACCGGTCAGCACCAGCTGCGGGCGCGCTGCGCCCAGTACGCGGGGCAGCAGGCGTTGCAGCAGTACAAGGGTCGCGGTGATGTTGACGTCGACCAGCGTCGTGAGTGCAGCGTCGCTTTCATCGAGGAAGGCGTACTCGCCGCTGAAGGCCTTGTCTTCCCAGATACCCAGGTTGTGGATCAGCACATCGATATCGGCCGGTGCCTGCGCTGCGATGTGGTCGGCAGCCACGGTCGGCCGGGACAGGTCTGCTTCGATCCACTGCAGGGTGACGCCGTCAGCGCAGGCGATGCCGCACGGGCGGTTGCGCGAGACACCAATCACAGTGTCACCCGTGGCACAGAGGCCTTCCACGAACGCGCGCCCCAGGCCCTTGCTGGCGCCGATGACCATCAATTTCATGTTGCTTCCTCGTTGTACTGCGGCAGCCACGATCGGCTGCCAGAACGGTGCTCCACTTGGCGGACGCGCGCAGGCCGCCGCGTTCGGCGGTAAGGGTCGAGGCCGTGTCGTCGAACTGGCACCGGTACCGTGGCAGCAGCCGTCGCTGCTGCAGGCGCTGGGACGCAGTGGCCGCCGACGGCCCGGTCAGCTCGCTCAGGCTGCCTCCCGCACGGGGGGCGATGTGCGCCAGGATGAGCGAGAATGCGTAGGGTCACCGGCAACAGGAATCTCCTGGCATGGACGAGCACAACGCCACCCCTGATGGCATGCCGCTGCCGTTGGCGTGGCAGAATGCGTTGGCCGACGCGCGCATCGAGCGGCAGTCGATGGGTGTTTCGCGGGCCGACGTTGCCCGCGTGCTGCGGCCAGGTAGACCCGACGCCTTCCTCAAGTCGGAACTGATCGACGCCTTCAGTGAGCTGGGCGATGAGATCGCGCGCCTGCGCTGGCTCCAGGCACAGGGACAACCGGCGCCAACGGTGATTGCCACGGCCGAAGAAGCGGGCCGGCACTGGTTGCTGATGAGCGCGCTGCCTGGCCGCGATCTGGCTTCGTCGGCGGAACTCGCGCCGCAGCAACGGGTGGAGATACTGGCCGACGCGCTGCGCGGGCTGCATGCGTTGCCGGTAGCAGCCTGTCCGTTCGATCAGCGGCTGGCCTCGCGCCTGCCGGCCGCGCAGGCACGGGTCGAGGCGGGGCGCGTGGACGCCGATGACTTCGATGACGAACGCCTGGGACAGTGTCCACAGCAGGTCTTCGCCCAACTGTGCAGCACCCGTCCCGATCATGAAGATCTGGTGGTCAGTCATGGCGATGCCTGCCTTCCGAATCTGATGGTGGCCGAGGGGCGTTTCAGCGGTTTCATCGACTGTGGGCGGCTGGGCGTGGCCGACCGTTACCAGGACCTGGCGCTGGCCGCGCGCAGCCTGGTCCACAACTTCGGTGATACGCGTTGGGTCACGCCGTTGTTCCAACGCTACGGCGCTGTAGCCGACGAGCGCCGGTTGGCGTTCTACCGGCTGCTCGACGAGTTCTTCTGAGCCCGCGCGCGGCTGGCGATGGCCGCGCAGATCAGCCCACCGATCACGCTCAGGTGTTCCAGTGCGAAGAACAGGGCCAGCTGCTGTTCCGCGCCGTGCTTGGTCCAGAAGGCATGCACGATGGCGATGGTCAGCAGCATGAACACCGCCAGCGCGCCGCTGCCCAGCCAGAGCAGGCGATCAAGTAGCAGGCACAGTGAGCCACCCAGCAGCACCACGGCGCTGGCGAGGTTGAACAGCACAGGCGGTTGCAGCCCGGCCGCCTGCATTTCGGCCACGCTGTTGTCCCACGCCAGCAGCTTGGCCAGACCCGATGACAGGAACACCACGGCCAGCAGCAGTCGGGCCAGGAACCACAGCACGCGGCTGTCGAGCAGGGCGGTGATCATCCGCGGCATGAAGTCTCTCCGGGTTGGGCCTGGAACGGGCCGCGCAGCATCGGGCCTCAACCGCAGTTGAGGTCAAGGGCCGGCTGAACGGAACTCGCTGGTTGGCCGGGTTGTCATCTTCCAGTTGGACGAACGTTCGTTCATTATTGGCGCCATGAACCGAGCCGACCGCAACGCGCAACGCAACGCGCAGATCCTGCAGGCCGCCCTGCAGTGCTTCCTCGCCAAGGGATTCCACCAGACCAGCATGCGTGACATCGCGCAGGCGGCCGACGTCAGCCTGGGCAATCTCTACAACCACTTCCCTGGCAAGGAAGCGATCATCCTTGCAGTGGCCGTGGCCGAGAGCGAGGAATTGGCGCCGTTGCTGCAGCGGCTGGCCGTGGCCGACGGTGATCGCACGCAGGTGCTGGCGTTCCTGCAGGACTTCCACGCGCTGTGCAGCCATCCGGAATGGGCGACGCTCGCCGTCGAAGTGCTGGCCGAGAGCGCACGCAATCGGGCCGTGGCCGAGGCATTTGCGGCCAATCGCAGGCAGTTGCAGGCTGTGCTGGCCGAAGCGCTGCAGCAGGTGGCACAGCGTGAACGTCGGCGTCCCGTGCTGGCCCCGGCACTGCAGGCGCAGGTGCTGCTGGATGCCATCGAAAGCGATGCGCTGCGTCGCGGGCTGGGCGAAGCCGGTGGCACCGATGAGGCTCCGCTGGACCCTGGCTTGCTCGCGCTGCTGCTCGGTGCACGCGCATGAGCGCGGTTGAGCGGCGATTGCACGGCCTCGATCTGGCACGGTATCTGGCGCTGGCCGGCATGGTGCTGGTCAATTTCCGCCTGGCGATGGCCGTGCCGGCAGAGGGTCAGGGTTGGCTGGCCGGCTTCTTCCATCTGCTGGAAGGCAAGGCCTCTGCGACCTTCGTCACCCTGGCCGGACTTGGCCTGGTACTGGCCACACAGCGCCTTGGCTGGATGCCGGCCGGCGCGCAGACCTGGCGGCGCGCGCTGTTCCTGCTGGTGCTGGGCCTGCTCAACCTGACCCTGTTCCCGGCCGACATCCTGCACTACTACGCGGTGTATTTCGCGCTGGCGGTGCTGTGGCTGCGTGCGTCGTCACGGGTGCTGCTGGCCAGCATCGCCGGCCTGGCGGCCGGGTCGTTCTGGGCACTGCTGCACTGGAATTACAGCCAGGGCTGGAACTGGCAGACGCTGGAGTATGCCGGTCTCTGGCAGTGGCCGGGTGCCGCGCGCAACCTGCTGTTCAACGGCTTCCATCCCTTGCTGCCCTGGATGTGCTTCTTCCTGCTGGGCATGCTGCTGGCGCGCCTGCCGTTGTCACAAGCGCGGGTGCAGCGTGCGTTGCTGCTGGTGGGCCTGCTGCTGATCGGCGCAGGCCAGGCCGTGCAGCAGCTTGCGCAGGGAACGCCCTGGCAGCCGTGGCTGGGAATGCAGCCGATGCCGCCGGGACCGGCCTACGTGTTGACCGGTGCGGGCGCAGCCTGCAGCGCGATTGCCGCGTGCCTCTGGATCAGCCGCCGGTATCCGGGGGATTGGCTGGAACCGCTGACTGCAGCAGGGCGAATGACCCTGACCCTCTACGTCGGCCACATCCTGCTGGGCATGGGTACGCTGGAATGGTTGGGGCTGCTCGATGGCAGCGCGTCGCTACCGACCGTGCTGCTGTGGGCGCTGTTGTTCCTGATGCTGGCCACGGGCGCAGCGTGGCTGTGGTCGTGGCGGTTCACGCGGGGGCCATTGGAAGCGGTGATGCGTCGCGTCGCTGGCTAGCACGTTGGTCGCGCAGGCACGATGTTGTGACGGACATGTCTGTGTCGTGGCGGGCACATCTGCGATAGTTGTCGCAGATAACACTTTCCGCTTGCATCCATGTCATCCGCTTCGGCGCAGCATCTCGGCGAAGTCCTCCAGCAATCCTATGGCATCACCGCGACCGCCGTGGTGCCACGCCCGGTTGGCGCCGATGCCAACGCCAGTGTGTATCGCATCGATGCACGGCGCGGGCAGTGGTGGTTGAAATGCCGCAGTTACCAGGTGGCCCCTGCCGTCTGGGACACCCTGCATTGGCTGCGCGGCACGCTGGGTATCGAGGAGATCGTTGCGCCCTGGCCGGCGTTGACCGGCGGGGCATCGGTGCAGCGCTGGGGCCTGCAGTTCACCCTGTTCCCGTATGTGGAAGGCCAGTCCGGTTTCGAGGCGGCATTGAGCCGCACGCAATGGCAACGGTTGGGCGAGGTGCTGCGGCGCCTGCACGAGGCGTGCCCGCCACCGGCGCTGCAGGAAGCGCTGCCAAGCATCCGGATGGAAACCGCGGCGCTTGATACCGTCGGGCAGTGGCTGGCCGGCGAAGGCCTGGCGGCTGCCAAGGATGGGCTGGGCCGTGCCTTCGTTTCCGTCTGGGACCAGCAGCACGCGCGCATCGCGGCGCTGCACGCGCAGGCACTGCAGCTGCACGCGGCGTTGCAGGATCTGCCGGTGCGGCTGCACCTGTGCCACACCGACCTTCATGCCGGCAATCTGCTGATGGGCAATGACGGCGGCCTGCACCTGATCGACTGGGATGGCCTGTCGCTGGCACCGCGCGAGCGCGACCTGATGTTCATCGGTGGCGCTGTCGGCGGGCGCTGGGGCCGCGAGAACCCGTTGGGATTCGAGGAAGGCTATGGCAGTGACCGCGGCGACCCTCGCTGGATCGCCTGGTACCGTCACTGGCGCATCCTGCAGGACCTGATCGAGTTCCAGCAGGTCCTGCTGGGCAGCGATGGAGAGGACCGGTCGCCGCAGCTGCGCCGGCAGTCGCTGCATTTCCTCAGCGAACAGTTCGCACCGGGCAATGTGTTCGACGCGGCCGAGCGGGTGTATCGCGCGCTGTAGATCCACGCCATGCGTGGATGAACCCTGCGCGCTCAGTCAACGGTGGAGGCGCGAAGAGCAGCCGAGCGTAGGCTCGGCTCTACAGAGGAGTGCAGCGTCATCCACGCGTGGCGCGGATTTACTCGGCGGGCTTCGCCGCTGATGAGGCGGCTGCGCTGGCGGCGCGGCGCGACAGCACGGCCTCGCGGTGGGCAATGTAGGCGTTGGCGGCGAGGATGATGCCGGCGCCGATGATCGTCCAGCGGTCCACGCTTTCGTTGAAAAGCATCCAGCCGAACAGCGTTACCAGCGGCAGCTGCAGGAAGCTGATCGGGGTCAGCGCCGAGACTTCACCCAGGCGCAGCGCCCGCGTCCACAACAGCTGGCCGATGGTGCCGAGCACGCCGGTGGCCAGCAGCCACAGCCAGGCCATGCCGCTCGGCCAGACCCAGACGAACAGCGCCGGAACCAGCGACAGCGGCACCCAGAACACGTAGGTGTAGAGCACCACGGTATCGGCGCTGTCGACGCGGGTCAGCTGCTTGATCTGGATCGCCACCAGCGAACTGAGCACCGCGGCGGCCACGGCGACCAAGCTGCCCGCGGTGAAGCCGGCGGTACCGGGTCGCACGATCACCAGCACGCCTATGAAGCCGACCACGACCGCAGCCCAGCGGCGCACGCGCACGGTTTCACCCAGCCACAGCACGGCGGCAATCGTGACGAACAGCGGCGTGGAGTACGACAGCGAAACCGCCTGCGCCAGCGGCAGGTGGCCCAGTGCCCAGAACGCGCACAGCATCGAGCCCAGGCCAATCGCACTGCGCACGAAATAGCGCGGCAGCTGTTGCATCTTCAGCGGAGCACGGCCCGGCCGCAGCAGCATCGGCAGCAACGCCAGCAAGCCGAAGGCATTGCGGAAGAACGCCACTTCCTGGGTTGGCACGTAGCGGGTGGCGTAGCGGATCGCGACCGCCATCAGGCCGAATGCCATCGTGCTGCCAAGCATCAGCAGCGCCGCCCGCATCGGGGCGCTTGGGGAAGGGGCGGGGGTGTTCACCACTGTGCGCCGAGCAGGCGGGGCTCCGGTTCGATCGGCACGCCGAACTTCTCCAGCACCGAGGCCGAGATGCGGCGCGCCAGCGCCAGCAGTTCAGCGCCGCTGGCATTGCCGTGGTTGACGAGCACCAGCGCGTGGCTTGGCGCCACGCCGGCATCACCTTCGCGGAAGCCCTTCCAGCCGCAGGACTCGATCATCCATGCCGCCGAGACCTTGCGCTTGTCATCCTGCTCGGCCGGGAACACCGGCAGGTCGGGGAAGTGCTGCAGCAGCACGTCGACCTGTTCCAGCGGCAGCACCGGGTTCTTGAAGAAGCTGCCGGCGTTGCCCAGTACATCCGGGTCGGGCAGCTTGCGGCGGCGGATCGCGATCACGGCATTGGCCACGTCCACTGCGCTCGGCAGCTCCACGCCCTGTGCCTGCAGTTCCTCGCGGATGCCGGCGTAGTCCATGCGCAGATCGTGCAGCAGTGGCAGCTTCAGTTCGATGGCGGTGATCAGGTAGCGATCGGGTTGCTGCTTGAACACGCTGTCGCGGTAGGCGAAGCCACACTGTTCGTTGTCCAGCCGCACCCAGGCCTGCTCCTGGCAGTCCCATGCTTCGACCGCCTGGATGAACTCGCCAACCTGCGCGCCATAGGCACCGATGTTCTGGATCGGCGCGGCACCGGCCGTGCCGGGAATCAGGGCCAGGTTTTCGAGGCCAGACAGGCCTTCCTGCAGCGACCACATCACCAGGCCATGCCATGGCACGCCGGCACCGGCACGGATCACCGCATGGTCGGCGCGGTGTTCAAGGAAACTGATGTCACGGTTGCCGAACACCAGCACGGTGCCGGGCAGGTCCTCGGCGATCAGAACGTTGCTGCCGCTGCCCAGCACCAGCAGCGGGCCGCTGGCCACCTCGGGCAATGCCAGCACGTCCGGCAGCAGCGCGGCATCGTGCAGTTCCAGCAGCTGCGCGGCGCTGGCCTGCACATGGAAGGTATTCAGCGCCTGCAGCGGCGCATTGCGGGTGAGCGTCCAGCGCAGCGGGGCGTTGCCGTCGATGGTATCCATGGGCGCGCTCACAGCGGGGCCACCGCGCCGCGGCTTGGCGCTTCACGGCGGCGACGGATCGCCTCCACGCATTCGGAAACCAGCGCCGGTCCACGGAAGATCAGGCCGCTGTAACACTGCACCAGTGCCGCGCCTGCGGCCATCTTGGCCACGGCATCGGCGCCGGACAGGATGCCGCCGACGCCGATCAGCGGCACCGATTCGGGCAGGCGCGAACGCAGGCGGCGCAGCACCAGCGTGGACTGCTCCAGCACCGGTGCACCGGACAGGCCGCCAGCCTCATTGGCCAGCGGATCGCCGGCCACCCTGCTGTGGTCGATGGTGGTGTTGGTGGCGATCACGCCGTCCACCTGCAGTTCGCCCAGCACGCGGGCGGCGGCGTCGATATCGCGTTCGCTGAGGTCCGGCGCCACCTTCACCAGCATCGGCACGCGTCGGCCGTGGCGGGCAGCAAGGTCTTCCTGGCGGTCGCGCAGCTGGCTGACCAGCTGGCGCAGCGCGGTCTCTTCCTGCAGCTCACGCAGGCCTGCGGTGTTGGGCGAGGAGATGTTGACGGTGATGTAATCGGCCAGCGGGTACACCTTGTCCAGGCAGGCAATGTAATCGTCCACGGCCTGTTCGTTGGGGGTGTCCTTGTTCTTGCCGATGTTGATGCCGAGCAGGCCGCGGCGGTTGCGCGCGCGCTCGACGTTGCGCACCAGCGCGTCCACGCCCGCATTGTTGAAGCCCATGCGGTTGATGATGGCGTTGTGTTCCGGCAGGCGGAACAGGCGCGGTTGCGGATTGCCGGCCTGCGGGCGCGGGGTGATGGTGCCGATTTCGACGAAGCCGAAGCCGAGCGCGAACAGTGCATCGATGTGCTCGCCGTTCTTGTCCAGGCCGGCGGCCAGGCCGACCGGATTGGGGAAGGTCAGCCCGAACACCGTGCTGGGCATCGGCGCGATGCGTGCGGCCAGCAGCGGCGTGGTGCCGGTGCGATAGGCCAGGTCCAGTGCGGACAGGCCGAGGCCGTGGGCGCGCTCGGCGTCGAGCGAGAACAGGAAGGGGCGGGCAAGCGAATACATGCGTCGGTTCAGTCCAGCGTGCCGAGGAAGGCTCGGGTTCGATATTCAAAAGCGACCTGGCCGTCCACCGCATGGGCGGCGAACAGGTCATGCAGAGCGTCGATCATCGCCGCGTGGCGGGGATGACCGGATTGGGGTGCATAGGAGGAGGACAGCAGACGCCCGCGCAAGGCGTCGAAGTCCAGATGCTGCACGTTTGGCAGCTCTACCCTGCCGCGCAGGCCGGTGCCGAACCAGGCCTGCATGGTGGCATCGTCCTGGTAGCGCTCGGCCACAGCGGTGTAGTCGGTGCCATAGTCCAGCAGCAACTGTTCGTAGCCGATCAGGAACGGGCTGGCATCGAGCAGGCGCGAGTTCCAGTAGATCAGTGCCTGGCCACCGGAGCGCAGGATGCGCTGCCACTCGGCGCGCACCGCCACGGTGTCGAACCAGTGAAAGGCCTGCGCGACGCTGACCAGATCGATGCTGGCATCGTCCAGTGTGGTGGCCTCGGCGCGGCCGTCCACCGCACGGAACTGCGGGTACTGCGGTGCCAGCCATTCCTCGGCCGCGCCCCGCATGGCGGCGTTGGGTTCAACCGCGACTACTGGATGGCCGCTGGCCAGGAACAGGCGACTGGAAATACCGGTGCCGGCGCCGATGTCGGCGACCACGGCCTCGCGGCTGACGCCCATCGGGCCATGCAGCCACTCCAACAGGGCGGGCGGATAATCGGGCCGGTAGCGGACGTAGTCGGCGACGCGGCTGCTGAAGCGTTCAGTGCTGTCGGAGGCGGTCATGGCGTCAGTTCGACACCGCCGCCAGCCATGCCAGGCCGCCGAAGAACACGATGAAGACCAGGATGGCGGCAAGCACGGCGCCGACCATGACCCAGCCCAGCACCAGGCCGGTAACGGCCAGGCCGTCGCCTTCCAGTTCATGCGGGCGGCGGCGGATCTCGGCGCGGGCCATGTGGCCGGTGATGATGGCGACGATGCTGGCCACGAAGGGCAGGACGGTCCAGCTGGCGATGCCCATGACCAGGCTGACCACGGCCAGGGCGCTTGTCTGTCGGGGTGCCACGCTCATCGGGTCCTCCTTGGCAGTGTGCACATGATAGTGCCTCTGCCCGGGCAATCCCATGCCCAGCGGTTGCGGACGCGCCGACCAGGGGTGGCCGCTACGGTAGCCGTCGACCTTGGTCGACGAACGGCATGCCAACCAAGTTTGGCAGCTACCAGGTGCCTATCAGCCCATCAACACCTGGCCGCCATCCACGTTGAGCACGCTGCCGGTAACCCAGCGCGCCAGTGGCGAGCACAGGAACAGGGCGGCGTCGGCGATCTCACGCGGATGGCCAAAGCGACCGAACGGGATCTTCGCCAGGGTGCCGTGGTACAGCGCTGGATCCTCGACGCGGCGACGGTCCCAGAGCCCGTCATCGAACTCGATCGAGCCCGGTGCGATGGCGTTGACCCGGATCCGGTCCTTGGCCAGCGCCAGCGCCTGCGAGGTGGTGTAGTGCGAAAGCGCGGCCTTGGCAGCGGCGTAGGGCGCGCCACCGGGGCGCGGCTGCTGCGCGGCAATCGACGACAGATTGAGGATGCAGGCATCGCTGGATGCGCGCAGCCAGGGCAGGGCCAGGCGTGAGGCACGCACCGCCGCCATCAGGTCGATCTGCAGGCTCGCGGCCCAGCCCTCTTCATTGTCGGCCATGCCGTAGCCGGTGGCATTGTTGACCAGCACATCGATGCCGCCGAGGGCATCGGCGGCGGCCTGCAGCCAGGCCTGGATCTGGCCGGGATCGGCCAGATCGGTGGAAAACGCATGCAATGGCGTGCCCTGCGCCTGTGCATCGGCGCACAGGGCCTCCAGGCCGGCCTGGCCGCGCGCGCAGACCGAGACCTGCGCACCGGCACCAGCAAAGGCCAGTGCCATTTCACGACCAATGCCCTTGCTGCCGCCGGCAATGAGCACGCGGCGGCCGCTGAAATCGAGGATCGGAGCCCCTGCGGGGATCCGACCCTGGGCATGGCTCAGATCCCCGGAGGGGCTCTGACCCACAGACGTGTCTGCGTCGCTTGCCATCACAGGTCGAACTTGATGCCCTGCGCCAGCGGCAGCGAATCCGAATAGTTGATGGTATTGGTCTGGCGGCGCATGTAGACCTTCCAGGCATCCGAACCAGACTCGCGGCCGCCGCCGGTGTCCTTCTCGCCACCGAAGGCGCCGCCGATCTCCGCACCGGACGTGCCGATGTTGATGTTGGCGATGCCGCAGTCGCTGCCGGCGGCCGACAGGAACTTCTCGGCGGTCTTCAGGTTCTGGGTGAAGATCGAGGACGACAGGCCCTGCGGCACGCCGTTCTGCATGTCGATGGCTTCGTCGAGGGTGTCGTACGGCATCACGTACAGGATCGGTGCGAAGGTCTCGTGCTGGACCACGGCGTCGCTGTTCTTCAGGCCCGTGACGATAGCAGGCAGCACGAAGTTGCCGGCGCGGTCGATGCGGGTACCGCCGGTCTCGATGGTGCCGCCGGCCGCCTTGGCCTGGGCGATGGCATCGAGGAACTGCTGCACGGCGCCTTCGCTGTTCAGCGGGCCCATCAGGTTGGCGGCATCGGTCGGATCGCCGATCTTGCCTTCCACCTGCTTGTAGGCCTTGACCAGGGTGGCCAGCACGTCGGCGTAGATCGAGCGGTGCACGATCAGGCGGCGGGTGGTGGTGCAACGCTGGCCGGCAGTGCCGACCGCACCGAACACGATGCCCGGCACGGCCAGCTTCAGGTCGGCGGTTTCGTCCAGGATGATCGCGTTGTTGCCGCCCAGTTCCAGCAGGCAGCGGCCGAGGCGGCGTGCGACCTTCTCGTTGACGGTGCGGCCGACCTGGGTCGAGCCGGTGAAGCTGATCAGCGGCACGCGGCGGTCATCGACCATCTTTTCCGACAGCGCGGTGCCGGCATCGTTGATCAGGAAGAAGATGTCCGGGAAGCCCGCTTCGCGCAGGGCATCGTTGCAGATCTTCAGCGAGGCGATGGCGGTCAGCGGCGTCTTGTTGGACGGCTTCCAGATGCACACGTCGCCACAGATCGCCGCCAGGAACGAGTTCCAGCTCCACACCGCGACCGGGAAGTTGAAGGCCGAGATGATGCCGACCAGGCCCAGCGGGTGGTACTGCTCGTACATGCGGTGGCCGGGGCGCTCGGAATGCATGGTGTAGCCGTACAGCATGCGGCTCTGGCCCACGGCGAAATCGGCGATGTCGATCATCTCCTGCACCTCGCCATCGCCTTCCGGCTTGCTCTTGCCCATTTCCAGGGCAACCAGCGAACCCAGGGCGTCCTTGTGCCTGCGCAGCGCTTCGCCGCACAGGCGCACGGCTTCACCGCGGCGCGGCGCCGGCGTGGTACGCCAGACCTTGAAGGCTTCCTGGGCGCGGGCGACGACGGTCTCGTACTCGGCCTCAGTGGTGGCGCGGACCTGCGCGATCGGCTCGCCGGTGGTCGGGTTGACCGGGGTGATCAGCTCACCGCTGGTCGCGCTCGACCACTCCCCGTTGCCCAGGTACGTGCCAGCGTTGATCGCGTCCAGGCCAAGGGACTTGAGCAGCTCGGAAGACATGCAGACTCCTGTGTTTCGTTACGTTGTTTGGTGCCATCGCGGGCAGGTGGGGGACGCGATGAACTGAATCGCCGATGGTAGCAGAGCGCCCCGACCGGCCATGGTGCAACGCGCCAGGGGAACCGGGTGGAACATGAATGCTTGGAGGGCAGGGCACGTTGCCTGTAAACTTCCGGGCTGCATGGCCCCGTAGCTCAGCTGGATAGAGCGTCCCCCTCCTAAGGGGAAGGTCGCCCGTTCGAATCGGGCCGGGGTCACCATGTTCGCGGCGCCACGTCCGCGCGCTGCCCGCGAGGCCACTCGGATATGCTGGCGCCTCACCCTGCGATCCGGCCGCCATGGACCACCGCCTGCAGCCCGTGCAACCCCACGACTACGCGCGCATCGCCGGGTGGCTGGATTCGGCCGCAGCCACGTTACGCTGGGCCGGGCCGGGCGTGCCCTATCCACTGCCACCCGATCAGTTCGAGAACGTATTGCAGCTGCGCGAACGCCCGGGATGGCTGCTGCTGGCAGAAAACGGCATGCGCGTGGGTTTCGGCCAGGCCTGGTGCACCGAGCCGGGTGCGATGCATCTGGGCCGTCTGCTGGTTGCCCCGCAGGCGCGGGGCTGCGGCCTCGGGCGGAGGTTGGTACACGCGCTGATCGAGCAGGCGTTCCAGTCTGATGCTGTCCAACGGCTGACCCTGCGCGTCTACCGGAACAACGCCGCCGCGCTTGCGTTGTACCGGACCCTCGGCTTCGAGCCGGTGGACACTGCATCCACGCCGGCGCTGCTGTTCATGCAGCGGGCCCGGCGCTGAGCATGGCCACGAAGGCCGGTACGCCTTCAGTCCTGCTTGAGCAGTTCAACCAGCTGGCGCAAGCGATAGGGCTTGGGCAGGAACTCCACCTGCTCCGGAAGCGGCGGCAGCTGCGAACGCGCATAGCCGGAGGACAGGATCATGCGTGCATGCGGCTGCTCACGCGCGACGTGCTCGCTGAGTTCGATGCCGGACATGCCGTTGGGCATGCTGACATCGCTGAACACCACATCGAAGCGTGCGTCGCCCTTCAGCAACGCAGCGGCTTCATGCCCGTCGGCGGTGGTGGACACCTCGATGCCGAAATCGCGCAGGGCCATGCCGATCATCTCGCGCAGATCGTTCTGGTCCTCCACCATCAGTACGCGGATCGGGTCATCGGTCATGGGTAAATTCCTCGGTTGCGGGTAGCAGCAGGCTGACCGTGGTGCCGACACCGGGCGTGGTGGACACGTCGACGAAGCCGCCGCTCTGGGTAGTGAATCCGAACACCTGGCTCAGGCCCAGGCCGCTGCCCTTGCCGATGTCCTTGGTGGTGAAGAAGGGCTCGCTGGCCCGCTCGGCGATGTCGGCGGCCATGCCGTGGCCTTCGTCGCAGACGCTGAGGGTGACATAGCCGCGTTGCAGCGTGGTGTCCGCATCCGGGTCGAGGCGATGTTCCAACGCGGTGCCGATCAGGATGCGGCCGCCATCGGCGGTGGCCTCCACGGCATTGGCCACCAGGTTCGCCAGGGCGGTCTGGAGCTGCATCGCATCGGTGCTCACCTGCGGCAGGCCCGGGGTGAGATGGGCTTCCAGTACCACCGTGGGCGGGCAGGCGCGTTGCAGGTCCGGCAGCCACTGTCGTACCAGCGCATTGATGTCCACCGATTCCCGGATCAGGGTCTGGCCGGTGCTGAAGGCCAGCAGCTGGCGGGTCAGCAGCGCGCCGCGGTCGGTGGCTGCCTGCGCGGCATCCAGCAGCTCGGCTGCGCGTGCATCGTCACTGCTGACACGCAGCGACAGCAGGTCCAGGGCGTTGCCGATGGTGGTCAGCAGGTTGTTGAACTCATGTGAGAGGCCGCGACTGAGCCGGCCGACCGTCTCGAACTGCTGGGTATTGCGCAGCGCACGCTGGGCATCGCGCAGCAGCCGCTGCGCCTGCCACTGCTCGGTGATGTCACGGGTGATCTTGACGAAGCCGAGCAGTTCGCCGGCTTCGACGACCGGCTCGATGACCACGCTTGCGCGGAACGACGAGCCATCGCGGCGAACGCGCCAGCCCTCACTGGCGACATGGCCCTGCTGCGCTGCGACGCGAAGCAGGCGCTGCGGTTCGCCGGTCTCGCGGTCGGCGGGCAGGTAGAAGCGGCTGAAGTGCGATCCCACCACTTCATCGGCTGAATAGCCTTTGATACGTTCAGCGCCCGGGTTCCAGCTGCACACGATGCCTTCAGGATCAAGCAGGTACAGCGCATGGTCGCGCACGCTGTCAATCAACAGTCGCAGTTGTCGGGAAGGGTCCGTCAGCACGGACGTCGTAGAAGCGGCTGCGTCCACGTGTAAATAAGTGTTACCCCTGTGAGGGACGTGAAGCTAGGCACTCAAGTGTGAAGGATGCGTGCACACCTGACACGTGCCATTTGTCCTGTGCGGCTGAATGCGACACGGAGTACCATCTTCCACCCTTTGCCTTCTGGAACCGACCTGCATGCGTCCTGGTGCGACTACGCGTGACCGCTGGATCTGGATGACGTCCGCCGTGCTGCTGGCCGCGACCATCGTGTTGGAACTGGTCGTCCCGCTCGGCTATGCGGTATGGCTGGCCTACTTCCTCGCGGTCGGCGTGACGGTGTTCCAGCGCAGTGCACGCGCGCCGTTCGTGGTCGCGATGATCGCCTGTGTCCTGCTGGTGATCGGCTTCAACGTTGCGCCAGCCAGCAACAATTCGTCGTTCTCGCTAGTCAACCGTACCGTCGGTGGCTGCGCCTTCCTGATGATCGCACTGATCGTCTCGCGCGCGATCCAGGCCCGGCGCCAGGCGATGCGCGCGCTCTGGCTGCAGGAGGCCGAGAACGCGGTGGCGCTGAGCCTGCGCGGTGACCTTGGGCCGGAGCAGATCGCCGAGGCGGCAGCAGCAAGCCTGGCCGGGCAGCTGGATGCAGAGGTCGGTGCGGTCTATCGCCTGGACGGCGGCCGGCTGCAGCTGACCGGTGGCGTGGCGCTGCCCACTGGGACGCCGGCCTCCCTGGCCCTGCACGAAGGACTGGCCGGGCAGGTTGCGCGGGACGAACGCATCCGCCACCTGCACGGCGAAGACGCTGCCGTGCTCGAACTGCAGACCAGCCTGGGCCGGCTGCCGGTGCGCGAGCGCATCCTGGCGCCAATCAGCAGCGATGGTACGGTGGTCGGTGTCATCGAGCTGGGCCGCGCGCGGGCGGGTGAACAGCGTGACCTTGATCGCGAGCTGCTGGAGCGCTGCGCCGACACCATCGGCATGGCACTGCGCGCATCGCTGCTGCGTGCGCAGCTGGTGGTGCTGCTGGAAGAGTCGCAGCGCCAGGGCGAGGAGCTGCAGGCCCAGCAGGAAGAGCTGCGCGTGGCCAACGAGGAGCTGGAAGAGCAGAGCCGCAGCCTGTTGCAGTCGCAGAGCCACCTGGAAGAACAGCAGGCTGAGCTGGAACAGAGCAACGTGCAGCTGGAAGAGCGCACCCACGAGCTGGAGGCGCAGAAGCAGGCACTGCTGGTTGCGCAGAGCCAGCTGGTGCGCAACAGCAACGAGCTGGCGGCGACCTCGCGCTACAAGTCCGAGTTCCTGGCCAACATGTCGCATGAGCTGCGCACGCCGCTGAACAGCTCGCTGATCCTGGCCAAGCTGCTGGCCGACAACAAGGACGGCACGCTGACCGAGGAACAGGTGAAGTACGCGCGAGCGATCCTGTCGTCCAACAACGACCTGCTGGCGCTGATCAACGACATCCTCGACCTGTCGCGCATCGAGGCCGGCCATGTCGAACTGTCCGATGAAGTGGTGGTGGTCGAGAGCGCGCTGCAGCGGCTGCGCGAGACGTTCGAGCCGATGGCGCGGCAGAAGGGCCTGGCCCTGCAGATCGAAGCCGACGCCCTGGCACCAACCCAGATGGTGGTTGACAGCCAGCGGCTGCAGCAGATCCTGAAGAACCTGCTGGCCAACGCGGTGAAGTTCACCGAGCATGGCAAGGTCAGCCTGCACGTGCGTGCCGGCGGCAACGGCCGCATCCGGTTCGAGGTCTGTGACACCGGCATCGGCATTGCCCGCGAGCAGCTGGATGTCATCTTCGAGGCGTTCCGCCAGGCCGATGGCAGCACCCGCCGTCGCTACGGCGGCACCGGCCTGGGCCTGTCGATCTCGCGCGATCTGGCCGAGCGCATGGGCGGCGGCATCCAGGTCGACAGTGAGCCCGGGCGCGGCAGCTGCTTCATCCTGGAGCTGCCGTTGCAGGGTGCGCCCGCGGCGAGCGCAGCCGACGCTGCCGAGGTTCCCGTGGCTGCGCCGCCGACGGCGCCGGCCGTGCTGCCGGCCGCGCCCGCACGCGCTGCGACCGCGGCAGCGCCGGTTACTGCGATGGCCGGCGTAGCCGACGACCGCGGTCGCCGCCAGCGTGCCGGGCGCCTCATCCTGGCGGTCGAGGACGATGCCACGTTCGCCGAAGCACTGGTGGCGCTGGCCCATGAACTGGACTTCGACTGCGTGGTGGCGGGCACGGCGGAAGAGGCGCTGGCCCTGGCCAGCGAACTGCGCCCGAACGGCATCCTGCTCGATATCGGCCTGCCGGACGTGTCGGGCCTGAGCGTGCTGGAACGCCTGAAGCGCAACCCGGACACCCGCCACATCCCGGTGCATGTGGTCTCGGCCACGGACCGCAGCCAGGTAGCGCGCGAGCTCGGCGCGATCGGTTTTGCGATCAAGCCGACCACGCGCGAGCGGCTGGTGACGGCGATCGAACAGCTGGAACAGACCAGCCAGCGCGACATGCGGCGGCTGCTGATCGTGGAGGACGACAACGAGCTGCGCCACAACCTGGAACTGTTGCTGGGCCGCGACCAGCTGCAGATCGTCGCCGTAGGCACCCTGGCCGCCGCACTGGAACAGCTCAGTACGGTCACGTTCGACTGCATGGTGATGGACCTGTCGCTGCCCGACGGCAGTGGCTACGACCTGCTCGAGCACATGGCCGGCAACGACGATGTCGGTTTCCCGCCGGTGATCGTCTATACCGGCCGCGCGCTCAGTCGCGAGGAAGAGCAGCGCCTGCGCCGCTATTCCAAGAGCATCATCATCAAGGGCGCACGTTCGCCCGAGCGCCTGCTGGACGAGGTGACCCTGTTCCTGCACAGCGTGGAGGCCAGCCTGCCCAGCGACCAGCAGCGCCTGCTGCGCGAGGCCCGCCGTCGCGACACCGTGCTCGACGGTCGGACGGTGCTGCTGGCCGAGGACGACGTGCGCAACATCTTCGCACTGTCCAGCGTGCTCGAACCCCTCGGCGTCACGCTGGAGATCGCGCGCAATGGCCAGGAAGCGGTGGATCGCCTGGCCGAGCGCGAGGTCGACCTGGTGCTGATGGACATCATGATGCCGGAGAAGGATGGCCTTGCTGCGATGCGCGAAATCCGCGCGCAGCGCCACCTGCAGGACCTGCCGATCATCGCGCTGACCGCCAAGGCCATGCCGGACGACCGTGAGCGCTGCCTGCAGGCCGGCGCCAACGACTACATCGCCAAACCCATCGACGTCGACAAGCTGGTCTCGCTGTGCCGGGTCTGGTGCTCGCGGCAATGAACGAGCAGGCCCTGTTCGACCTGGAGCTGAAGGTGCTGCTGGAAGCGCTTTACCAGCGCTACCACTACGATTTCCGCAGTTATGCGGTGTCGTCGCTGCGCCGGCGGATCCGCCAGGCCATGCAGCGCTATGAGTGCGAGCGGCTGGCCGACCTGCAGCACCGCCTGCTGCACGAGCCGGACCTGTTCGCGCAGGCGATGCAGTTCTTCACCGTACAGGTCTCGGAGATGTTCCGTGACCCGGCCTATTTCCGCGAGCTGCGCGAGCAGGTGGTGCCGGTGCTGCGCACCTACCCGTCGGTGAAGCTGTGGGTGGCCGGTTGCAGTACCGGCGAGGAAGTGTGGTCGCTGGCGATCCTGTTGCACGAGGAAGGCCTGCTGGAGCGCAGCATCGTCTACGCCACCGACATCAATCCGGCAGCCCTGGCCACCGCCGAGGCCGGCGCCTATGGCATCGACCGGATGGCCCAGTTCAGCCGGAACTACCTGGCGGCCGGTGGCACCGCCTCGCTGTCCGACTACTACGCCACGGCCTACGATGGCGCGGTGTTCGATCGCCAGCTGCGCCGCAACGTGGTGTTCGCCGACCACAGCTTGGCCACCGACACCGTGTTCTCCGAGGTGCACCTGGTGTCGTGCCGCAATGTGCTGATCTATTTCAACCGCGATCTGCAGGACCGCGCGGTAGGCCTGTTCCGTGAAGCGCTGGTGCATCGCGGCTTCCTTGGCCTGGGCAGCAAGGAGTCGCTGCAGTTCGGGCGCCACCACGGCGCGTTCGAGACCTGCTCGCGGGAGCATCGCCTGTACCGGAAGGTTGCCTGATGGCACCGCCGACACGACCGGCGGTGCTGGTGATCGGGGCCTCGGCGGGTGGGGTCGCGGCGCTGCAGGCGGTGCTCGGCGCGCTGCCTGCGGCTCTGCCGGCGCCGGTGCTGGCCGTGCTGCACCTTCCGCGCGATCGCAGCAGCCGCATCGCCGAAGTGCTGGCGCCGTACTGTGCGCTGCCGGTGCGCGAGGCCGAAGACAAGCAGCCGCTGCAGCCTGGCACGGTGACCTTTGCGCCACCGGACTATCACCTGCTGGTGGAAGACGCCGGTTCGCTGGCGTTGTCGGTGGACGCACCGGTGCTGTTTTCACGCCCGGCGATCGATCCATTGTTCGAGTCGGCTGCGGCCGTGTTCGGCGCGCAGGTGCTGGCCCTGCTGCTGACCGGTGCCAGCAGCGATGGTAGTGAAGGGGTGGCCGCGGTGCGCGCCGCCGGCGGCCGCGCCTGGCTGCAATGTCCCGAGGAGGCCGAGGCATCGATGATGCCGGCCTCCGCCCTGCAGCACGCCGGCGCCGATGCCGTGCTGCCCCTCGAACTGATGTGCCGTCGCCTGAAGGAGCTGTTTGCATGAACCTGTTGCCGCCGGACCCTGCGCAGTCGCAGACCCCGGTCAACCTGCTGATCGTCGATGACGTGCCGCAGAACCTGGTGGCCATGCAGGCGCTGCTGCAGCGCGAAGGCGTGAACCTGCTGCTGGCGGGCTCTGGCGCGCAGGCGCTGGAACTGCTGCTCGAGCATGAGGTGGCGCTTGCCCTGCTGGACGTGCACATGCCGGAGATCGATGGCTTCACCCTGGCCGAGCTGATGCGCGGTTCACACCGCAGCCGGGATGTGCCGATCATCTTCCTGACCGCCTCGCCGGACGATCCGCTGCGCGCGTTCAAGGGCTATGAAACCGGCGCGGTCGACTTCCTGCACAAGCCGGTGGCGCCGCAGGTGATCCTGAGCAAGGTCAATGTCTTCATCGAGCTGTACCAGCAGCGGCAGCTGCTGAAGGCGCGCAACGAGGCGCTGGAGCGCTCGCTCAAGCTCAACGAGACGATGGCGGCGGTGCTCACCCACGATCTGCGCACGCCGCTGTCGGCGATCCTGCTGTGTGCCGACAAGCTGGCGCTGGAGCTTCCTGCGGGCAATGACGGCGCGCAGCAGACCCTGAAGCACCTGGAGGCCAGCACGCTGCGCATGGCGCGCATGGTCGAGCAGCTGCTGGACTTTTCGCGGATCCGCAGCGGCGGGCTGCGCCTGCAGGCCAGCGCCTGTGATCTTGCCGAGGTCACGCGTGCGGTGGTGGCCGAAGCGGGCAGCGCCCACGGCCACGCACGGGTGCATCTGGATATGCTGGGCGATACCCGCCTGCAGGGTGATCTGGATCGGCTGGGACAGGTTGCCGCCAACCTGATCGGCAATGCGCTCACCCATGGCAGTGAGGCGAGGGTGGAGGTGGACGGCCGTGATCCGCGCAGCGTGCTGCTGCGGGTGAGCAACGCGGGACGGATCGACGACGCGCTGCTGCCGCGCCTGTTCGAGCCGTTCAAGGCCAGCTTCCATCCCAGCAATGGCCTGGGGTTGGGCCTGTATATCGTCGATCAGTTCGTGCGCGCACACGGCGGGCACATCGCAGCGCGCAATGAAGCCGGTCAGGTGGTGTTCGAAGCCCGGTTGCCGAGGCGCACAGAGGCGCTGCCGGCGGCCGCTACCTGAATTCTTCAGGGAACACCTGCGGGCACTGAGACGGACTCGTCCGCAGCTGCTACCGTGGGTGTACATATTGTCAAGGAAGCGCCATGCCACTGCGTGCCATCGCCTACGTCAGCCAGGCGCTGCCGGATCTTTCCGCTGAACGGCTGCGGGCGCTGGTCGACGATGCAGCCCGTTTCAACAAGATGGCGGGCGTGACCGGTGTGCTGCTGCATGACGGCGGGCGATTCCTGCAGTACATCGAAGGGCCGCCGGATGGTATCGATTCGGTGTACGAACGGATCCTGCAGGCCGGTAGCCATATCGACATCATCGAACTGGCGCGTGGCCGCCTTGGCCAGCGCCAGTTTCCGTACTGGTCGATGCGCGCGTTGCCGGTGGAGGAGGCGCTGCTGCGGCAACTGTCTTCCAGCGACTGGTCAGGTTTCACCCGCGCGTTGCATGGTGACCTGTCGGCGCCGACCCCGGTGGATCTGCTCGATCAGGTCGTGCAACCGGTGCTGCACGCAGGTTGAACCTGCGTGGAAGGTTCAGCGCGCGGCACTTCCGCAGTACGCCGCGTGCAACGCCTGCAATACGCCCAGCGCCGGCCCTTCCACTACCCGGTAGTGGATCGACTGCGCTTCGCGCCGGGTCGAGACGATGCCAAGTCCGCGCAGCACCGCTAGATGCTGGGACAGCGCTGATGCGCTGAGCCCGGTCAGTGCCTGCAGTTCCGGTACTGGCGCCTCGCCTTCGACCAGCCGGCACAGCACGCGCAGCCGTGCAGGATGGGCCAGGCTTTTGAGCAGCGCCGCGGCCTGGGCGGCATGCTCGGCCATCGCGGCACTGTCGAGCTCGATTCGGGTCATGGTTGACCTTTTGCTTTAGAAGACGCTAATTTAGAAAAAGCTAATTCAAAAGGCAAGCGAATGAACGCGACAACTGGAGGCAGGTCATGACCGTGCCGTGGGCCGCCGTCGCGGGGGGCGCGTTGATCGGTGCGGCGGCGGTGGTCTTGCTGGCAACCACGGGCCGGGTAGCCGGCATCAGCGGCATCGCCGCTGGCAGCGTGCGCGCAACGCCCGGCGATCGAGGCTGGCGCTGGGCATTCCTGCTCGGCCTGCTTGCCGCTGCAGGGGGTGTGCTGTGCTGGCAGGCCGTGCCAGATCAAGCGCCCCGCGACCTGTTGCGTGACGCCTTGCCGGCGTGGCAGCTGGTTGGCGCCGGCCTGCTGGTCGGATTCGGTACGCGGTTGGGCAACGGCTGCACCAGTGGTCATGGGGTGTGCGGCATGGCCCGCGGCTCAATCCGGTCGCTGCTGGCGGTGCTGGTATTCATGGCCTGCGCAGTGCTGACTACATTCCTGATCCGTCATGGCGGAGGCTTCGCATGAGCCGCACGATGGTGGCCGCCGGCGCGGCAGGGGCGCTGTTCGGCGCGGGCCTGGCGCTGGCCGGCATGACCGATCCGCGCCGCATCCTCGGTTTCCTCGACATCGCCGGCGATTTCGATCCCACCTTGGCCTGGGTGCTGGCCTCGGCACTGCTGGTCAGCGCGGTCGGCCAGCGCTGGGTGCTGCGGCGCCCGCGGCCGTCATGCGCAACGCGCTTCCAACTGCCCGCTGCGCGCGGTGTCGATGTACGCCTGGTGCTGGGCGCGGCATTGTTCGGAATGGGTTGGGGTTGGGCAGGCTATTGCCCGGGCCCTGCCATCGCCGGGCTGGCGGTGGGATCGCGCGAAGCGCTTTGGTTCGTGCCGGCCATGCTTGCAGGTTTCTGGCTGCACGATCGCCTGGTTCGCCGGGGCTTCACCGCTGTGTCACCCTGAATCGGGTCATATCCACGGATCACGGGGAAAGGAGCGCAACGACATGGCACGGATGAAGTGGAAGGAAAGGGCACTGCTGGCGGTCGCGCTGGCCGCCGCAGTGGCACCCGCGCTGGCCTGCACGCGCGCGGTCTACCTGGGCGACAACGGTGATGTGATCACCGCGCGCTCGATGGACTGGAAGGTCGATGTGGCGACCAACCTCTACGTGCTGCCGCGCGGCATCGCGCGCACTGGCCAGGCCGGGCCGAAGTCGCTGGCCTGGACGGCGCGCTACGGCTCGGTGGTGGCCACCGGTTATGACGTATCGACCACCGATGGCATGAACGAGAAGGGCCTGGTGGCCAACCTGCTGTGGCTGGTCGAATCGGAGTATCCGAAGCAGCGCGGCAACAAGCCGGGCCTGGCCATCTCACTATGGGCGCAGTATGTGCTGGACAACTTCGCCACCGTCGACGAGGCGGTCGCGGCGCTGCAGCGCGAGCCGTACTCGATCGTCACCGACAAGGTACCGGGCGAAGACCGCCAGGCCACGCTGCACCTGTCGCTGTCAGATGCCAGTGGCGACAGTGCCATCGTCGAATACATCGGCGGTCGCCAGGTGATCCACCATGACCGGCGCTACCAGGTGATGACCAATTCACCGATCTTCGAGCAGCAGCTGGCACTCAACAGCTACTGGCAGCAGATCGGCGGCACGGTGATGCTGCCGGGCACCAACCGCTCAGCCGACCGTTTCGCGCGCGCCTCGTTCTACATCAACGCCATTCCCAAGTCTGAAGACCCGGTGGTGGCGCTGGCCAGCGTGTTCAGCGTGATCCGCAATACGTCGGTGCCCTACGGCATTACCACGCCGGGCGAGCCGAACATCTCCTCCACGCGCTGGCGTACCGTGGCCGACCACAAGCGGCGCTTGTACTTCTTCGAATCGGCATTGACCCCGAACACGTTCTGGGTCGACCTCAACAAGGTGGATTTCGGCGGCAAGGTGCTCAAGCTCGATCTCGGTCCGGACCAGCGCAATACCTTTTCCGGCGACGCGCTGGGCCACTTCGTGCCCAGCGCACCGTTCGCGTTCCTCGGCGTCGACGGTTAGTTCGACGCCTGGCTGGAAGCTGGATAGACCGCCTGGATCGTGCAGCCGCCGCGGGTGTACTGCGGCAGCGGCGCCAGCGCGTCGTTGCGCAGGTCACCATTCTCGAATCCGGCGGTGAGGATGCGATCGCCCGGATTGCCACAGATCAGGCCGTTCTGCATGCCGGAGTGGAAGCTCAGCTGTGGCGCACGGTCGAGCTGGCGGCAGTGGCTGCCAAGCTCCACGCGATAGTAGCGGTGACCCCCATTGCGATGCGGATTGGTCTCCACCAGCATGCCCAGCGGGTCGGACGACCACGCGCGCACGTTGCGCGTGGCAAAGCAGTACGACGGCGAACCACCGAAACTGCGGCGGATGTCCCTGCGCTCGCGGATGGTCAGGGCGGGCAGGGTGGCCATGCGCAGGCGGTCGCTGTCGCGGGCCACGCTGGCGTAGTCGCGATCCTGCACGGGGGTCACCGCGCTGATCGCGCAGCTGCGGCCATCGACCACCACACGCTCGCTGGGGCGACCGCAGGCCCAGCCAGCGGGCGCCTCAAGTTTCAGCGTGGTGGCACCGCGGACGCCGGGGCACTCTTCACTGAAGTCGATCCGATAGGCCTGGCCCGAGGCGGCTCGCAGAGCGATTGAACGCGATGAAGCCTGCTCCACTTCCTGGACGCCGACCGCGTCCATGCAGTGCGGGGCCGGTGGCGTACGTTCCTGCGCGGAGGCCGAGGCGGTGAGCGCCAGGCCGAGGCTGGTGGCAAGCACCAGGGACAGCTGCTGATGGGTCATGACCTGCACTCCCTGCGTTGGATGACGGATCGACTATAGCAGCGGTTTGCACGGCCGTTGTTACACGCGCACACTGCCCGGATGGGCGCCATCTTCCATCTTCGGCACTACGGGCAGGCCACCGGCCTGGACCGCCATGACTACGCGCAGTGGGTGCTGCCGCTGCAGGGGGAACTGCAGTTCGAGATGGAAGGGCGCGGCGGCCGGCTGGACCTGCTGCAGGGGGCATTTGTCGCCGCCGGCGAAGCACATGACCAGATGGCGGACGGCCCCAATGGTTTCGTGATCGTTGATTGTCCTCCAGGCGTGCTGGATGACGGCACGCAGGAGCATCTGTGCCGCCAGCGCTGGCTGCATCTGCCGCTGGCGTTGCGGCAGCGCCTGGCCGCCGTGCAGGCAGGGCAGCCGATGCCGGCGTTGCTGCCGCAGTTGCTGCAGGTATTTGCACCGGCGGGCAGTGGCGCGCGCATGCAGGGCCTGTGCGCGGCGGTGCAGGCCGATCCCGGCCGGGCCTGGCCGGTTTCCCGGATGGCCGGAGTTGTCGGTGTCAGCGAGAGCCGGTTGCACACATTGTTCCAGCGCGAGTTCGGGCTGAGCCCGCAGGCCTGGCTCAGTGCGTGCCGCTTGCGTTGGGCCAAGCATCAGCTGCGCACCACCGCCGCGCCGATCAGCGATATCGCACTGGCCGCAGGCTATTCCGAACAGAGTGCACTGACCCGTGCGCTGCGCCGCGAATGTGGCCAGACCCCCGCTGCGTGGCGCAGGGGTGCCGGCTGATCTGTAGAGCCGAGCCCACGCTCGGCTGCCCTTATCTGCACAACGGTAAATCGCAGCCGAGCATTGGCTCGGCTCTACAGAGGTGACAAGGCAGCAGCCTGGGTCAAGAGCGCCCAGCGGCCAGCGCTTACACTGCGCGGCCCGTTCCATCCGCCCGGACAATCCGAATGCGCAACAACCCGATGGCCGTGGGCATCGCCAATGGCGTGGCCGCTGGCGCACTGTGGGGCGTGGTCTTTCTCGCGCCTGCCGTGCTTCAGTCGTTCAATGCGTTGCAACTGTCCGCCGGCCGCTACCTGGTCTATGGCCTGATGGCAGTCGCCCTGCTGCTGCCGCGATGGAAGCGGCTGGCACCGCGGCTGGGCCGTGCCGAATGGATCGGCCTGCTGTGGCTGAGCCTGGCAGGCAACCTGGTGTATTTCCTGCTGCTGGCGACCGCCGTGCAGTGGGCCGGTGGCGCTGCGGCATCGCTGATCGTTGGCCTGATTCCGGTGGTGGTCACCCTCGTTGGCGTGCGCGAGCAGGGCGCTGTACCACTGAAACAGCTGCTGCCGGCACTGGGGCTGTGCGTGCTGGGGGTCGCCCTGGTGGGTTGGGAAGCGCTGATGTCCGAGCACCTGGCCACCCCGTGGCGGCAGCGCCTGATCGGGCTGCTGTGCGCGTTCGGTGCGCTGTTCTCGTGGGCGCTGTATTCGATCGGCAACAGCCGCTGGCTGGCGCGCCGACCGGATCTGTCCAGCCACGACTGGTCGCTGCTGACCGGCGTCACCACCGGCGGCCTGGCCCTGCTGCTGGTGCCGATGGCCTTCATCGGGCACACCGGCAGCCATACGGCGGCGCAATGGAGCGGGTTCTGGGCGATCAGCGCCGGCGTGGCAGTGGTGGCCTCGATCCTTGGCAACGCATTCTGGAACCGTGCCAGCCGCCTGCTGCCACTGACCCTGACTGGCCAGATGATCGTGTTCGAGACCCTGTTCGCGCTGCTGTACGCCTTTGCATGGCAGCAGCGCTGGCCCTCGCTGCTGGAAGCGCTGGCAATCGTGTTCCTGGTGGCTGGCGTGATGCTGTGCGCGCATGCGCATCGCACACCACGGGCGATCGCCGAACATGCAGGCTGAATGCAGTCGTCAAGCGTGCTGATGCCGGCTTTGTCTCAGTTGCAACCAAATGTCGGCACGTTGGCCGATGATCGCTGCATCGGTTTTTTGCATCGCAGCACTTGACAGCGGCAGGGCGCACGGTGTTTTCTGTGCGCCATGGTCCTTGATGCCGCCCACGCCAGCCTGATCGCCCCCGCCATTGCGGGCCGTTCGACTGCGCCGGTCGCGACCATCACCACCATTACCACCACCACCGTCACCACTGCCCTGGTGCGGCCCGTCGTCTTCGTGTAACTCCCGAAAACCACGGCCCCGCACCCTACAGGTGGCGGGGAAACTCGACACCTGCATGCGACGGGGCCTCCTACCGAGGTCTGCATGTCTTCCCACGCTCCCGCTCATTCCGTTGCCCCGGCCGACCTGGCTGCCCCGTTCACCGTCGTGCACAAGTTCGGCGGCACCTCGGTGGCCGATGCCGAACGCTATCGCCATGTGGGCGGCCTGCTGCTGGCCCGTCCTGAATCGCTGCAGGTCACTGTCGTCTCGGCGATGAAGGGCGTCACCGACGCGCTGATCGAACTGGCCCAGCTGGCGGCCAAGGGCGATCAAGGCTGGCGTGAGGCCTGGCATGCCCTGCGCGCACGCCATCGCGGCGCTGCCGTGGCGCTGCTGGGCGAGCAGGTGGGCGAGACGGTTGAATGGATCGACGCCCGCTTCGATCAGTTGGCCGAAGTGCTGGCCGCGCTGGCGGTGATCGGCGAGCTGCCGCGCGAGGTGCTGGACCGTGTGCAGGGCTTGGGCGAAGTGTTTTCCGCACAGCTGCTCGGCACGCATCTGCGCGCGCTGGGCGAAGACTGCGCGGTACTCGACGCGCGCGATGTGCTGGTGGTCGGGCATGGCGAACTCGGCGTGGATGTCGACTGGGAAGCCAGTGCCGACCGCCTGGCCAAGTGGCGCCTGCAGCATCCGCAGTCGCGCCTGGTTGCCACCGGATTCGTCGCACGCGATCGCGATGACCGCATTACCACCCTCGGCCGCAACGGCAGCGACTATTCCGGTGCGATCTTTGCCGCGCTGTTCAACGCTGACGAGCTGCACATCTGGACCGATGTCGATGGCGTGCTGTCGGCGGACCCACGGCTGGTGCCCGAGGCGGTGCAGCTGGAAGCGCTGAGCTACGACGAGGCCTGCGAACTGGCGTACTTCGGCGCCAAGGTGGTGCACCCGCAGACGATGTCGCCGGCGATCCGCCTCGGCCTGCCGATCTTCATCCGCAATACGTTCCAGCCGGCGCATCCGGGTACGCGGATCAGCGCCGAGCGCTCGCCGCGCGGGCCGGTGAAGGGCCTGACCCTGAGTCCCGGGCTGGCCCTGCTGAACCTGGAAGGCACCGGCCTGATCGGCGTGCCGGGTACCGCCGAGCGCGTGTTTGCCGCGCTGCGCCAGGCGCAGGTGTCGGTGGTGATGATCTCGCAGGGTTCCTCGGAACATTCAATCTGTTGCGTGGTGCGTGCTGCCGAAGCCGGCCGTGGCCGTGATGCACTGCTGCACGCATTTGCGCACGAGTTGTCAGCGGGACAGGTGCAGCGCGTACAGGTCAGTGAGGGCGTCAGCGTACTGGCCGCGGTCGGTGACGGCATGGCCGGGCAGCCAGGTGTGGCGGCGCGCCTGTTCGAGGCACTGGGGCGTGCGCAGGTGAACATCCTGGCGATTGCGCAGGGCTCGTCCGAGCGCAACATCTCGGTCGCAGTGGATAGCGCCGATGCCACCCGTGCGCTGCGCGCGGCGCATGCAGGCTTCTGGTTGTCGCCGCAGACCTTCGCGGTCGGTGTGATCGGGCCCGGCAACGTTGGCGCCGCACTGCTGGACCAGTTGCTGGCCGCGCGCCCGCAGCTGCTGGCCAAGGCCAATGTGGATCTTCGCCTGCGTGCGCTGGCCTCGCGTTCGCGCATGCGCCTGGAAGTGGACGGCCTGCACGCGGACTGGCGCGAGGCCCTGCGGGACGCGGGTGAATCCAGCGATCTTGATCGTTTCACCGAGCACCTGCTGGCTGCGCACCTGCCGCATGCGGTGGTGATCGACTGCAGTGGCAGTGCCGAGGTGGCCGAGCGCTACGAGGGCTGGCTGGCGGCGGGCATCCATGTGGTCACCCCGAACAAACAGGCGGGTGCCGGGCCGCTGCCGCGCTACCAGCGCATCCGCGCCGCCGCAGCGGCCAGTGGTGCGCGCTTCCGCTACGAGGCCACGGTGGGCGCGGGCCTGCCGGTGATCACCACGCTGCGCGATCTGGTCGATACCGGTGACGAGGTGCTGGCCATCGAGGGCATCTTCTCCGGCACGCTGGCCTGGCTGTTCAACCGCTTCGATGGCAGCCAGCCGTTCTCGCAGCTGGTCGCGCAGGCGCGGTCGATGGGCTATACCGAGCCGGACCCGCGCGATGATCTGTCCGGTGTGGACGTGGCACGCAAGCTGGTGATCCTTGCACGCGAGGCCGGTCACGCGCTCAGCCTGGAACAGGTACAGGTGGAAAGCCTGGTGCCGGCACTGCTGCGCGACGGCAGCGTGGATGACTTCATGGCACGGCTGGGCGAGTCCGACGCCAGCCTGCTGCAGCGCCTGCAGGATGCACGGGCGCGTGGCGCGGTGCTGCGCTACGTGGCACGGCTGGGCACCGACGGCGCCTCGGTGGGCCTGCAGGAACTGCCGGCCGACCATGCCTTCGCCAACCTGCGGCTGACCGACAATGTGGTGCAGTTCCGTACCCGCCGCTACTGCGACAACCCGCTGGTGGTGCAGGGACCGGGCGCTGGACCGGAAGTGACGGCGGCGGGCGTGTTCGCCGACCTGCTGCGGGTAGCCGCTGGCGAGGGAGCACGCCTGTGATCGCACGTGCATTTGCGCCCGCCTCGGTGGCCAATGTGGCGGTGGGCTTCGACATACTGGGGCATGCCATTGCAGGCGTTGGCGATACGGTGAGCGTGCGGCGTATCGATGAGCCGGTGGTGCGCATCGAGGCCATCCGTGGCAGTGCGGTCGAACTTCCGCTGGAGGCGGCCGGAAACACGGCAGGTGCGGCGTTGATGTCGCTGCGCGCAGGGCTGGGCCTGCACTTCGGCTTCGCGGTGGAGATCGACAAGGGCATTCCATTCGGCTCCGGCATGGGGGGCTCGGCAGCCTCGTCCGTCGCTGCGCTGGTTGCTGCCAACGCATTGCTGGATGCGCCACTCTCGCGCGATGCGCTGTATCCGTTTGCGCTGGATGGCGAGGCCGTGGCCAGTGGGGGCCGCCATGGTGACAACGTGGGGCCGCTGCTGCTCGGCGGGCTGGCGTTGTGCACGGCCGACCGCCTGCTGCCGATCCCTGTGCCAGCCAGTTGGCACAGCCTGCTGGTGCACCCGCACGCGGTGCTGGAAACCCGTCTGGCACGCCAGGCGCTGCAAGGCAGCTATGCGCTGGGTGAATTCGTGGCGCAGAGTGCGAATCTTGCGCTGGTGCTCAGCGGCTGCCATCGCAGCGACGCGGCGCTGGTCCGCGCTGGCCTGCGCGATGTGCTGGTGGAGCCGCGACGGGCGGGACTGATCGGCGGCTTCGAGGCGGCTCGTGATGCGGCGTTGTCAGCCCGTGCAATGGGCGCGGGCATCTCCGGTGCCGGCCCCAGCGTATTCGCCTGGTTCGAAGATGCCGACCAGGCCCACGCTGCCGCGGCGCCGGTGCAGGCCGCATTCGCTGCTGCCGGCTTCGACAGCGATGCCTGGGTGTCGCCGCTGGATGCGCCCGGAGCCCGGCTGTGCTGAATCCTTCTCCCTCTTTGGATACTGAACCCATGCAATTCGTTTCGACCCGCGGCCGGTCCCCGGCCGTTGGCCTCAGTGCGGCCATCGCTGCAGGCTTGGCGCCCGATGGTGGCCTGTACGTGCCCCAAGTACTGCCGGCGCCACGTGAGCTGGAAGCCGGTGCGACCCTGGCCGATACCGCTGCAGACCTGCTGGCACCGTTCTTCGCCGGAGATGCGCTGGAGGCCGGATTACCGTCGATCTGCCGCGAGGCGTTCGACTTCCCGGTGCCGCTGCGTGCGCTCGGCGACGGTAACCACGTGCTGGAACTGTTCCATGGGCCGACGGCGGCGTTCAAGGACATTGGTGCGCGTTTCCTGGCCGGTACGCTGTCGCGGCTGCAGGCCGGCAAGGACCGTGACCTGACCATCGTCGTCGCCACCTCCGGCGATACCGGCGCGGCCGTTGCTGCGGCCTTCCATCGCCAGCCAGGCGTACGCGTGGTGGTGCTGTATCCGGATGGTCGCGTGTCACCGCGCCAGGCGCACCAGCTCGGCTGCTTTGGTGACAACATCCTGGCGCTGCGCGTGGCCGGTGCCTTCGATGACTGCCAGGCCATGGTCAAGCAGGCGCTGGCCGACCGCGAACTGCAGGCACAGGTGCCGCTGAGCTCGGCCAACAGCATCAGCCTCGGTCGCCTGCTGCCGCAGATGAGTTACTACGCACATACGGCACTGAGCCACTACGCGTTGCATCGTCGCCGGCTCAACCTGGTGGTGCCGACCGGCAACCTTGGCAACGCGATGGCCGCGGTGCTGGCGCGCGCACTGGGAGTGCCGATCGGACAGATCGTGCTGGCCACCAATGCCAATGCCGTGCTGCCCGCGTACTTCAGTGGCGGCGACTACCAGCCGCAGGCCAGTGTGGCCACCGTGGCCAATGCAATGGACGTGGGTGCGCCAAGCAACTTCGAACGCCTGCGCTGGCTGTACCGCGGAGATGATGCGGAGCTGCGCGCTGCACTGCGTGCGTTCGCGGTGGATGATGTGACCATCCGCGCGACGATTGCGGCGGCCCATGCCAGCAGTGGCGAGCTGTTCTGCCCGCATACGGCTACGGCGGTGAAGGTGCTGCAGGACCTGCGCGCCCGTGGTGCCAAGGGCGACTGGGCGGTGGTGGCCACCGCGCATCCGGCCAAGTTCGAGGCCGTGGTCGAGCCGTTGATCGGCGAACCTGTGGCCGTGCCGCCGGCATTGGATGCGTTGTTGCAACGGCCGGCGCACGCCGAACCGTTGGCCGCCGATTACGCGGCGTTGCGCGAGGTGTTGTTGCGTTGATCGGAGATGGATGTGGTTGCCGGCCGCTGGCCGGCAATCCCATCAACCGCAGTGCGGTCAGATCAACCCTTCACCGGCCAGTGTGCGCAGCCCGTCCTCGTCGAGGATCTCCACTACGTTCAGGTGGGGCAGGGCAATCAGCCCTTGCTGGCGCAGCTTGGTGAAGGTGCGGCTGACCGTTTCCATGGTCAGGCCCAGATGGTCGGCGATGTCGCCTCGGCCCATCGGCAGCGACACGCGCAGGCCGTCGCCGCCCAGCCTGGCTTCACGCGCGGCCAGGCGCAGCAGGAAATCAGCCAGCTTCTCGGCCGGCTGCAGGCGTGCCAGCGCCAGTGCAGCGTCCTGCGCGGCATCCAGTTCCTGGCAGGCACGCTGCAGCAGCTTGCGCTCCAGGTGCGGGAAGCGGCTGCGGAGCGCCTTCATCTGTGGCAGCGCGACGCGGCAGACACGGCTGTCGGCGATGGCTTCGATGTCGTAGCGGTGATGGTCGCTGCCGCTCAGGCCCAGGTAGTCGCCGGGCAGCACGAAGCCGTTGATCTGGCGGCGGCCGTCGGCCAGGGTGCGTACCAGGCGCAGTGCGCCGGCAGTCAATGTATAGACATGGTCGCGTTCTTCACCCGTGCGGGCCAGCGTGCTGCCCATGCTGACCTGCTGCGAAACGGTGACCTGTTCCAGCGCCTGCACTTCATCGGGCGACAGCGCCGAGCACACCGCAAGGTGGCGAACCGAGCAGTGCAGGCAGTCCAGCGTGGTGCAGGACGGCGAGGCGGGATCGTTGGTGGCGGGCGGAGCGCCGGAAGGCCGTGACATGTTGCGGGGGCGTATCGCGGGCGGGGGAGGGCCTTATGATACTTCAAGCGGCCGTTCGACCCTGCCCGAGGCGGGGGCGCTAGAATGTCGCCCCCTCCCACGTCCCGTTCCAGCAGGAGTTCCGCCCGTGATCAAGCCCCGTACCCCGCCCGGCACCCTTGAACTGCTGCCGCGCGAGCAGATTGCGTTCCAGCGCATGCTGGACGTGATCCGCCGCAACTACGAGCGCTTCGGGTTCCTGCCGGTGGAGACGCCGGTGTTCGAGCTGTCCGACGTGCTGCTGACCAAGTCCGGCGGCGAGACCGAGCGCCAGGTGTACTTCGTGCAATCCACCGGTGCGCTGGCCAATGCGGCCGAATCGGGCGACCGTTCGCTGCCGGAAATGGCGCTGCGCTTCGACCTGACCGTGCCGCTGGCACGCTACGTGGCCGAGCACGAACACGAACTCACCTTCCCGTTCCGTCGCTACCAGATGCAGCGCGTGTACCGCGGCGAGCGTGCCCAGCGCGGCCGTTTCCGCGAGTTCTACCAGTGCGACATCGACGTGATCGGCAAGGACAGCCTGAGCGTTCGCTATGATGCCGAAGTTCTGGCGGTCATCCACGCCGTGTTCTCGGAACTGCGCATCGGTGACTTCAGCATCCAGCTGAACAACCGCAAGCTCATGCGCGGCTTCTTCGAGAGCCTGGGCGTGGCCGAAGGCGAGCGCCAGCTGGCGGTGCTGCGCGAAGTGGACAAGCTGGACAAGCGCGGCGCCGATTACGTGCGCGAGACGCTGGTGGGCGAGGGCTTCAACATCCCGGGCGAGCAGGTCGAGAAGATCCTGGCATTCGTGGCCGTGCGTTCGCAGGGCCATGCCGATGCGCTGGCGCAGCTGGCAACGCTTGAAGCCGACGCCGGTTCTTCGGAGATCCTGCGTACCGGCGTGGCCGAACTGCGCGAAGTGCTGCAGCTGGTGCAGGCGCTGGGCGTGCCGGAAACCGCGTACTGCCTGAACTTCTCCATTGCGCGCGGCCTGGACTACTACACCGGCACCGTCTACGAGACAACGTTGACCGACCACCCGCAGATCGGCTCGATCTGCTCGGGCGGCCGCTACGAAGACTTGGCCAGCCACTACAGCAAGTCCAAGTTGCCGGGCGTGGGCATTTCCATCGGCCTGTCGCGCCTGTTCTGGCAGCTGCGCGAGGCCGGCCTGATCGATGGCATCGAGGCCAGCAGCGTGCAGGCGCTGGTGGCGCTGATGGACGAGCAGGGCATGCCGCAGTCGCTGGACATCGCGCGCCGCCTGCGCGCCGGTGGCATCAATACCGAAGTGCAGATGGAGCCGAAGAAGATCGGCAAGCAGTTCCAGTACGCGGCCAAGGCGGGCATCCGCTTCGTGGTGCTGGCCGGTGAAGACGAGCTGGCGCGCGGCGTGGTGGCAGTGAAGGACCTGCTGCGCGAGCAGCAGTTCGAAGTCTCCCGCGACGAGCTGGCCAGCACCCTGCAGGTCGAGCTGGAGCAGTCGAAGGTGATGTAACGGCCGGTTGGCCGCACGCCGACACGCCACGAAACGCCCACCACCCGGTGGGCGTTTTCGTTTCCGGGCCGCGTTCCGGGGGGCAGAGCCGTTTTCCTTCAGAAAACGGATCCGACCCCTTGCTGTTCCAACAGCTCGCAGGAAACTGTCGACGGCGGGGTGGGTCCGGAGGCAGGGGTGTCCGCGGCATGGATGCCGCGGCCAAGCCCCCATGGACGGGTTTACGGCGTCCCCTGCCACCGGACCCACCCCGCCAACCCTCAGCCATCCAGCATTTGACGTCGCTTCGGCATCTAGCGGGTGCAGGGCGCAGCCCTGCCCACAAATCCCCCCAGATTTGACGCACCGCGCAAGAATGCGCTAATGTACTAGCGCGCTATTACATTGATGCATGGAAACGACCCCGTGAAAGCCCGCCCCGAGATTGCCGCCAAAGACCCGAAGGCCGACCTTGAAGCCTTGGCCCGGGCCTTTGCCGCCCTGCGCGAGCCGGAACAGGTCGAGGCCTTCCTGCGCGACCTGTGCACTCCGGCCGAACTGGAAGCCATGGCCGACCGCTGGAAGGTGGTGCCGTTGCTGCAGCAGGGCGTGCCGTATCGCGAGATCCACGAGCGCACCGGGGTCAGCGTGACCACCACCGGACGGGTGGCGCGCACGCTCGAGCACGGCCATCGGGGCTATGCCGCCGCCATCGACCGCCTTGCTTCGCGCTGATCCGCGCCCCGTTCCGAACTTCGAGACCTCCCCCATGAGTGCAACCCAGGCAGCGCCGGCACGAGACCGGCTGCGTATCGCCATCCAGAAGACTGGCCGGCTGGCCGAGCCCGCCCGCAACCTGCTCAGCGCCTGTGGCCTGAGCTGGCGCGAAAGCCGTGACAAGTTGTTCTGCTACGGCGAATCGCTGCCGGTAGACCTGCTGCTGGTGCGCGACGACGACATCCCCGGCCTGATCGCCGACGGCGTCTGCGACCTCGGCATCGTCGGCCGCAACGAGCTGGACGAACAGGCCGCGGCACGCCGTCAGATCGGCCTGCCCGACGCCTACCAGGCGCTGCGCGGGCTGGGCTTCGGCCAGTGCCGGCTGATGCTGGCGGTGCCCGAGGAATGGCAGTGGCAGGGCCCGGCGCAGCTGGCCGGCACCCGCATCGCCACCAGCTACCCGGCCATCCTCACGCAGTGGCTGGCCGAGCAGGGCGTGGACGCGCAGGTGGTCGAGCTGTCCGGGTCGGTGGAAATCGCCCCGCGCCTGGGTACCGCCGACCTGATCTGCGATCTGGTGTCCAGCGGCGCCACGCTGCGTGCCAACCAGTTGACCCCGGTACACAATCTCCTCGACAGCGAGGCGGTGCTGGCTGGTGCGGTGCGCGTGCCGGATGATGCACGTGCATCGCTGCGCGCGATGCTGCTGCGCCGCCTCGACGGCGTGGTGCAGCGCCAGGACCGCAAGCTGCTGATGTTCCGCGCCAGCGAGGATCGCGTCGACGCGCTGGCGCAGTTGCTGGCCGATGCCGAGCCGCTGGTGCGGTTGCCGGCCGATGGCGGTGCGCTGCGCCTGCAGACCATGTGCCCCGGCCCGCTGAGCTGGCAGCGCATGGAGGAGCTCGAGCGCGCGGGTGCGCAGGGCCTGATGGTACTGAGCGTGGAGCGGTCGCTGGCATGAACCGTCTGATCTGGTCCCGACTTGATGAGGCCGCGCGCAGCGCGGCATTGACCCGCCCGGTGCAGACCGTGGCGCAGCAGACCCGCGACGCGGTGGCGACGCTGATTGCACAGGTGCGCGCGCAGGGCGACGACGCGCTGCGTGCGATCACCTCACGCTTCGATGGTGTCGAACTGTCGTCCTTTGAAGTGAGCGAAGCCGAGTTCGCTGCGGCCGAAGCCGCCGTACCCGGCGAACTGCGCCAGGCCATGGTGGACGCGGCCGAGCGCATCGCCCGCTTCCACGCCGCCGGCATGGGCAAGGGATACGCAGTTGAAACCGCGCCGGGCGTAGTCTGCGAACGCATGCTGCGTCCGATCGGGCGGGTGGGCCTGTACGTGCCAGCCGGCAGCGCGCCGCTGCCGTCCACCGCGCTGATGCTGGGTGTTCCGGCACAGCTGGCCGGCTGCCCGCAGGTGGTGCTGTGCACGCCGCCGCGAGCCGATGGCAGCGCAGACCCGGCCGTACTGGTGGCGGCGCGGCTGACCGGCGTGCAGCGCGTGTTCAAGCTGGGCGGCGCGCAGGCGATCGCTGCCATGGCCTATGGCACCGCAAGCATTCCCGCCTGCGACAAGCTGTTCGGGCCGGGCAACAGCTTCGTTACCGAAGCCAAGCAGCAGGTCGCACAGGACGGCGCCGCCGCCATCGACATGCCGGCCGGTCCTTCGGAAGTGCTGGTGATTGCCGATGCCGGCGCCAATCCGGCATTCGTCGCCGCCGACCTGCTGTCGCAGGCCGAGCATGGCCCGGATTCGCAGGTACTGCTGCTGACCGACGATGCCGCGATGCTGGCCGTGGTCGAAGCCGAGGTGGAGCGCCAGGTGGCCGTGTTGCCGCGCCAGCAGATCGCGCGCCAGGCCTTGTCGGCCTCGCGCCTGATCCAGGTCGATTCGCTGGACGAGGCCTTCGCGATCAGCAACCGCTATGCGCCCGAGCACCTGATCCTGGCCCTGCGCGACCCGCGCGCGTGGCTGGACAAGGTGCAGGCGGCCGGCTCGGTGTTCCTGGGGGATTACACCCCCGAAGCACTGGGCGACTACTGCAGCGGCACCAACCACGTGCTGCCGACCGCCGGTGCCGCGCGTGCCTACAGTGGCGTCAGCGTTGCCAGCTTCCAGAACCTGATCAGCGTGCAGAGCGCGAGCGCCGCCGGCCTGGCGGCGATCGGCGGCTGCGCACGCATCATCGCCAGCGCCGAAGGCCTGGATGCCCACGAACGTGCGGTGGCATTGCGCATGGAGGCCGCCGCATGAGCGCCGCCATTGATGACGTGCTGGCACTGGTGCGCCCGGATCTGCAGGCCTTCGCCGGCTACAGCTCGGCGCGCAGTGCGGTGGTGCAGGGCGAGGTCTGGTTGAATGCCAACGAGTCGGCCTGGGCCAATCCGGCCGATGCGGCTGGCAGCAGCCGGCGCTATCCCGAACCGCAACCGCTGGTGCTGCGTGAGGAACTGGCGGCGCTGTACGGCGTGACGCCACAGCAGCTGCTGGTCGGCCGCGGCAGTGACGAGGCCATCGACCTGCTGGTGCGCGCGCTGTGTGTGCCCGGTCGCGATGGCGTGCTGGTCACGCCGCCGGTGTTCGGCATGTACGCCGTCTGCGCACGCCTGCAGGGCGCCGCATTGATTGAAGTGCCGCTGGTGGACAGCGAGGATGGCCTGCGCGCCGATCTGGATGCGGTGATCGACGCGGCCAAGGCGCAGGGAGCCAAGCTGGTGTTCCTGTGCGCACCGTCGAACCCGGCCGGCAGTGACATCGCTCTGGAGGAGGTCGAGCGTGTGGCGGTTGCGCTGCGCGGGCAGGCGCTGGTGGTGGTGGACGAGGCCTATGTGGAGTACGCGGGGCGCGCATCGGCCACCACGCTTCTGGCCGCACACGCCAACCTGGCGGTACTGCGCACCTTGTCCAAGGCGCACGCGCTGGCTGCTGCCCGTATCGGCACCCTGATGGCCGCCCCGGAGCTGATTGCCGTGCTGCGCCGCTGCCAGGCGCCGTACCCGGTGCCGACGCCGTGCGCGGAACTGGCGGTGCAGGCGTTGCAACCCGCCGCGCTGGCCCGGACCGCCGAGCGCGTAGCCACGGTGATTGCCGAGCGCGAACGCCTGCGCGTGGCGCTGCCGGGCCTGGCCGGCGTGCGTCGCGTCTACCGCTCGGCCGGCAACTACCTGCTGGTTCGCTTCGCCGATGCCCAGGCCGCGTTCGATACGCTGCTGGCTGCGGGCGTGGTGGTGCGTGACCAGCGCGCCGCGCCGCAGTTGGGTGATGCACTGCGCATCAGTATCGGCAGTCCCGAAGAGAACGACCGCGTGCTTGCGGCCCTGTCGGCGCGGAGGGCCGCAGCATGACCCCGATCCTGTTCATCGACCGCGACGGCACCCTCATCGAGGAGCCGTCCGATTTCCAGATCGATGCCTACGAGAAGCTGCGCTTCGTGCCGCAGGTGATCCCGGCGCTGCTGAAGCTGCGGGATGCCGGCTACCAGTTCGTGATCGTCACCAACCAGGACGGCCTGGGCAGCGACAGCTACCCACGCGCCAGCTTCGATGGCCCCAACGACCTGATGCTGCAGATCTTCGAGAGCCAGGGCATCACCTTCCGTGACGTGCTGATCGACTGCAGCTGGCCGCAGGACAATGCGCCGACCCGCAAGCCGGGCATCGGCCTGATGACCGCCTACCTGCAGGACCGCAGCATCGACTGGGCGCGCTCGGGCATGGTTGGCGACCGCATCACCGACCTGCAGTTCGCCGACAACCTCAACATACGTGGCTTCCAGCTGCGCACCGCGCAGTTCGGGGGCGAGTGGGACTGGCCGGGCATCGCCCACGCGCTGGCCGACGCGCCGCGTACTGCCGTGGTCCAGCGCAACACCAAGGAGACGAAGATCCGCGTTGAACTCGATCTGGACCGTGCCGGTGATGCGCGCATCGCCACCGGACTGCCCTTCTTCGACCACATGCTGGAACAGATCGGCAAGCACGGCGGGTTCGCCCTCGATATCCAGGCCGAGGGTGACCTGCACATCGATGAGCACCACACCATCGAGGACACCGGGCTGGCCCTGGGCCAGGCCCTGCGCGAGGCGCTGGGCGACAAGCGCGGCATCGGCCGCTACGGTTTCACCCTGCCGATGGACGAGACCCTGGCCAGCGCCGCGCTGGACTTCAGCGGACGCCCGTACTTCGTGTTCGAGGGCGAGTTCAAGCGCGAGCGGGTGGGCGACATGCCGACCGAGCTGGTGCCGCACTTCTTCCGTTCGCTGTGCGATGCCAGTGGCCTGAACCTCAATCTGCAGGTACGCGGCGACAACGATCACCACAAGGTGGAGGCCTGCTTCAAGGCGCTGGCGCGCGCACTGCGCCCGGCGCTGGCCCGGCAGGGCACGGCACTGCCGAGCACCAAGGGGGCATTGTGAGCGACGTCGCGCTGATCGATGCCGGTGGTGCCAACCTGGGCTCGGTGCGCTACGCACTGGAGCGCCTGGGCGCGACGGTGCGGCTGGTGCGCGATGCGGACGAACTGGTGGGTGCGCAGCGGGTGATCCTGCCCGGTGTCGGCGCCGCCGGTCCCGGCATGCAGCGCCTGCACGCGCAGGGCCTGGTGGAACCGCTGCAGCGATTGCAGGTGCCGCTGATGGGCATCTGTCTTGGCATGCAGTTGCTGTTCGAACGCTCCGAGGAAGCGGGCGTAGAGACACTGGGACTGATTCCGGGCGTGGTGCGCAAGCTGGTGCCGGCCTGTGGCATCCGCGTGCCGCACATGGGCTGGAACCGGCTGCTGCCGCTGCGGGAGTCGTTGCTGTTGCAGGGTGTCCCGGAGCGGGCCAGCGCCTACTTCGTGCACAGCTACGCGGCGCCCCTCAATACCCACACCGTCGCTGCCTGTGACCACGGCGGCCTGTTCACTGCCGTGGTGGAGCAGGGCCGTTACTACGGCGCACAGTTCCACCCCGAGCGCTCCGGCGAGACCGGCTCGCTGATGCTGCGCAATTTCCTCGAGGGCACCGCTGCATGAGTTACATCGTCTACCCCGCGCTGGATATCCGCGATGACCGCGTGGTGCGGCTGCGCCAGGGCGACTACGCGCAGGAAACCTCCTACGGCGACGATCCGCTGCCGCGCGCGCAGGCCTTCGCCGCACAGGGCGCGCAGTGGATGCATCTGGTCGACCTGGATGCTGCACGCGCCGGTGGCTATACGCTGGCACCGCTGCTGGCGGCGATCCGCGCGCAGACGCCGCTGCAGGTGCAGACCGGTGGTGGCGTGCGTGGCCGCGACGATGTGGCGCGCATGCTTGATGCTGGCGCCGGCCGCGTGGTGGTCGGCTCGCTGGCGGTGCGCCGCCCCGATGAAGTGGTCGGCTGGCTGGAGGAATTTGGCGCCGAGCGCATCACGATTGCGCTGGACGCGCGCCAGGACGCACAGGGGCAGTGGCAGCTGCCGGTGCACGGCTGGACCGAGAACGCCGGGGTGACCCTGGATGACCTGGCCCAGCGCTACGCGCGCGCCGGCATGCGCCACCTCTTGTGCACCGACATCGCCCGCGACGGCATGCTGGCCGGGCCCAATATCGGCCTCTACCAGCACCTGTCTGCATTGCTGCCGGGGGTGGCGGTGCAGGCGTCCGGCGGCATCCGTGACGTGGCCGATGTGGCCGAGGCGCGTGCCGCTGGCTGCGGTGGTGCGATTCTCGGCAAGGCCCTGCTGGAGCAGCGCATTGACCTGGCGGAGGCGTTGGCATGTTGAGCCGCCGCATCATTCCCTGCCTTGACGTGCGCGATGGCCGCGTGGTGAAGGGCGTGCGCTTCCGCGACCACGTCGACATGGGCGACATCGCCGAGCTGGCGCAGCGCTACCGCGACCAGGGTGCCGACGAGCTGGTGTTCTATGACATCGGCGCCAGCCCCGAGGCGCGTTCGGTGGACGTGGCGTGGATCGAGCGCATCGCGCGCCTGATCGACATTCCGTTCTGCGTGGCCGGTGGCATCGACAGCGTGGAAGCCGCGCGTCGCGTGTTGTTCGCCGGTGCCGACAAGGTGTCGATCAACTCCCCCGCGCTGGGCCGCCCGGAACTGATCACTGAACTGGCCGACGAGTTCGGCGTGCAGTGCGTGGTGGTGGGTGTCGACTCGGTACGTGAAGCGGACGGCCAGTGGCGGGTGCGCCGTTTCAGTGGCGACCCGGACAAGACCCAGGCGGTACCGCTGCGTACCCTGGACTGGATCGTCGAAGCTCAACGGCGTGGCGCTGGCGAGATCGTGCTGAACTGCATGGACAGCGACGGCGTGCGCCGTGGCTACGATGTCGTGCAGCTGCAGCAGGCGCGGGCCCTGTGCCAGGTGCCGCTGATCGCCTCCGGTGGCGCCGGTGCGATGGAGCACTTCGCCGAAGCCTTTGACCAGGCCGACGTCGACGGCGCGTTGGCAGCCAGCGTGTTCCACAGCGGTGCCATCGCCATTCCGGAATTGAAGCGCTACCTGCGCGCACAGCAGATCGAGGTGCGGGATGTCTATTGAAGTGAGGCCATCGCTGGATGCGCTGCAGGCGCTGGACTGGGGCAAGGGCGACGGCCTGCTGCCGGCCGTGGTGCAGGATGCCGATACCCTGCAGGTGCTGATGCTGGGCTATGTCAGCGCCGCATCGCTGGCCGCCACGCTGGCCATCGGCCACATGACCTTCTTCAGCCGCAGCAAGCAGCGGTTGTGGACCAAGGGCGAGCAGTCCGGCAACGTCCTGGCGGTACAGTCGATCAGTGTCGACTGCGATGCCGACACGCTGCTGGTGATGGCACGCCCGGCGGGGCCAACCTGCCACACGGGTGCGGAGAGCTGTTTCGACCAGGCGCCGAAGGACTTCCTGGGCGGGCTGGACCAGTTGGTCGCGATGCGTGAGGCGCAGCGCCCGCCGGGCAGCTATACGACCCGCCTGTTCGAGGGCGGCATCCGCCGCATCGCACAGAAGGTGGGTGAGGAGGGGGTGGAGACCGCGCTGGCTGCGGTTGCGCAGGATGACGAGGCACTGCTCGGTGAGGCTTCGGACCTGCTGTACCACCTGCTGGTACTGCTGCGCGCGCGCGGTCTGTCGCTGGACGATGCGCGGGCGGTGCTGGAAAAACGCCATCGTTGAAGCGTGGTAGTGCCGGCAATGCAGCCGAGCGTGGCTCGGCTCTACAATACCGCGTCTCTTTCTGCCGGATGCCTCCCATGAAACTGCCTGCCGCCTGGCTGTGCTGCCTGTTGCTGACCTCGCCGGCCTGGGCTGCGGACACCGTGGTCACCGGCAAGGTCTATCTGGAGCGTGACGGCAAGCCGGGCCGCGGTGCGACCGATCCGGGCCTGGCCGGGGTGCAGGTCTCCAACGGCGAGACGATCGTCAAGACCGCCGCCGATGGCAGCTACAGCCTTCCGGTGCGTGACGGCCAGACCGTGTTCGTGATCAAGCCCGATGCGTATTCGTTCCCGAAGGCGACAGACGGCCTGCCTTCGTTCTGGCGCCACTTCCGCCCGAACGGCTCGCCGGCGCTGAAGTACGGCGGCATCGCCGCCACCAGCGATGTCACCCGCAACTGGGATTTCGCGCTGCAGTCGGATCGCCATGACAGCCGTCGCGGCTTCCAGATGCTGGTCTTCACCGACTCCCAGACCGCCAGCCTGAAGGACATCGGCTACTACCAGCAGTCGATCGTGTCGCCGCTGATCGGCCAGACCAAGGCGCGCATGGGCACCACCCTGGGTGACATCGTCAACGACGATCTGACCCTGTATCCGGCAATCAACAAGGTCACCACGTCGCTGGGCGTGCCGTGGTTCCATGTGCCGGGCAATCACGACCTCGATTTCGATGCAGCCAGCGACGAGCATTCGCTGGACAGCTGGCGCAACATCTACGGCCCGGACACCTACGCGGTGGAAGAGGGCGGTGCCAGTTTCGTGTTCCTCGACGACGTGGTGTATGACCCCAACGCAAGGCCGAAGTATGTCGGTGGCCTGCGCGAAGACCAGTTCGCTTTCCTTGCCAGCTACCTGAAAGGCCTGCACAAGGACCGCCTGCTGGTGCTGGGCATGCACATCCCGCTGTTCGACGCCGCGCCGGGGCGCGAGACCTTCCGTCATGCTGACCGCCAGCGCCTGTTCGACCTGCTGAAGGACTTCCGCAACGTGCTGGTGCTCAGCGGGCACAGCCACACCCAGCAGCACGTCTACCACGGCAAGGCCGACGGCTGGAACGGTGACAAGCCGCTGCACGAATACAACGTCGGTGCCAACTGCGGCGCATTCTGGTCCGGGGTGAAGGATGCCGCCGGCGTGCCGGACAGCGCCATGAGTGATGGCACGCCGAAGGGCTACGCGTTGCTGGACGTCGCCGGCAATGGCAGCTACAAACTGCAGTACCGCGTGGCCGGCAAGCCGGCCAGCGAGCAGATCGGCCTGCATGCACCGAAGGTGCTGCGCCAGGGGGCCTATCCGGCGTGGGGTGTCTACGCCAACGTCTACATGGGCGAGGACGCCAGCGTGGTCGAGTACCGCGTCGATGGCGGTGCCTGGCAGCCGATGAAGCAGGTCAGTCAGCCCGATCCGCGCCTGATGGTGGAGAACGTGGCTGACGATCTGGCTGACAGCCTGCGCGGCTACGACCGTTCGCCGGAGGCCACCGCGTCGCCGCACCTGTGGCGTGGTGCGCTGCCGACCGACCTGGCAGTGGGCAGTCACAAGGTCGAAGTACGCTCTACCCAGCCTGATGGCGCAGTATTCACCGCCACCACCCGCTACAGCCTGCAGACGGCCCAGCCCTGATCCCCCGCATCTCCGCTCCAGCGAAAGGACCCCGCATGGATATCCGCTTCATGGCCGGCACCACGCCAGTCACCCTCAGCCGCCACTGGTTCACCGGCGCGATGCTGCTGCAGAGCGCCACCGAGAAGGTCTGGGTGCAGCATCCGCTGCATCCGGGCACCCACTTCTCGTTCTCGCTGGTACAGTCGTGGCTGCGCCACATCGCCGGCCATGAGGTGCTGGTCGAGCGCACCCGGCCGCTGTTGTTCGCCGGCTTCCGCCCGCAGCGCCTGCGCGTGCTGGTGGATGGTGTGCAGGTGGCCGAACAGGAAGGCATGTAGTCCAACCTGAACCGCCGGCGCGCTAGGCAAAGCCGCCCCGATGCCTGAGAATCGGGGCGATTCAATCGATCCAAGCAGGCCAGCGTGACCATCGCAGCAGCGTCCCCGGTTTCCACCGACTCCGCCCGCGGCGGTCTTCCGCGCAGTCTCGTTGTCGCCGATGTCGGCGGCACCTTCGCCCGTTTGGCGCTGGCTGAAACGCAACCCGGCCAGGCACCACTGCTGGGCAGCCATCGCACCTATGCCTGCGCCGAGCATCCGAGCCTGTCAGCGATCCTTGCTGATTTCACCGCAGGCCTCGGCCAGCCGGTAGAGGCCGCCGTGGTCGCCATCGCCGGCCTGCTCGATGGCGATGTGCTGATCAATTCCAACCTGCCATGGACGGTCTCGCTGTCGGCCACGCGGGTGCAGTCCGGGCTGCATGAGCTGCAGCTGATCAATGATTTTGAAGCGGTGGCGTTGGCCATTCCTTACCTGCAGCCTGACACCCTGGTGCCGCTCAATGGCGATGCTGACCCGGCGCAGGCGTTCCCGGCGCTGGTGCTGGGCGCCGGTACCGGCCTGGGTGCAGCATTGCGCTTTGCCGACGGCGAGCGTCCGGTGCTGGCCAGCGAGATCGGCCATGCCGCGCTCGGCGCCGGCAACGCGCTGGAACTGCAGGTGCTGGGCAAGCTGCTGCAGCGCTGGACGCACGTGGACAACGAGCGCGTGCTGTCCGGCAGTGGCCTGATGAACCTGTATCCGTGCCTGTGCGAACTGCGCGGTGTCACCCCGGTGTGGGGCAGCACCGAGGCACTGATCGGCGCCGCGCGCAGCGGCGAGGATGCGCTGGCGGTGGAAACGCTGCAGGTGTTCTGTGCCTGGCTGGGCAGCCTGGCCGGCGACGCAGCGATCGCGGTGGGTGCGCGTTCGGTGTACCTGGCCGGGGGCATTTCCGCGCATGTGCAGGATTTCCTGGCCGATGGCCGCTTCCGTGAGCGCTTCCTCAACAAGGGCGTGCTGACCGAGGTACTGCGCCAGGTGCCGGTATGGCGCGTGGAGCATGGCCAGCTGGGCGTTCTCGGCGCAGCGGTCTGGTACGCCGCACGGCAGCCCACGCACGACTGATCGGCGTGGCCGGCATCGGGCCGGCCGTGCATTGCAGACTGGGAGGGGAAGATGGTGGATCGCAGGCAGTTCCTGCAGGCCGGCGCACTGGCTGCAGGCATGGTGGCCTTGCCGGGCGTGCAGGCGCGCACGCAGGGTGGGGCCAAGGTGGTTTCGACCTGGGACTTCGGCGTGCCGGCCAACCAGGCCGCATGGGAGGTGCTGGCGCAGGGTGGCAGCGCACTGGATGCAGTTGAAGCCGGTGCACGCTGGGCCGAGAGCGAGCTGTGCAACCCCACCGTCGGCCATTGCGGTAACCCGGATCGCGACGGCGTGCTGAGCCTGGACGCGAGCATCATGGATGGTGATGGCCGTTGTGGCGCAGTGGCCGCGCTGGTGGACATCCTGCATCCGGTGTCGGTGGCCCGCAAAGTGATGGAAAACAGCCCGCACGTGCTGCTGGTGGGCGAGGGCGCGCAGCAGTTCGCGGTGCAGCAGGGTTTTGAACGCAGGCACCTGCTGACGCCGCAGGCCGAAGCGGCCTGGCGCGAGTGGCTGAAGACCGAGAAGTACCAGCCGCAGATCAATGCCGAGCGCCGTGGTATTCCCGGCAACAGTGACAACCACGACACCATCGGCATGCTGGCGCTGGATGCCAAGGGCCATCTTGCAGGTGCCTGCACCACCAGCGGCATGGCCTGGAAGCTGCACGGCCGGGTCGGCGACAGCCCGATCATCGGTGCCGGCCTGTATGTCGACAACGAAGTGGGCGCGGCCACTGCCTCGGGCGTGGGTGAGGAGATGATCCGCAACGCCGCCTCGTTCCTGGTGGTCGAACTGATGCGCCAAGGGCGCTCGCCCGCGCAGGCCTGCCGCGAAGCCATCGACCGCGTGGTGCGCAAGCGCCCCGAAGCGAGCAAGACGCTGCAGGTGTGCTTCCTGGCCATGAACAAGCAGGGCGAGGTGGGTGCCTACGCGTTGCACCGCGGCTTCGTCTACGCCGTGTGCGATGCGCAGCGCCAGGATGACCTGCGTGATTCGCCGTCGATCTACACGAGCACCCAGGCGTGAGCACACGGCTGACCCTGGAGATTGCCAGCAACTCGCTGGCCTCGGCGCTGGCCGCCCAGGCCGGCGGCGCCGATCGCATCGAACTGTTCGACAACCTGGCCGAGGGCGGCACAACGCCGTCGTTCGCCAGCATCGCGATCGCCCGCGAACGCCTGTCCATTCCGCTGTTCGTACTGGTGCGCCCGCGACCGGGCGACTTCCACTACGACGCACTGGAAACCGAACTGATGCTGCGTGACATCGCGCAGTGCCGCGCGCTCGGCTGCGATGGCGTGGTGATCGGTGCGCTGGATGTGCAGGGCGGGATCGATCTGGCGCTGTGCCGTGAACTGGTGCAGGCCGCCGGGCCGCTGCAGGTGACTTTCCATCGCGCCTTCGATGCTGCCCGCGATCTGCCTGCGGCACTTGAGCAGGTGGTTGAGCTGGGTTGCCAGCGCGTGCTGACCTCGGGCGGCCAGTTCAGCGCCGAGGCCGGCGCGGATGTGCTGGCGGGTCTGGTCACCCAGGCGGCGGGACGTATCACGGTGATGGCCGGCGCCGGGCTGGGACCGGCCAACATCGCGGCCGTTGCGCGACGGAGCGGCTGCACCGAACTGCACGCCTCGGCCAAGGGCCTGCGGCGCTCGGCCATGCAGTTCCAGAACCCGGCGCTGCGCGGCCTGGACCCGGACTGGAGCCAGACCGCCACCGCCACCGTGGCCGCACTGCGGCAGGCGCTGGACGGCGCAAGGTAACCCGCTTCTCCTGTAGAGCCGAGCCAACGCTCGGCTGCTCTTTGGGCCCGGGGTCGGATCCCTTCGCAGAAGGGCTCCGACCTCGGGCCTGCCCATCGTTGCGCCCGAAGAAGTGACGCTTACAGCACGTTCGAACGGCTAGAGCGGCAGGCCAAGTCGTTGAAATGGATACGCTGGTGCGCCGTCGCATGGCGGCGCAGTCGGTGATTGCCGATAGTGGTTCATACCGTCGTTCGCCAACGAATTCCCGCATGTTTCGACCGTTCCTGCTGCTTGTCTGCGCGGTGCCAGCGATTGCAATCGGCGCACGTGAAGGGCAGGCACCGGAGTGGGTGCGGGAGGTGGCTGCCGACAAGGACCTGCAGGTTGACCCCGAAATGGTTGGTGTGAGGCTTGAGCCAACCGCGCGGGGCGCGTTCCTCGACACGCGTGCACATCGAATCGGGGCGAGGCGTTTTCGCGCGCTGTATCAGGTATTCGATTCCAACGCGGATAGCCCGATGGGCCTTTGCGGCGCTGGGCGCGAGATCCATCTCTTCGTCTACGAAGTGATGCCGCTGGAGCCCGTGGAGCGGGGCAGGATACGGATCAGCAGCTGCCCTGAGGCCCTGTCTCTGGCCAGCCAGAACTCGGGGCGACCCCACAGTGAATCCGACTTTTCCTCGGTCATCTGGCAGGGCGGCGGGATCACCATCGAGTGGTGGGGTATCGGACCCGGAGGCGATGCGTCGAGCCACTACACCCTCCGAAATGACCACTTCGTCCCGACTCGATCGGGTGAGGGGAATCGCTGAGGGCGGACAAAACCGTTCCGCGCGCGATTGTCGCGTTCGTGTCATTGTCGTGTGCGCCGTTCTCTCAGCGATGTTGCGCAACCCTTTGATTGTTCTGGATACCGGCAGCCGATAGCGGCATTCCGCCAGCGGTTGCTGCATCGCCGCATGCCCGGCGCGGTTCAGCTGTGCTTTAGTTTGGATCGATCCACAGGGGAGGGGCTGGGACGGTCGTGAACCGATCCCGGTACCCGGATCAGCCGTCGTGCTACGCCACCACCGTCCGTGCGTCCACACTTTCCAAGAGCAATCACCCATGGCTCAGTCCGTTCGCAAGCGTCGTCACCTGCTGTCCCAGGCACTGGTCCTGGTCCTGTTTCCCCTGGCCGCTGGTGCACAGGAAGCGGCCAGTTCGTCCACCAAGGACTTGGATGCGGTCACCGTTACCGGTTCGCGCATCAAGCGCGCCAGTGTCGAAGGCCCGGCCCCGGTCAACGTGATCACCGCGCAGCAGATCCAGAAAGAGGGCTTCGTCAGCGTGTATGACGCGCTGAAGACGCTCACCGAAGCGACCGGCACCGTTGAAGCCGCCTCGCAGTGGGGTTCGCACACGCCAAATGCCAGCGGGCTGAACTTGCGCGGGATGGGCCCGAACCGCTCGCTGCTGTTGGTCAACGGCCGTCGCGTGGCCGATTACCCGCTGCCGTATGGCGGTGAAACCAATTTCTCCAACTACGGCAACATTCCGGCCGCAGCGGTGGAACGCATCGAAGTACTGACCGGCGGCGCCTCGGCCATCTATGGTTCGGACGCGATCGCCGGCGTGGTCAACGTCATCCTCAAAACCAACTACGACGGCGACGAAGTGCGCGTGCGCGGCGGCACCTCCACCGAAGGCGGGCGCGACACCTGGGACCTGTCATGGGCCGGCGGCAAAACGGGTGACAACTGGAGCGTGACCTATGCGTTGCAGTACACCAAGCGCGATCCGTTGTTCGGCCGCGACCGCCCGCAGATGGACGATGCCGATGATGCGCCGTATGCGTCCTGGAACATGGAGCAGCGCAAGGTCGGCTTCCGTCCCACGGCCGGGCTGGCGCTGATCGATCCGACGACGGGCCAGCGCCTGGCGCCGCCCACCGGTACCTGCGAGAAGTTCGACGGTGAGTACTACACGGCCGATCGACTGGTCTACAACTACGCCGCCAACCGCATCACCAACACCGGCCGCCTGTGCGGCATGAGCGCCGACTACGCCAACTGGCTGCTGACCGGTGGTGCCGAGAACGTGTCCGGCAACCTGTATGCCACCTTCGATTTCAGCAGCGACCTGCAGGCCTGGACCAACCTGGCGGTGTACCGCTCCGAAGCGATCTGGGGCACCAATCCACCCAGCGTCTCGCTGATCGACGATGACAACGGCTACTACTGGGATGCCAACCGCAACCGCCCGATCCTGGGCGTGCGCCAGTTCACCCCGAACGAAGTCGGCGGCCTGGACACCCTGCGCAACACCAACCGCGAGCTGTCATGGGACTGGAGCGCGGGCCTGCGTGGACGCCTTGCCGACCGCTTCGACTGGAGCGCCACGGTGGGCCGTTCCTACTATCGCGTGGAAGAACGGCAGAACGTGGTCGACAAGCAGAAGTCGTACGACTACTTCCTCGGCCCGCGCCTGGGCACCACCGCCAACGGCGAGGCGATCTACGCGCTGAACGAATCGCGCTGGTGGAATCCGCTCACGCCGGACCAGTACTGGCAGATGGGTGCGGTGGCCAGGAACCGCGCGTCATCGTGGGTCAACCAGGCCTCGGCGGATATCACCGGCGAACTGTTCCAGGGCTGGGCCGGCCCGATCTCGTTCGCCGCCGTGGCCGAAGTCGCGCAGCAGGGCTATCACCTCAGCCCGGACCCGCGCGCCGGCATCGACTTCGATCTGCAGAACGTCGATCGCGGTGGCGGCGAGCGCACCCGCTACTCGGCCGGCGTCGAGTTCAAGATCCCGCTGCTGGAGAGCGTGACGGCCACCGCGGCCGCCCGCTACGACCGCTATGGCAACTACAAGGCCGATGACAGCAGTGAAACGCTGGATATCGGCAGCCAGAAGGAGACCACTTGGAACGTCGGCCTGGAATGGCGCCCGGTCGAATCGCTGCTGGTGCGTGGCTCGTACGCCACCAGTTTCCACGCGCCGGACATGCACTATCTGCTGGGCCAGCCGAGCAGTTCCGAAGTGCAGACCTATGACCGCCTGCGCTGCATCCAGAGCGGTGCCTACCTGGTCAACAACTGTGGCGTGGGCAACACCGATGTCTGGTACACCTTCGACGTGAACCGGCGTGGCACGCCGCTGCTGCGTTCGGAAACCGGCGATTCGTGGACGGTCGGCTTCGTCTGGGACGTGATGCCGAACCTGTCGGTCAGCGCCGACTACTGGGCGATCAAGCTGGAAGACATGATCGTCGACGTCGGCGCCGACGAGGTGCTGGCCAGCGAGGCCGGCTGCCTGACCGGCAAGAACATCGATGGCACGCCGTGGGCCAATCCGGCCGGTGGCGATTACTGCGCCGGCATTCTGGCCCGCGTGAACCGTGACAGCAGCGGCCGGCTGGTGTCGATCGAGCGCGGCCCGTTCAACCTGGCCAGCCGGGAAGTGCGCGGTATCGACCTGACTGCACGCTATCGCCTGGAAACCGCGCAGTGGGGCAGCTTCCAGCTGGGCCTGAACTACACCAACCAGATCTCGACCAAGGAACAGCGCTACGCCAACGACCCGAACCCGGAACGGCGCGACCGAGACCTGCGCAGCAAGCTGCGCGCGAGCCTGGCCTGGCAGCGCGGCAACTGGAACGCCAACGTCTATGCCGACCGCGTGGGTTCGGTGCCGGGCGTGCGCTATCACTGGGGCACCGATCGCCTGGACAATCCCGGCGGTTGCCTGCCGTTCGCCGACGGCTACGTGCCCAGTGACAGTCCGTCGCTGAACTGCCTGGAACCGGCACAGCTGCCGGATGGCTCGGTGAACCCGAACCCCAACGCGGGCCAGCAGACCTCGCGCTACTTCGGCCGGGTCGGGCCGTTCATCACCTGGAACGTCAACGTGGGTTACCAGGTGACCGAGCACGCCAAGGTCAATGTCTACGTCAACAACGTGTTCAATTCGGCCAGCTGGAACCACAAGGACCCGTACAAGCTGGACTATGACTTCGCCCCGACCCGGTTGCTGAGCGCGGTCGGCCGCGAGTTCGCATTGGAGTATGTGTTCACCTTCTGAGGAGACCGGCCTCCGCCGGTAGATCCACGCCATGCGTGGATGCGGAAACGGAACACCGGGGGCGGCGCCCCCTTCAAGGTATGCGGACAGGCTGGATTTGACCTTCCCACGATGGCAAGGTTTAGCCTGTCCGCATCCAGAAGGAAACCCGGGAATCCGATCATGAGCACGCCGCGCGCCGCTGCCGCCCCCGCCAGCCCCTCCACCATCAGCCTGCCCATCGAGGGCATGACCTGCGCCAGCTGCGTAGGCCGGGTCGAGGCAGCACTGTCCAAGGTCGAGGGCGTGGGCAGTGTCTCGGTGAACCTGGCCACCGAGCGGGCGGACATTCGTCCGTCGGGCCCGGTGGATCGCGCGGCGCTTGTCCAGGCAGTGGAGCGGGTGGGCTATGACGTGCCCGCGGCGACCACCGAGCTGGCGGTCGAAGGCATGACCTGCGCTTCCTGCGTGGGCCGTGTCGAACGCGCGCTGTTGGCCGTGCCCGGCGTCAGCCAGGCCAGCGTCAACCTGGCCACCGAGCGCGCCACGGTGCGTGGCATGGCGGACGTGGCTGCGCTGGTCGCCGCGATCGACAAGGCCGGCTATGACGCACGTGTGATCGAGGCGGGTGTGCAGTCCGATGATCAGGCTGCGGAAAAGAAGGATGCCGAGCGCGCCGGACTGAAGCGCGACCTGATCGTGGCCACCGCGCTGGCACTGCCGGTGTTCGTACTGGAAATGGGTTCGCACCTGATCCCCGACATGCACGCATGGGTGATGTCCACCCTCGGCATGCAGGCCAGCTGGTACCTGCAGTTCGTGCTGACCGCGCTGGTGCTGGCCATTCCGGGCCGCCGTTTCTACCAGAAGGGGTTCCCGGCGCTGCTGCGTTTGGCGCCGGACATGAATTCGCTGGTGGCGGTGGGCACCGCCGCGGCGTTCGGCTATTCGGTGGTAGCGACCTTTGCACCGCGGCTGCTGCCGCCGGGCACGGTGAACGTCTACTACGAAGCGGCGGCGGTGATCGTCGCGCTGATCCTGCTCGGCCGCTTCCTGGAGGCCCGGGCCAAGGGCCGCACCTCCGAAGCGATCAAGCGCCTGGTCAACCTGCAGGCCAAGGTGGCCCATGTGGTCCGTGACGGCCGCGCGGTCGACATCCCGGTCAATGAAGTGCAGAGCGGCGACCTGGTGGAAGTGCGCCCGGGCGAGCGCGTGCCGGTCGACGGCGAGGTGGTTGAAGGCCGCAGCTACATCGATGAATCGATGATCAGCGGCGAGCCGATTCCGGTCGAGAAGCTGCCGGGCAGCAGCGTGGTGGGTGGCACGGTCAACCAGAAGGGCGCACTGACGGTGCGGGCCACGGCCGTGGGCGCGCAGACCCTGCTGGCGCAGATCATCCGCATGGTCGAACAGGCGCAGGGCTCGAAGCTGCCGATCCAGGCGGTGGTCGACAAGGTCACGTTGTGGTTCGTGCCGGCGGTGATGCTGGCCGCGCTGGCGACCTTCGCGGTCTGGTTGATCTTCGGTCCATCGCCGGCACTGAGCTTCGCACTGGTCAATGCGGTGGCGGTGCTGATCATTGCCTGCCCGTGCGCGATGGGCCTGGCCACGCCGACCTCGATCATGGTCGGAACCGGTCGTGGCGCCGAAATGGGCGTGCTGTTCCGCAAGGGCGAAGCACTGCAGCTGCTGAAGGACGCTCAGGTGGTGGCGGTGGACAAGACCGGCACGCTGACCGAAGGCCGCCCGCGCCTGACCGATCTGGAGATTGCTGCCGGCTTCGATCGCAACAGGGTTCTGGCGGCAGTGGCCGCGGTGGAGTCGCGCTCGGAGCATCCCATCGCCCGCGCGATTGTTGATGCCGCGACCGGGCAGGGCATCACGTTGCCGGGCATGGTCGACTTCGAATCGGTCACCGGCATGGGCGTGCGGGCCAGTGTCGAGGGTGCACGCGTGGAGGTCGGTGCCGATCGCTTCATGCGCGACTTGGGCGTGGACATCACTGCATTCGCAGCATTGGCGGCGGAACTCGGCACGCAGGGGAAGTCGCCGCTGTATGCCGCCATCGACGGTCGCCTGGCCGCGATCATCGCGGTATCCGATCCGATCAAGCCGAGCACCCCGGCAGCGATCGCGGCACTGCATCGGTTGGGCCTGAAGGTGGCGATGATCACCGGCGACAACGCCGGGACCGCGAAGGCGATCGCGCGCCAGCTCGGCATCGATGAAGTGGTGGCCGAGGTGCTGCCGGAAGGCAAGGTCGAGGCAGTGCGCCGGCTGAAGGCTACGCACGGCCACGTCGCCTTCGTTGGTGACGGCATCAACGATGCGCCAGCACTGGCCGAGGCCGATGTCGGCCTGGCCATCGGCACCGGCACCGATATCGCGGTGGAATCGGCCGACGTGGTGCTGATGTCGGGCAACCTGCAGGGCGTACCGAACGCCATTGCGCTATCGAAGGCGACGTTGGGCAACATCCGGCAGAACCTGTTCTGGGCCTTCGCCTACAACACCGCGTTGATTCCGGTGGCCGCCGGCGTGCTTTACCCGGCCTGGGGCGTGCTGCTGTCGCCGGTGTTCGCGGCCGGTGCGATGGCACTGTCCAGTGTGTTCGTGCTGGGCAACGCACTGCGCCTGCGCCGCTTCCAGCCGCCAATGGCGGATGCCGCCGTTGCGACCCACTGAAGGAGAATCGCATGAATATCGGTGACGCCGCCAAGGCCTCCAGCGTGTCGGCGAAAATGATCCGCTACTACGAACAGATCGGCCTGATTCCTGCGGCGGATAGAACGGAGTCGGGCTATCGGGCGTATTCGCAGGCCGACATCCATCGCCTGCGCTTCATCCGCCGCGCGCGCGATCTCGGCTTCCAGGTGGCCGAGATCGGCGACCTGCTGGGCCTGTGGAACGACACGTCGCGCCACAGTGCCGACGTCAAGCAGCTGGCCGAGCAGCACATCGCCGACCTGGAACAGCGCATCGAGCACATGCGGCAGATGGCCGACACGCTGAAATCGCTGATCCGCTGCTGTGCCGGCGATGAGCGCCCGGAATGCCCGATCCTGCAGCGGCTGGGTGAAGACGATGAGGCTCCGCTGCCGGTGGAAGCGGCCAAGACCGGCGCGGTGCGCCGCCGCGCACGCAAGCACTGAGTTTTCATGTTCGCATGCACTGAAAAGCCCGCCCAGTGACAGTGCAGGGGGCGGGCTCCGCTGTGGCAGAAAGCAGGGGATCAGGCAGTGCGCGGCGGGAACCCCGCATCCTTCAGCGCGGCGAACACCTGCTCCTGTGATGCGGTGGTCTGCACCTTGACCAGGCCGGTCGGCGGATCGGCCACCACACTGGCGCTGGGATCGATCTGCTGGATCGCGCGGGTCACGCTGCGCGCGCAGCCGCCGCAGGTCATGCCGTCAACATGGAATTCCATCTGTAGCTCCTTCGGTGCTCGTGAGGTGAAACCAGTGTGCACCTTCCAACGATGGCAGGGTCAATCAGGTGGCTGAACGGCGGTGCAGGCAAATGAAAACGGCAGCCGCCTGTACCAGCGCGGCTGCCGTGGAGGACCATTCCCGTCGGGGCGGGCAAGACTGCGCCGGGCCAGGCCCGGCGCTGCCTCAGAACTTCCAGTTCACGCCGAAATACAGCTGGCGCCCGGCGTACAGATTGGACAGCAGGCGGGCCTGGCTGTCGTTGCCGATGTAGCTGCGCAGCTCGGACTTGGTGGCGTTCAGTACGGCCGCGGTCACCGTCCAGTCCGGGGTGAGGTTATAGGCCACGTTCAGGTCAAGCTGGCTGTAAGGCTTGGTGTAGGTGGTCATGCCATTGTTCAGGCCGCCGACCACTTCACCTCGACGGTTGTACGAGGCGCGCGCCAGGAACTTGTCGTTCTCGTAGAACACCGTAACGTTGGCCTGGTTCTTGGCACTGCCGACCAGCGGCGAGGAGCCGATTTCCTCGCCATCCAGCACGATCGAGGCCAGGTTGGTGTCGTTGTAGGTGTAGTTGGCCTGCACGCCCAGTCCGAAGTCGAACGTGTACTGGCCATACAGTTCCACGCCCTGCGACACGCCATCGCGGCCATTGGCCTGGGTCTCGTACTTCTGCACGGTGACCGACTGCCCGCCGACGTTCATCTGCTGGTCGCGCACCACCGGCACGGTGAAGTTGTCCACGTTCTTGCGGAACAGCGAAACACCTGCGACCGCGCCCGGCTTGAAGTACCACTCCAGGCCCAGGTCGAACTGGACCGCCTTGAACGGTTCCAGCGCCTTGTTGCTGCCCGAGCCGTACCAGCCGGGCGTGTCGGTGCCGCCGGTGACGCGGCGGTCGTTGGCGTACTCTTCGCTGATGTAGCGCAGGCCACCGGGATAGGCGATGCTGGTGTAGCTCGGGCGCGCGACCACCTTCGACGCCGCGCCACGCAGCACCAGGTTGTCGGTGATGTCCCAGGCAATGTTGAAGCTGGGCAGCACGTCGGTATAGGTCTTTTCCAGCGACGACAGGGCATACACCTTGTCGCGCACCTGCGGGTCGGGCAGGCGGACGAAGCCACCCTGGCAGCGCAGGTTCGGGTCGGCGGCCGGATCATCGCAGCTCATCGGCGCGCCGCTGGCGTTGTCGACGAAATAGTCGTTGAAGCGCTCGACCGAATCGCTGGACTGGGCGAACTGCTTGGTCCGCACCACGCGCACGCCGATGTTGCCGCGTACCCGCTCAGTGCGGAAGTTGGCCTGGAAGTAGCCGGAATAAATCTTCTCGTTGACGTCGTAGACGAAGTCTTCTTCGGTGCGGTTGTGCGAGCCACCGTAGGTCTTGTTCAGGTAGTCGATGTAGGCCGGGTAGTTGATGCCCGGGAACACGTTGGCGTTGAACGCGCCGGTGATGTTGCTGATCGGGTTGGACAGGAAGAAGCCCGGTTGCGCATCGCCTGCGGTCGGATCGCAGCCGGCCTGGTAGCGATTGTTGTCATAGTCGGACGGATCCAGGCCCGGGCACACCCAATAGGTGTTGCCGGTGTTGCGGTGGACCTTGCCATCGCGGTACTTGGCGCCGAACTGGATCGAATCCAGCCAGCCGGCCTCGAACAGCTTGGTGACGTCGGCCTGGAAGTAGTTCTGCTTGACCTCGGTCTGCATCCACGACGAATCGGTCGAGCCGGTATCGACTTCGGCCACGCCCGCCATCAACTGCTGCTGCAGGTCCGGCGAGAACTGCACCGACGGCGTGCCGGTCAGGTCCCAGGCGGTGTACTGGTTGCCGGACTGCCACTGGTTGCCAACCTTGCGGCGCGGCTTGGCCGACATGCGGAAATTCATCGACGGACCACCTTCGGACCAGGTGCGGCCGCCGGTGAACGAGGCCTTCCACAGCGGGCTGATATCCCAGTCGATGGTCAGGTCGGCGGTCTGCGACAGTGCCTTTTCCTTGCTGTATCCACCGGTGAGCTGCGGAGTGGGGATGGTGCAGTCGTCCGGGCCCCAGCCACCGGGTTCCAGGCCGGCTGCCGCTGCTTCTTCCTCACTGCAGTAATAGGTCTTTCCGGCCAGCTTCTGGTACTGCGCGCCCGTGACGATGCTGCCACTCGGGTCGAAATCCAGGCCGTTGAGCAGGCGGCCGCCAGCCCAGTTGCCGTCCTGGTTGTAGCGGGCCAGGTTCCACTCCGGCACCTTCAGCATGTTCTGGGTGTAGTCACCCTGCAGCTCGAAGCGGAAGTAGTTCGCGGTCATCGTGACGTTGTCGACCGGCTTGAACTGGAAGGTCAGCTGGCCGCCCTTGCGCTCGCGCTTTTCTTCCTTCACCGCGAAGTTCACCGAGGTCGGCATGAAGAATTCGCTGTAGTTCTTGCCAGCCTGGTTGTTGAAGCCGGACTGGCCCCACCAGTAGTGGATGCCATCCTGCTCCAGCAGGTTGCCGTTGGCATCGCGGGCCGTGGTGCCATTGCCGTACCACTGGTAGTCCTCGGTGCTGGCTTCCATGGTGCGGGTGGTGCGCTTCTGCTGGGTCACGCCGACGAGGACGCCGAAGCGCTCATCCTTGCTGTGCCACGAGTACAGCGCGGACGCCTGCGGATCGACATCGTGGCTGGTATCGGAGGTGGTGCCCTCCAGGTTCACGTAGCCGGAGTTGGATTCCATGTCCAGCGGGCGGCGGGTATGCAGGATGACCGTGCCGCCGATGCCGCCTTCGTCGATGCGTGCTTCCGGCGACTTGAACAGCTCCGCGCTGGACAACATGTTCGATGGCAGCAGGGTGTAGTTGAAGGAGCGCGTCGCTTCGTTGTTGGTCTCCGACGAGGCGACGAAGTTGCCGTTCAACTGGGTCAGGGTCAGGTCCGGCGCGAGGCCGCGCACACTGACACTCTTGCCTTCGCCACCGCTGCGGGTGATGACCACGCCGGGCACGCGCTGCAGTGCGTCGGCCACGTTCTTGTCGGGGAACTTGCCGACGTCCTCGGCGGTGATCACCTCGACCACCGCGTTGGCGTCGCGCTTCTGCTCGAGGCTCTTTTCAATGGCGTAGCGGTAGCCGGTGACCTGGACGCTGTCCAGGGTGGTGGCGTCCTGCGAGCCGGTGGAAGCGGCCTGTTGCGCGGCGGCGCCACCCGGAATGACGGCGGCGGCCAAGGCCAGCGCGATGGCCAACGACAATGCGTCCTGGCCATGCGTACGTGTTGAATGCTGCATTCCCATCTCTCCCTCTCTCATGGATTGATCCGGTGACGTGGCACGGACAACTTGAATCGATCTAATTTGAAGTGACTTTGTCGCTGTCGCCAAGCAACTGCCAGTGGCGCCGCGCGCGTGGCCTGGTACGTCCTGTTGCTGCTCCCCCAACTCCCGGCCATCGCAGCGTCGTCTTGGATCGATCTAAGCGATGGGCGGGCGATTTTTAGCACGGGTCGCCCGCAGGCGCATGCTGCTGCGCAATATGGTACTGGCGTGGCGAAGGGATGACGGTTTGCTGAAATCAGTGAAATCGTTTTCGTGCGCAGGGGAGGGGGGGGCGGCAGGGCTGCGCCCTGCACCCGCGGTAGTGCCGGCCGCTGGCCGGCAACAGCCAAAGCCAAAGCCAAAGCGGCTCTGGGTTGGCTGTGGTTTGGCGGGGCGGTGTCGGATTGCGGGGACGCCGTAAACCCGTCCATGGGGGCTTGGCCGCGGCATCCATGCCGCGGACACCCTGCA